>BQJC01000004.1:0-300000 GCA_021604505.1 Nitrospinaceae bacterium | reverse complement strand
AAGGCTGAAGCACCTGAAGGCGTTCCAGTTCCCGCTCAACAGCAACAATAACGTGGAATTTGGATTAAATAGATTAATCTGAGGAAAAAAGGAGAGGAGTGAGGAATGCTACCTGAACAGCAAGACATACTGTGGACGTTTTTGACCCTGGCGTACACATTCTTTGCCTTCTTCGCTTTCGGCAATGTGATCAAGCATTGTCGGGAGCGGGAAGACGTGAACACGACCCTGTGGGGCGGGATATTTGGTGTTTTAGCTCTGGTGAGTTTTTTTGAAACGGTCCATATGTTCGGTCTCACGCAACAAGAACAGATCGGATTCTTTTTTCAATACCAGATGCTTACTGTGTTAGTGATTTTGCTGGCTTGGGGGGTGTTCTTCAAAAGCCAGAAAATCGAAGATCAATCTCCTCCCATCATCCGGGCATTTTTCTTTTGGTCAACGGTGTCCGTATTGCTGGCAGGTTACACCAACTGGCTGCCCCAGCAACGAAGTGATCCGCCTCCGAAGGCCGCGGCGATCTCTGAAGACCTCACCATGGAAGAATATGTTGAAATGGGACGGGTCATTATTTTTGGCGCCGAGCAGGTAGCAGGGCAGAAATCCATCGGTAAGGGGCAATGTCCTCTTTGTCATACCTTTTTATCCACCGACCACATCGGCCGTTGCCCGAACCTTTTTGGGATTGAGGAGCGGAGTAAAGAACGCATCCAGGAGGATAGGTATAAGACCAGTCCGATCGCAATAGGTGAGAAGGAGCCCGCCACTGGCTTCATCAAAGGGGTTCCGGGGGAGGTTCAAGCTGAATACAGGAGAGCCGGCGCCGGAACCGATCTGATCGGTGAGGATTACATCCGTGAATCCCTGATGTGCCCGACCTGTTATGTTGTTGAAGGTTTCGGTGGTGCGGGCGACACCAAGAGCCCGATGCCGGTCATCAGTAAACCGCCGATCAGCTTAAGTCCGGTTGAAGTCAATGCGGTTATTGCGTATTTGCAGTCGCAGGAAACTCCCGGTGAGTTTGGGAATGTTACCGTTCCCTTGCCTACGGGTGGGGATGCGGCCGCGGAAGCCGCTCCAGCCGATGATGGGGGTGAGCAACCGGTGTTCGTGGTCGGGACCGAGCCGATTGATCAGATGATCAATACGCTGGGTTGTCCTCTTTGCCACACCATTCCCGGTGTTGAGGGAGCGGTTGGAGAGCTTGGGCCGCCACTGCATGAGAAGATCAATGCCCCTAATAGAATGAAAGATCCGAACTATAAGGGCAAGGCCAAAACCACTAAGGATTATGTTAGGGAGTCTATTCTTGATCCCAGTGCTTATTTGGTCTTTAATGAGGCGGAAGGCGCGCCTTATCCGGACGGTTTGATGCCCACCACTTTTGGGCAGATGCTTTCAGTGCAAGCTCTGGATAAGCTCGTGGATTTTATCAGTCAGACAGAAGCCCCCCCAGAGGGTTAACAATATAGGAGAGAATGATGAACAAGACGTTTATGAGTTTCATCGTATTTGTCGCCGGCTTGCTGGTGTTCCACAACGTGGTGTTTCCTATATTCACACCCAAGGAACCCGGCTGGATCTTGAACAGATACGTTTATTATCTAGCGATATGCGCATTTTTGATCATTGCCAATATCGCTTTGCGACTGAAGCCCCCCATATCACTGAATGCGTTGGTGGTGTGGATGATGGGGTGGTATTTTTATAAATACATTTTGTATCCCCCGATTCCCTGGACCCTTTTCATTACTTATATGATGCTGTGGTCGATCGGAACTTTTCTGTACATCAGTCAAGATGCAGAAACTTTCCGGGAATTCAGGAAGCCGATTGTGAAAACCATTGTCGGTGATTACAAAATAGCCCGGATCGTTGTTTTCATCGCCTTACCGTGTCTGGTGGGTTGGGGAACCTATCAAGCTATTTTCCCAACATTCCAGGAGCCGGTTGAGTTGAGAACGGTTCATCCCGCGCCTCCGGCCACGACCAAGGTGCATGGTAAATCCTACACCCTGGAAACAGCCAGGAACCCGTTCCGGATCGATGAACAGGATAACTACAAGGACAGTTTTCCTTTTCTGGATGTGGACAAGCATGAGTACATGAAAAACGTTACCGAAGGCGGAACGGTGTTCTTTGAGAACTGCCATTTTTGCCACGGGGATCAGCTCAACGGGCTGGGAATGTTTTCTCACGTGTTCAACCCCACACCGGCTAACTTCATTGATCCCGGTACGATTGCCATGCTGAGAGAATCCTTTCTGTTCTGGAGGGTTTCAAAAGGTGGCCCTGGGCTTCCAAATGAGTCAACCCCCTGGTCGTCGGCAATGCCTCCCTGGGAAGAGCATTTGACGACGGAGGAAATGTGGAAGGTTATCCTGTTTGAATATTGGTACACAGGATGGCATCCAAGAACGTTTGATACGGAAGAGTCCTATGTCGGCCAATGGGAGAAAGAGGGTAAGCCGGCAGGCGCCCACTAATCCGTCCGTAAGGGCTATTTGACAAGTTAATAAACACAAACAACCTTCAACCAGAGGGAATCGAGTGTTATGAATAAGATAGGAAAATTAAAAATCAGCCGATTGTTAACAGGAGTGCTGCTTATGGCATTCTGCCTGTTGGCATCTCCGGTTGCGGCGGCAGAGCAGCCGGCGGACCCGGTTAAGAAAGATCTGCTGGAAAAAGGTAAAAAAGTTTATTTCAAACGCTGTGTCTGGTGTCACGGCGTTGAAGGCGGCGGTGACGGCCCTTCTGCGGACCGTCTGGCCACCCGTCCTCGAAACTTTATCCAGGGAACGTTCAAGATTCGCCAGACGGACTCAGGTGAGCTTCCTTTGGAGGAGGATTTGATTCGTACAGTCAAAAACGGTCTTCCGGGTTCTGCAATGCCGCCCTGGGGTGAGTTTTTGTCGGAAGGTGAAATCGTGGCGGTGGTGAACTTTGTCAAAACATTGATTCAAGATCGAAGTTTTGACGATGAGGACGATACCGTGAACGTCCAGGATTTTGGAAGCAATCCCTGGGGCACCAAAGAGCCTTACCATCTGGGAATTCCCCAGGAAGCCATCGACCAGGGCAAAGAAGTCTTCATTAAGAATAAATGCTTTGAGTGTCATGGAGGCGAAGGCCGTGGTGACGGTAACCCGACGATGAAAGACGATTGGGGGTTTCCCATTGTTGCCGCCGATTGGCAACAGTGCTGGAATTTCCGCGGTAGCCGCAGGCACCATTTTGATCCCTTCAATGTGGTTCGGACGATTTCCACCGGGTTGAACGGAACGCCGATGCCGAACTTTAAGGATCAGATCACCATTGAAGACCGGTGGAAACTGGCGGCTTTCGTTAACTCTCTTTGTCCCAGGAAGAAGATCGACAAATTGACCAACAAGCCGGTTCCGGACTTCCTCATCAGTTCCAAGTACACGGAAGGGAAAGTTGTTCCGAAGATCGATGATCCTTCCTGGCACATTCCGGATGATGATCCGAAGATCAAACCCTGGGATGAAGAGTTTAAGGACAATCCCAAAAAGCATTACATCGCCATGGCGGGCCAGATCACCCGGGGAAAGAGAAATTTCGATCCTCAAACGGACAACCTTTGGGTTTCTTCCAGGTGGAGCGCCGAGGATAACGCGGTTTATTATCTGCTCGAATATCACCTCCGCTTTATGTCCACCGATCCCGAATATCCGGATGCGGTGGCCATGCAGTGGCCGGCTAAACTCCAGGATCTCTTTGGAGCGGAAAAGCCCTACTTTATTATGGGGGATTCCAAGAAGCCGGTTGATATCTGGAAAGCCAACCTATTGGTTCAAGACTACAACGCCACCAACGCGCCTAACGATAAAGGGTATGCCCTGAAAGGCAGTGTTGAGGAAATCGTTGGTCATGGTTTTGATGCCTTAGAGAAAAAAGAAGGTGGTCAGGTTGAAATCGTGGATTCTATCTTCAAGCAGGGACGCGTCAAGGTCATGCTGAAACGGTCCTTGGCTACCGAAGGGGAGATGGACGTCCAGATTCCAACTGAGAGTTTCATTCCTGTTTCATTCTTGCAGTGGTCGGGCCGTGATAAGGAAAAAGATGAGCACATGGCCATTTCAACCTGGTATTACACCATTTTGGAGCCGCCGCTTCCCAAGTCTCTGTACTACATGCCTCCGATCATGGCCGTTGTATTTATCGGCCTGCAAGGTTGGTTGGTATGGATGACCAAGCGGACCCGCAAGATGTACGATGAGGGTAAAGTTATACGAGATATTATTCCTAAATAATATGTCGTGAAAGCAAGCAATATGAAAAGCCCGCCGAAAGGCGGGCTTTTTTTTGGTTTAATTTATTACCTTTTAAGAGTTTGCTGAGGAGGGATCATCCAGGGAAGTGGTCCTGGGGTTGGGAAGGGGAAATTAGAAGATTCTATTCTTCGTCTATTTGTTCCAGGTCCATATTCCCTTCGATAATTTCTCTGAGAGCCAGGGAGAAGTAGGTTTTTTGCGAAGCATATTCGGCTTGATCTACTTCAATAGCGGGTTGCGCGCCTTTTTCGAGTTGATGAATTCTCTGCGAGACCAGGATGCATAAAAGAAAGCGGCTTTTCACCACATCCAGCGCTTGCCGGGTCAATTCATTATTTTCCTGAAAATCCATTCCTATCACTGAAATCTCCCAAGTTTAAGATTGTGGTTTTGTCCAACATCACATTCTAGGGTTTTGTGGCTGCGGTGTCAAACCCTAAGTCCTAAATCGTGACCGTTCATCAATCGAGGAGACCTTGGAAGGTTTTTAGAACGTGTTCTATCTGAGCCGGTAGGATTTCCCTGTGAAGGACGGCGCGAAAGATGCCCGGTTCAATCAGCAGAAGTTTGATGCCTTTGGACTCAAGTTGGCCCAATAGGTTTTCAGCACTGATTTTGGGATGGTTCAAGCTGAAAAATACAATGTTGGTTTTAATCTGTTGCAGATTCAAACCAATTCCCTGGATGCCTGCCAAACCCTTCGCAAGATCCTGTGTGAGTTGATGATCTTTCTTTAAAGTTTCGATTTGATTTTCCAGAGCGACCATTCCGGCGGCGGCCAGATGACCGGCTTGCCGCATCCCTCCACCGACCATTTTTCGCATTTTTCTGGCTATTTGTACAAAGTCCGCAGTGCCACACACTAAAGACCCTACAGGGGCAGAGAGTCCCTTAGAAAGGCAGAAGGTCACCGAATCCACATCGCGGGTCAATGCCGACACATCGAGGTTTAACGCCACCGCGGCATTAAAGATTCTAGCGCCGTCCAGATGAATTTTTAAAGAGTGCCGGGCCGCTAATTCAGCCACTGTTTTCATGTATTCGGGAGTCAATGGCGACCCCTGGCAATAGTTGTGCGTATTTTCCAGGCAGATCAGACGGGTAGGGGGATAGTGAAGGTCGGCATGCCTGACCGCTTTTTCCATTTTATCGAGGGGCAGGGTTCCGTCCTCGTTGTTAGGAATGGTATGAGGATGGGCCCCTCCCAAGGCTGAGATGCCTCCCGCCTCATTCAGAAAAATATGACTGCGGTCGCCGAGAATGATTTCATCCCCACGGGCGCAGTGCGAAAGGACGGATATCAAGTTGCCCATCGTTCCACTGGGGACAAATAACGCCGCTTCTTTGCCGGTTTTTTGAGCGGCCTTTTGTTCCAGTTGGTTGATTGTGGGGTCTTCGCCGAAAACGTCGTCGCCCACATCCGCTCCGGCCATGGCTTCCCGCATGGCCTTTGTCGGCTGGGTCACCGTATCGCTTCTCAAGTCAATCGGTTTCATTTTTTTCCTGATGCAGTTGGGTTATCGAGCGATTCTTATTTTCCAGACGGTTTCTTTTTATCCGGTAATAAACGATCGAGACTAAGAATACGGGAAATATCATTCCAAACAAAAGAATCTTTTGCACGTGGCCCGGTTCGAAATCAAACAACAGGAGCGCCCGATATTCCAGTTGCGTGGCGAAGGCCAGAACCGCGGCGGCGATCAAAACATAACCGATTCTTTTGGATCCCTTGGGACCTGGAAACACCAGAGAATGGGCAATGAAATTCAAGCCCAAAAAAAGAATTCCGTTCAGGAACATGAGATAGATGATGGTGTTTTGGTCTTGAGTGAGCATGAGGTTTTTGAAGTTTAATTTTATTAAACATTTTACCGGGTTTGAGCGGCAGGTTAAACCCAAATGCCAGAGGAGAAACTCAGAGCGTAGATTTCAGTCAGAGAAGTAAGAAGCAGGGCAGGGGATAAGAAAAGGGCCAGACGGAAAACCGCCTGGCCCCATCTTCTTTGGAGTGCTTATTTAAGCGTTGTACAACCTAAAAATAGAACAGGGCGTTGACAGCAACCGTGTCCTGAGTTTTTTGCGTGTCCCCTGCGCCGCTATCAAAAAAGGCTTTTTCATTAGACTCATCATGACGATATTCAAATCGCACGACCATATTTTGATTGATGCGGATCTCCGGAGTCACGGTGATTTCCCAGAGTTCCTGCCCCTGATCCGTAGCGAGGGTTGTGGCGGAGGTGGCCCGGGTTCCTTCCTCGTCGTTAAAGAATTCACCTCTCAGGTTGATTGAGAACCACTTGTTGTAGTTGTGACGAATGATGCCGGCGACTCCCCACCATGTGGCATTTTGTCCCGAAACGGCGCCATTTTCCTGGTGTCCGTAATCATAGTTAAACTGGACCAACGTGCTGTCGGTCAGGGCGATGTCGAGGACGACGTCAAAGATGTTTGTGGTGTTGTTTGAAAATGCCACCTGGTTTCCGATCGCTTCTTGTCCTCCGGCCCAATTCAGCAATAATGAAACACTGTCAATGGGAGTGATGGCGATCTGCGCTCCCAGGGTTTTACCGTCGTTGTTGTCCACCGTGATGTCCCAGCCGTTTGCCACCATGCCCATGACGCTGACCCTATTGTTGATCGCGTAAGAAGCGCGAATACCGGTATGGGTGAAGGGGATGGCCAGCCCAAATAAAAACGACCGGGAAAAGTTATAGTTCCAACCATCGTAGCCTTCAATCACCTCCGCGCCGATATGGGTGATGAATTTTCCCATATCGATCTGCAGACCGGTCCCAATGGGCGCATTATAGGAGACATAACCCTGTTGAATGTCAAATTGATGCGATTGCGTATCTCCGGTATCGGCTGTGGACTGAGTGACCTCGGGAACGCTGAAACCGTAAACGATGTCGGTTCGAAACCCAATGTCGCCTGCATTAGGCGTCTCTTTTAATACGACCAGTTCCCCCACGTCGAATTTGAAACTGTTATGATCCGTGTCAAAAATCCGGTTGTTGTTGGTTGCAGAGTTGGGCGCACGCTGAGTGGGCTGGTTAAAATTAAAAGTGTATGATGAGGAGGCAAAACCATGAATTTCAACTCCGTCCAATACTTTTAGATTCACTTCTGCGGCTTGGGCGGAACTGGCCAGGACCGCAAAAGCAAGCAAGAGCAAAATACATCTACTGACAAATCTTTTCATCCCCTCCTCCTATGATCAGATCGAAATGATTTTTTCGAATTGGTTGGTGAACGGTGACAATATTTTTTATCGGATAAAATGTCAATCAAAAAGTTTGGTTTGCCAATATTTTATCCTTTTTTTTCTTCATGCCGATAGTCAGAGTTAGGGCTCCGGTTAGTTAACCAGTGAAGGGATTCTCAAAAATCAAACCAGGTTGTAACCGGTTTCTCCATGTTGGGTGGTATCGAGCCCCATTTCTTCCTCTTCGTCATCGACACGAAATCCGATGGTTTTATCGATCACGGTAACGATTCCGTAAGTGACTGCAAAGGAATAGGACGCCGCCGCTAAGATTCCTATGATCTGGATGCCAACCTGCTTCAGGTTTCCGGCCAAAAGTCCCGTTCCCCCGACCGTGACAAATAACCCCGTGGCCAGGGCGCCCCAGGCTCCGCCAACCCCATGAATCCCAAAAGCATCGAGGGAATCGTCATAGCCCAGTTTGACTTTCATAACTACTGCTCCGTAGCAAATGATCCCCGCGGCAAATCCGATGACCATGGCCCATAGCGGTTCGACAAACCCAGCTGCGGGAGTGATGGCCACTAAACCGGCGACAATGCCCGATGCCGCTCCCAGAGCACTGGCTTTACCCATTTTGTAAAACTCCATGGCCACCCAGCCGAGCATACCTGCGCCCGTTGCAACTTGCGTGTTGGTGAATGCCAGGACGGCGGTTTCATTAGCGGCCAAAGCGCTTCCGGCATTGAAACCAAACCATCCGAACCAAAGAAGCCCTGCACCGAGAAGCGTCAATGGCAGGCTGTGAGGGATCATCAGGCTTCCTGGAAATCCACGCCGTTTTTTAAGAACCAGAGCGGCGGCCAGGCCTGCAACCCCAGAAGAGATATGGACTACCGTCCCCCCGGCAAAATCCAGAGCTCCCAGTTCGCCTAACCAGCCGCCGCCCCAGACCCAATGGCAAATCGGGTCGTAAACAAGGGTCGACCACACAAAAAGAAATAAAACGTAGGCTTTGAATTTGACACGCTCAGCCATCCCACCGCTGATGAGAGCCGCGGTGATGATCGCGAACATCAATTGAAACATGCAAAATAGATAATCCGGAATGGTTCCATTGAGGTCTGTATAAGTGATGCCGTTTAAAAAAGCCTTATCCAGGTTGCCGACAAATTTCCCAATGTCTTCTCCAAAAGACAAGGAATATCCAATGACGACCCATTGAACGGTTATCACTCCGAGAGGCACGAAACTATGCATCAAGGTACCCAGTACATTTTTTCTTCGGACCATCCCCCCATAGAAAAGCGCCAGTCCCGGAAGCATGAGCATCACGAGGGCTGAGGAAACCAGGATCCATGCCGTGTCCGCGTAACTGATTTTCGCCGCTTCTTCGGCTCCCGCCATGGAAACTGGAGAACATGCCATCAGAATGAATAAAGCGATGGCTATCCTTTGCCCTTGGTGTTTGATTTTCATGAAACGCGGCCTCCCTTATTTCAGATTGAACCCAAATGGTGTTCTTTAACGAGAATGATAGTTTTCAATTCTCATACCAAGTTGTGAACGGGTAACTTTTTTTCAGAAAATTTTTGTAACCTTTTAATTTTAAAAATGTTATTTTATTGAAGGGGTTTTCATCGCCGGGCAGGGGTGGTTTTTTAAATAGGTTTTATGCTGTGAAACCGGGCATGGGCAATCTGCAAATGCACAATAATTAAACAGATCACCGATGAGCTAAAGGGTTGGGTTAAAAACTTCGAATTAAGCCTTTATCGGTTCTCTGAATATGTTAAAATCCCTTGTCAAATTTATGACTGCCAAATAATGCCAGTTCCACCGACAAAGGAAAACCTTCCTTCCGCTCCAAAACTAACGGGTTAAAAATCAAAGTGTTATTTTGTTCGATGGAAGTTGCCGCAAAATTGGCACATTCTTTGCTCCGATAAACCAGCAGGCGGGTAGCTTGAGGTTTTATGTATTTTGAATCCTTACACATCAAAAATCAGCGAGGCGGAGGGGTTTTAACTGCAATCCAGAAGAATGGCAACGGAAATGACAGATACTGATACGGAATTTCCAACGTGCGCGGATAACGGCTTTAAAACCAGATTCCGGTCTGTCCCAGTGGCCGGAGGAGAAAACTAAGTGGCTGAAGAGCAAGAAGATGTTCTAGACGAAGTCGAAATAGAAGATCCGGCTCCGGCAAAAAAATCCCCCTTCAAAATGATCCTGATTTTGCTGATCGTTTTGTCGGCGCTTGGAGGAGGCGGTTATTATGCGTATATCACTTATTTTAAAGAACAGGCACCGGCGGAGGGAGCTTCCGGAGATACCGCGCTTGAAGAGGCGCCTACTCTTGGGATCATGTTCCCCCTGGACCCTTTCGTCGTCAACCTGGCGGGAAGCCAAGGGAAGCGGTTTCTGAAAGTCACGGTTTCACTTGAATTGAGCGCTCCGGAGTTGCATGCGGAGGTTAAGGAAAACCTTCAAAAAATTACCGATTCGGTGCTTGTTCTGTTGAGCAGCAAGAACTTTGAAGATGTTTACTCGGTGCAGGGAAAATTCAAACTGAAAGACGAAATTACGACCAGAGTGAACCGGTTCCTGGTTCTCGGTCATATCAGGGAGGCATATTTCACCGAATTCATCATTCAATAAATGTTTGATCCTAATTTGAATAATTCACGCAAATCATGAGCGAAGTCCTATCACAAAACGAAGTGGATGCCCTGTTGCGGGGCGTTGGGGGCGGCGAAGTCGAGACGGAAACCGATCAGCCGCCGGAGGAAGAAGGCTCCGGCATTGTGCCTTACGATCTGACCAGTCAGGAAAAAATCCTTCGTGGCCGTCTTCCCACCCTGGACATCATCAACCAGATGTTTTCGCGTTTGTTCCGGTCCACATTCGCCTCTCTCATGAGGAAATCCGTGGATGTGAGCGTCACTTCCACCGATACTCTTAAATTTGGAGATTTCCTGAGGTCCCTTCCGGTTCCATCGAGCCTGCATATTTTTCGTATGGAACCCTTTAGGGGACACGGGTTGCTGGTGGTTGAAAGTAAACTGGTCTTTTCGGTGGTGGATAACTTTTTTGGCGGGACCGGGTCCAACGAAGCAAAAATCACCGGCCGGGATTTCAGCACCATCGAAATCCGTATGATCAAGAATGTGGTGCTGAGCGCTCTGGAGGATTTGGAAAAAGCCTGGAAGCCGGTTCATCCAGTGACCACAACCTATGTCCGGTCGGAGGTGAATCCGCAGTTTGCCGCCATTGTCCCTCCGTCCGATATGGTTCTGGTGTTGCTTTTTGATATAGAATTGGAGACCTTTTCAGGGGCCTTGACGGTCTGTCTCCCTTATGCTTCGATTGAACCCATTCTGCCAAAGCTCAAGGCTCAGTTTCAGAGTGAAGAGATGGAGGTCGACCAGTTTTGGGTCAAGCGGTTGCGTTCGGAATTATTGCAAACAGAAGTTGAAACCGTTGCCGAATTGGGAATCACTGAAATCACACCCGCCGAGTTGCTCGGTTTTAAAATTGGGGATACCCTGATGCTGACGGCGGACGTTTCCGAACCTTTGACATTAAAAGTGGAAGGGATTCCAAAACTAAGGGGATTCCCTGGTGTCTACAGGGGGAATAAGGCGATTCAGGTAGAGGAAATCATAAAAAGGGAGATTTGACCAAATGGCAGATGATCCGGAAAAGGGTGAAGCAAGTTCCGTAAAAGATCAGGAAGGTTCCGAGGGGGTTCAACCTGCCGATGGGGATGACGCGGGGGAAGGTCTTGAAGGAGAGGAAAAAGGCGAGCCCAAAAGCCTGGATTTGATCCTCGATATTCCTCTTACCGTTACTGTCGAGTTGGGCCGCAGTAAAATGTTGATCAATGATTTCCTGCAATTGGGACAGGGCTCAGTGATAGAATTGACCAAGCTGGTTGGTGAACCCCTTGAAGTTCTGATCAATCAAAAACTGGTGGCCCGCGGTGAGGTGGTGGTCGTCAATGAAAAATTCGGAGTCCGCCTGACCGACATTATATCTCCCATGGAAAGAGTGCAGTCGCTCGGTTGAGCCGATTCCACGCCTGTGATTTTATTTCCGCGCTGTTTCGTTCCGCTTTCCTATACCTGCAATTCCTGCATTCTTCCTTCCTCCCCGTGCCCACGGGATTCCTTAAAAGTCAATATCCAGCGACAGATAGCCCTATTTTTTGGCGCCTGTCATAATCCCGTCCTTTTTATTGTGAAATAAAGATTTTTCGCAACCGGGATATTGGCAAGGAAAAATTCTTCTTTACCTTTCTTTTTCTAAAACTATCTGATTTTTTTGATCTAATTAAGTCTAAAAAATAGCGTCGCAGACGCTCCCGCGTTTCGCTATCCATTCGGTATAAGCCTTGCAATTAAAACATTTCAGGAGTTTAGCGAGGTTTTTTTGACACTGCAATTCTATTGAAGCCAATAGCCATCCGGTCATGCAAGAAAAATTCAAAAATTTAAAGTTGGGTTTTGTCTTCCTTATTTCATCTTTTTTACCGGGCGTGACCTTTGCGGCTTTTCCCGCAGAAAATTTATTGCAGGATGTTTCCTCTGATGTGAGTGAAAGCGGATTGACCGTGCGGTTTGAATTTGACAAACCGGTTTTAAAGCCTGGAAAACCTGTTTTCGACAGCAAGTCCGTTCGACTGGAGGTCTCGAAAGCCTCTGTCCGGCCCACCAAACGTTTTTATTACACCGGAGATTCCCGGGTTCCTCAAATTTATGTATCGCAAGTCAACGGGGACTCTCTCAGCTTGCAGTTCGTGCTGGGTGAAAAACTTCCTAATCTTCGTGAAAATTTTCAGGTGGAAGATCAGGGGAAATCCTTAGTGTTTCATATTTTCAAAAGGGAAGAGGACGTGCTCAGTGAGTTTCTGGCCAGGGCAAAAAGCAAGGTGGATCTTCCCGAAGAAGAGGAAGAGCCGATCCCTTCCTTGCCTGATGAAAATGTCCTGACAAACGCTCCCGGTTTGCTGGAGGAAAACCATCAGGCATTTACCCTGGACAAAGTTGCTGTCGAATCGCCAGAGCCTTTGGAACCCGCTGAGCAAAACATGGCCTCAACCCCTTCCATTCGTTTTGAAGAAAACAAGGACCGTCGTTCAGAGGGACCCCTGGATCTGGTTTCCGTCACTGTGAAAACGTTCAGCATGTTTGCGCTGGTTTTAGCGCTCATGTTTCTGATTTTTTATTTGTTCAAAAAGTTTGTCCTGAAAAATTCTATTTTTGGAGGCAATGAAAAGTTTGTGCGGGTATTGGGCACGGGGTTTTTGGGGCCGAAGAAAAATATTGTCCTGGTGGAAGTGGCCGGCGAGATTCTGGTATTGGGAATTTCAAACGACAACATTACCCTGCTCACTCATATTCAGGACCCGGAAAAAATTGAAAAGATCAAAGCGAACGGCAAGGAAGCCAACGCGGGAAAGTTCTGGAAACCACCCAAAACCGATGATCCCGAACCTCAAATCCAGTCCTCTGCGATGCGCGGCGCTTTTTCCAACTATCTCAAACAATTTTCATCCCCCCCTACGGAAAAAGAAAAGACGGTTGAGGAGGTGACCGATATGATCCGGAAAAACCTTGGAAAACTCAAAACGCTATGAAAAAAAGAAACCGGTGGTTTATTTTTTTACTGGCCGTTGTTCTGGGGCTTACACTTGCGTGGCCGGTTTCTAACGCGTGGGCCATCCCGTTTCCCAGCATTCAGCTGGGAATCGATGATGTGGATGAACCTTCAAAAATATCCAGCGCCCTTCAGATTCTAATCCTGCTCACCGTTTTAGCCCTTGCTCCTTCCATATTAATCATGACAACCGCATTTTCGAGAATCATCATTGTGCTCAGTTTCCTTCGGCAAGCCATGGGCACCCAGCAAACTCCGCCCACACAGGTGTTGATCGGCCTCGGATTGTTTTTGACGCTATTCGTGATGAGTCCCATTTGGTCGGAAATCAATTCCCGTGCCCTGCAACCGTTCCTTGCGGAGGAAATGTCGCAGATAGATGCCCTAAAACAGGCGGAGATTCCTCTGAAAAAGTTCATGATCAAACAAACGCGGGAAAAAGATTTGTCCCTGTTCGTCAATCTCGTTGACGGCACCCGGCCGGAAACCACCGAGGATGTTTCCATGAGTACTTTGATTCCGGCTTTTATCATCAGCGAATTAAAAACCGCGTTTCAGATCGGGTTTCTCATCTATATTCCGTTTCTTATCCTGGATATGGTGGTCGCCAGTATTTTACTGTCCATGGGTATGATGATGCTCCCTCCGGTGTTGATATCCCTGCCGTTCAAACTGATGCTGTTTGTCATGGTGGACGGCTGGTATTTGACGGTGGGATCTTTAATGAAAAGTTTCGGCTAGAAAGGCAAACATGACCCAGGCATTCATCATCGATTTTGCGATGGACAGCATGAAAACCACCTTGTTGCTGTCCGCTCCCATGCTGGGCTTTGGTCTGGTGACGGGTCTTTTGGTGTCCATCTTTCAGGCAGTCACCTCCATTCAGGAATTGACCCTGACCTTTATCCCGAAGATCCTCGCGGTGTTTCTGGCGATGATCCTTTTCTTCCCCTGGCTGTTGCAGACCATGATGAGCTTCACGTCGAATATTCTGATCAATTTCCCTGAATTTATCCAGTAATGGACATCCTGAATTTCAACTATTCTCAGCTTGAATCCTTTTTGTTCGTATTTTCCAGGGTCATGGCGATCATTGTGTTTGCTCCCATTTTGGGGAGCCCTCAGGTTCCGTCGCGGTTTAAAGTCGGGTTGGCTCTGGTTTTCAGCATCCTGATTTTTCCGATGGTGAAATTCCAACCCCTGGCGGAACCCAGGGGATTGTTCGATCTTGCGATTCATCTGGCGACCGATGCGGCGATCGGTCTTTCGCTGGCGTTTGCGGTCCGGCTCATATTCACCGCCGTGCAGGTGGCGGGAACCGTGGTGGATTTTCAAATGGGATTCGGGGTGGTCAACGTGATCGATCCGCAAACTCAGGCACAGGTGTCCGTCACCGCACAATTTCAGAATATTCTCGCTATCCTGATTTTTTTGGCCACCGATGCCCATCATTTTATTATTGGCGCGGTGGTGCAGAGTTTTGATTTGATCAACCCGTCCCAGGTTGATTTTTCCAATGTGACTCCCGAGTTTATTCTGCGAACGTTTTCATCGATGTTTCTGGTTGCGGTTAAAATCGCGGCTCCCATCATGGCTATTTTGTTTTTCCTGAGCGTGGGGCTGGGGCTGGTGGCGCGAACCGTACCGCAGATGAACGTTTTTATTGTTGGATTTCCCCTGCAAATCGGCGTGGGACTGGTCATGGTGGCGTTGGCCATGCCGTTTTTCAGCGTGGTTTTGCAAAACCAGATCGCCCAGTTGCCTGCCCGATTGGCCGGGCTGATGCAGACTTTTTAACGTTTTCTAAATATAAAAAAGAAACGTGGCCGAAGAAAACAAAGACCAGAAAACAGAAGAAGCGTCGTCCAAACGCATCGCGGATTCGGAAGAGAAGGGAAACTTTGCCCTCAGCAAGGAAATGACCTCGTCTTTCATTCTGCTGGCCGCTGTGCTTTCCCTTTATGCCGTCGGGCAACAGGGGCCGCTGAAAATGATGGCTCTCTGGCGCGGACTCTTGTCTGAGGCGCACGTCTTTCGATTGACCACGGAGGAATTGTTCAACGCCCTGGTTCTGGTCATGAAAAGCACATTTTTCATTCTGAGTCCGATTCTTTTTACCATAATGATCGCGGGAATCATTTCCAACCTCATTCAAACCCGGGGACTGAAATTTTCAACGCATCCCTTGATCCCGAAATTTAATAAATTGAACCCGCTCAAGGGGTTTGGAAGAATTTTCTCGAAAAACTCATTGATGGAGCTTTTCAAATCGCTTTTTAAGATCACCATTGTGTCGATTATCTCCTATCAGACCATAAAAAGTCATTGGGACGAGATTCCGCCTTTAGTGCATTTCGATGTGGGCCAAACGCTGGTGTTCATGGGACAAGTGTCTTTGGAAATCATGATCAAGGTGCTGCTGGTGATGATCTTCCTGGCTCTGATAGATTATCTGTTTCAAAGGTTCACCTATTTGGAAAACCTCCGCATGACCAAGCAGGAGGTCAAGGATGAACGAAAAGAGACGGATGGGAATCCACAGGTTAAACAGAGAATCCGTACGGTTCAGATGGAAATGACCCGCCGGCGGATGATGTCCGCCGTGCCGGAAGCGGATGTGGTGGTGACCAACCCGACGCACCTTGCCATCGCCATCAAGTACGATATCGATAAGTACGCGGCACCCATTCTGGTGGCGAAAGGGGCCGGAGCCATTGCCCAGAAAATTCGAACCATCGCCGAGGAAAACGACGTTCCCATTGTGGAAGACAAACCCCTGGCTCAAGTTCTTCACCGTACGGTGGAAGTCGGGCAATTGATTCCGGCCAGCCTGTACAAGGCGGTGGCGGAAATCCTGGCCTATGTGTACCGCTTGAAAGGAAAAAACGCCCCGTAAAGGCGGATGATTCTTTGGGATTTAAGACCACTTAACCTGAATATGGAAATTTAACGCATGGCACAGTCAAATCCATTTAATCTATTCAAGGAGAGACCGCAGGAATTGGTCGTCGCGGTTGGGGTGGTGGGAATTCTGGCAGTCATGGTCATGCCGATTCCAACTTTTTTCCTGGATATTCTGCTTTCCTTCAGTCTTACATTCGCCATCATCA
Source organism: Nitrospinaceae bacterium (assembly GCA_021604505.1). Lineage (NCBI taxonomy): Bacteria > Pseudomonadati > Nitrospinota > Nitrospinia > Nitrospinales > Nitrospinaceae > Nitrospinaceae bacterium. Next base: position 283,726 of record BQJC01000004.1, on the reverse strand, counting down.
TTTTGCTGGTCTCGATTTTCATGTTGGCGCCTTTGGAGTTTTCCATATTCCCCTCTCTTCTGCTGATCGTGACCCTGTTACGGTTGTCGCTCAACGTGGCCACCACCCGGGTTATTTTATTGCATGGGAGTGAGGGCCCAGATGCGGCGGGGCAGGTCATCGAGTCCTTCGGCTCCTTTGTGGTGGGTGGGAACTATGTGGTCGGGACGGTTATCTTTATCATCCTGGTCATGATCAATTTCATCGTCATCACCAAGGGTTCGGTCAGGACATCGGAAGTCGCGGCGCGTTTTACTCTCGATGCGATTCCCGGAAAACAGATGAGCATCGATGCGGATTTGAACGCAGGAATCATTACCGAGCAGGATGCCCGCAACCGCAGGCAGACTTTGGAAAGGGAGGCCGATTTTTACGGGTCCATGGACGGTGCCATCCGGTTCGTTCGCGGAGACGCTATTGCTGGAATATTGATCACCCTGATCAATATCATCGGCGGGTTCAGTATCGGCGTACTTCAAAACGGTATGGGCGTGGCGGAAGCGGCCCAGAACTACACGCTTCTGACCATTGGCGACGGTCTGGTTTCGCAATTGCCGGCATTGGTGATTTCGACGGCGGCGGGCCTTGTGGTGACGCGCGCGGTTTCCGACAAAAACCTGCCTTTCGAACTCATGGGGCAGTTGCTCAATCAGCCCTACGCTTTTGTGATCGCGTCCGTATGTTTGTTTATTTTCGGTTTGATTCCCGGACTGCCAACTTTTCCGTTTTTTCTGTTGAGTCTGGTTACCGGGACGATTGCATTTGTCCGGTTAAAGGAAATCCAGACGAAGGAAACGCAAAAACTGAAAAAAATAGACGAGGAAGCCCGGGCTCCCGTTCCCGAGCGGGTGGAGTCCATCTTGCCTTTGGATGTTATGGAGCTCGAAGTGGGTTATGAATTGATTCCCCTGGTCGATGCGGACCGCAATGGCGAGCTGTTGGAGCGCATCAAATCCATCCGCAGGCAGTTTGCCCTGGAGATGGGGTTCATCGTTCCTCCTTTGCACATTCGCGATAATCTGCAATTGAAATCCAATGATTACGCCATTGTGCTCAAGGGAGTGGAGGTCGCGAGTGGAGCCGTCATGATGGGCCGCCTTTTGGCCATGAACCCTGGGACGACAGACAAGGAAATCGAAGGCATCAAAACGCAAGAGCCGACGTTTGGTCTGCCGGCGGTGTGGATTCCCGTCAGCGCCAAGCAGGAAGCGCAGATGGCCGGGTACACGGTGGTCGACCCGGCCACGGTGATCACCACGCATATCAAGGAGACGATCAAAAGGCATGGCCACGAACTGCTGGGCCGTCAGGAAACTCAGGCCCTCGTGGATAAATTCAAGGAATCGAACCCCAAGGTGGTGGAGGAGCTTATTCCCAATGTACTCACTCTGGGCAAGGTGCAGAAAGTATTGCAGAATCTTTTGAAAGAACAAATTTCCATAAGGGACCTTCGCACCATCCTAGAGCAGTTGGCGGATTTTGCTCCCTCGACCCAGGACACGGATCTGTTGACCGAATTTGTCCGCCAGGCGCTGGCGCGCCCCATCACCAAACAATATCAGGCGAAGGACGGAACTTTAGCGGTCATGACGCTGGACCGCGGCGTCGAGGACATCATAGAAGGGTCCATACAGAGGACGGAAACGGCGTCCTATCTGGCGCTGGAACCGGGAATTGCCGAGAAACTGCTGGCGCGGTTGAAGGAAGCCATGGAAACTCTGGCGCCGAAACTGGAATCGTCCCCGGTGCTGTTGGCTTCTCCGGCCATTCGTATGCATGTCAGGCGATTCACGGAAAGATTTTTACCCGATCTGGTGGTGCTCTCGCACAGCGAAGTGACCCCGTCGGTTCAGATCAAAACGTTGCAGGTGGTGAATATCAATGCGAATTAGAAAATTCCTTGCGCCCAGCTATTCCGAGGCTTTGACCACGGTGAAGAAAGAACTTGGAGAGGATGCTCTGGTTTTAAGCACCCGCTCTTTAAGTCCCGGTGAGATTTTGGGGCAGGGGAAAAATGTTGCCAAAGTGGAAATCACCGCGGCTTTTGAACCCTCGGAGAAAAAAGAACCGGCAATAATAAATGGCGCACCCTGGCAAGAGGAAACGCCTCTTTCATTAAAAGAGGATGACCTTGATTTAAAGCGCCTGATATTTTCGCTTTTGACCCGCACCGAGAAGGCTCAATCCATGGGGCTGAAAAGCCACCAGTTGGAAACGTATTCCCGACTGGTGGAAGAGGGATTGAACGAGCGTCTGGCGTCTAAAATCGTTGAGACGGCGAATAAAAAGAATCCTGAAGAAATTCGCGATCCGCAGACGGAGCGGCAAACCATCGTCGATCTGATGAAGCGCGTTCTGCGTTGTGATGGAGCAATCAAGCTGGACGGAAAAAGAACCAAAAAGGTGATGTTTGTCGGGCCCACGGGAGCCGGGAAAACCACCACCATCGCAAAACTGGCCGCCGATTATGCCCTGCGGCAAAAGAAAAAGGTGGCGATGATGACGCTCGACACCTACCGGATCGGGGCGATCGATCAATTGAGAATTTATGGGGAAATCATGGGCGTGCCGGTTGAATCGGCGAGCAACCGCAAAGAACTGCAGGCCATCGTTCGCAAACACCAGGACAAAGATCTTTTGTTGATCGACACCATGGGGAGAAACCATAAAGACAAATCCTATTCCGGGCAATTAAAAGTGATGCTCAATGCGTTGGGAAGTGTGGAAACGCAACTGGTGCTGAGCCTCACAACTCAGGAAAAAATTCTTCAGGAGGCGGTGAAACAGTTTTCACTGCTGGGAATCGACCGGGTCCTGTTTACTAAAATGGATGAAGCGGTGAGTTTTGGTTCGTTAATTAATTTTTCTTTGCGAACGCGGATTCCTTTTTCTTATTTTGCTGTCGGGCAAAAAGTTCCGGAGGACATCGAAGTCGCCAATAAAGAGAAGGTAATTAAATTGATTTTTAATTAATTTCAAGTTAGATTAAGGAGCGAAAAATTGGCTTTTGGAGATCAGGCATCCACGTTAAAAAAAATTGCACAGAATGAAATGAGAAATTCGGCACTCAGGGTGATGGCCGTGAGTAGCGGTAAGGGAGGTGTTGGAAAGACCAACATTGTCGCCAACCTGGCTTACGCACTTTCAAAAAGAGGTAAGAAGGTGTTAGTCATCGACGCCGACCTGGGGCTGAACAATATCGACATTCTTCTCGGCCTGTATCCCAAGTTTCATATCGGCCATGTCCTGTCGGGTGAAAAAAGTATCGATGATATTCTGGTCAAGGGGCCCGCGGACCTATCGGTTCTGCCTGCTGGCGACGGCCTGCAGGAACTGACCCAGCTGGAAAGCGAAAAGAAGATGTTACTCATGGATGAGCTGGATAAGGTCAGCCTTGGGTATGACTTTTTGCTTTTCGATACCGGCGCGGGCATATCCGCCAATGTCACGTATTTTTGCAGCGCCGCTCATGAAATCGTCCTGGTCGCCACCACAGAGCCCACTTCCCTGACGGATGTGTATGCTCTGATTAAAATTTTGCACCAGAAGCACGCTCAAAAACATTTCCGGCTCATCATCAACGCCGTGAATTCGGAAAAAGAAGCGCAAGCGGTATTCCGCAATCTTTCCGCGGTGACGGATAAGTTTTTGAGAAACATTTCCCTGGAGTACCTTGGTTTTATTTTGTCCGACCCCGATGTTCCCAAAGCAGTTCGCCAGCAAAAGGCGGTGATGGATTTGTACCCCTATTCCAAATTCAGCCAGTGCATCCAGAAGCTATCGGAAAAAATCGAATATGAGAGAGGGCTGGAAACGGGAGAGGGCGACCGCCCCTTCTTCTGGAAAAGTGCATTCCAAATCCAATGACGCAGTTTCAAATCAAAAAAATGGCAGTGTCCTTTTCTCTTTTTTCCTTTGCAATTCTTATGTTTGGCAGTTTGCTGACGGGGTCGCGAATGACCACTGCATTCATCCGGGGAATCGAAGCCGCGTTGCTCTTTGGCGCGATCGCCTGGGGGCTGGGTTCTTTGATCATGGATAAAGCCGGGGAAGAACCTGTAAAAGAGGAAGAAGAAGCCTCGTCGCAGGAAACTCCTCTGGATGAAACGGTTTGAACGTAATGAAAGAATTTTTGCATGGCTGAAAAATCACAAGTGATCGCCAAACAACGTGGATCGGAAAAACCGAAGGGGTTTTCGGAAATCGAGATTTCCTCTGAGAACCGGGATGAAGTTATCCGGGAGTACGGCCCCATGATCAAGTACGTTGCCAACCGCATCGCCATGCGCCTGCCTCCCCATATCGAAGTCGATGATTTAATCAGCGTCGGGGTGCTGGGTCTGATCGATGCGATTCAGAAGTACGATCCCGGACGTGGCGCGAAGTTTAAAACCTACGCAGAATTCAGGGTTCGGGGTGCGATTCTCGATGAACTGCGTTCCATGGACTGGGTGCCCCGGTCGGTCCGGCAAAAAGCCGCTTCCCTGGATGCCGTCGTGCAAAAGATGCAGAGCAAGCTGGGCCGTCCCCCTGAAGACGATGAAATTGCCGCCGAGATGGGTATGGATATGGATGATTATTTCGATGTTTTAAACGAGACGAGGAGCATGCCGGTATTGAGTCTCGAAGATCTTGGGATTGCCAAGGATACCGGCGAACAGCAGAGTCTTTTAGACTGCCTGGCCGGAAAAGGAGACACCGACCCGCAGACGCAACTCAGGCTCACTGAGCTGAAAGAAATCATTGCCAAGGCCATCGACCAGCTTCCTGAAAAAGAAAAATTGATGATTTCGCTATACTATTATGAAGAACTCACCATGCGGGAGATTGGCGAAGTTTTAAGTATCACCGAATCCCGGGTATCACAAATTCATTCCAAAGCTGTATTCCGCCTCAGAACCAAGCTCAAAGCAATCATCGCCGAAGAAATGTAACCGGCGGTTTCAAAAACTCCACACTTCAGGGGCATTTGTCTCAACTTATCTAAGGGATTAGATCATGTTCATCAAACTCAACTTCTCGTATCCGGGCCTGTCTGCTTTGATTTTACGGGTCATGGTGGGAGTGGTTTTTGTGTATCACGGAGGCCAGAAGCTTTTCGGCGCTTTTGGCGGACCGGGCATTAAAGGATTCACGGGCTATCTGCAATCGCTGGGAATCCCCTTTCCCGAGATCAACGCCTATATGGCGGCAGGCGCCGAGTTTTTTTGCGGGTTGGCGCTGATTGCCGGTCTGTGGGTGCGATTGGCGGCCATTCCCTTAATTTTTACCATGATCGTGGCGATCGCCACGGCTACGGGCAAGAATGGCTTCAATATCGTCAACGGCGGGGCCGAATACAACTTCGTGCTTATCGCCGCCCTGATTTCGATGGCTTTACAAAGAAGCGATAAATGGTGTTTGAAAGAGTAACTCTTTCACCGAATCAATAGATTTTATTTCCACTTTCCTCCGGAGGCCGGGTTTTCCAGCGGCGGTGGACCCACATCCAATTCTCCGGGTGTTTTCTTACCACGGCTTCGATGGCCTTTTGGCATTCCTGGGTCCAGCTTAAAACATCCTCCTTTTTATTCCCGGTTTTCTCCAGTTTCAGCTCCGGTTGGATTTCGATGGTGTAGGTTCCATTGTTGTCAGGATGAACAAAGATGGGAAGGATAGGGGTGTTCATTTTGTAGCTCAACAGGGCGACGGAACGGGGGGTGGCGGCTTTTTTCCCAAAAAAATCGACAAAAATGCCTCCGACCGCGGTGTTTTGATCCATCATCACGGCGACGCAGGAATTGTTTTTTAAAGCGCGGACGATCTTGAGGGGCGAATCGTCGCGAAAAAATATGCCGTTGCCGGAGCGGGTCCTAAAAGCGCGGGTGGTTTTTTCGAGATAGGGGTTGTCCAGGGGTCTGACGATGGAATAAAGGTGCATGACCCCCAGGTACCCGTTGTACATCGCCATCGCTTCCCAGTTGCCGTAATGGGCCATGAGGATAAACGCACCTCGTTTCTTTTCCAGGCAATCTATCAAAATGTTGAGCGCTTTGGGTTTTTCCGGGAACAATTGGTTGACGCGTTTTTCCGAATCGTATTGAAGCCACAGGCACTGCAGGGTGGATACGGTCATTTGTATGAAGGATTGCCGGATGATCCGGTTTTTTTCCTGCGGCGATTTGGAATCTCCAAATGCGATGTCGAGATTGGCCGCGGCGATTTGAACTCGCCTTTTGGATAAAGCGTGGAACCACCTGCCTGTCACCTGACCGATGCGGTACACCTGGCGGCTGGAAAGAGGGCGGATCATCAGGGAGAGCAATTGTATGCCGCTATATTCCAGAATATGCCTGGGTTTTGTGAAGAAAGTTTTTTTCCTGGGCATGGTCGGTTGAGATGTTGGGCAAAGGCTAACGGTCCGCCCTGATTTTCAATGGATAAAACGCAAGCGGTTAGCAAATCATGCGAGTTGAAACGTTTTATTAACTTTCGGCGATGGCTTGAGCGACGGCGTAATTCTTGTCATGCGACAGGGATATGTGGATGGTTTTGATTTTTAACAGTATAAAAAGTTCCTTACCTTTTCCAGACAGGTTGACCTGGGGTTTTCCGGTTTTTAAATTAGTGATCTCAATGTCTTTGAAAGCGATTTGCTGGTCCATTCCCACTCCCATGCATTTCATCACGGCCTCTTTAGCGGCAAATCGCGCGGCAAAATGGATGTCCGGTTTGGCTTTGGAGCGGCAGTAACCAATTTCGTCGGCGGTGAAAATTTTTTCCTCAAACCGGGGGGAATATTTTTCCAGGGACTTATTGATCCGGGCGACTTCGACGATGTCCACGCCTGTTCCAACGATCATAACTCAGGGAACGGAGATGCAGGGCATTTCCAGAACCGTTTCGATTTCTTCCTTGGACACCGCGCCTTCACGGACGATCAGGGGCGGCGACAGGGTCACATCAATAACCGTGGATTCTTTTTCACCGGGGGCGGAACCTCCATCCACAATCAGATCAACCCGGGACCCTAGAGATTCCTCGACTTCTTCGGCGGTCACGGCGTTATTGGACCCGCTGATGTTGGCGCTGGTTGCCGTTAGAGGAAATCCAATGCCTGAAAGAAATTGGCGGGCCCGATCGTTCCCCGGTTGGCGAATACCGATTTTTCCCGTGTTTCCTGTCAATTGTGGAAGCAAATGCCGGTGGGCGTTCAACAAGAGTGTCAACGGACCCGGCCAGAGTTTTTCCATTAAAATTTCCGCGGTCGGGTTTATTTCTTCGGCCAGGGAATTTATTTGATGGGGTGAATCAATCAACACCAAGAGGGGTTTGTTTTCCGGCCGTTGCTTGATTTCAAAAATCCGGGAAACGGCCTTTTGATGGAAGGGGTTGGCTCCAAGTCCGTAAAACGTGTCCGTTGGAAAAGCCACCACCCCGCCGAGATTGAGAACCCGCTTGATTCTTACGATCTGGGTCCTGAAACTGGCTTCGTCGTCAAAATCAATCTTTATTGTTTCGGGCATGAGCGGTTTGAACCTTACGGCTTTTGAGTTCGACCTCTTTGGCCTGATATTTTTTGTATTGCAGGAGCTTTGAGTGCAATTTGCTGTCTTCCAGAGCCAGGATCTGCACTGCCAAGAGGCCCGCGTTTCTGGCTCCGGATTTTCCGATGCCCATGGTCGCCACCGGAACGCCGCCCGGCATTTGCGACGTGGATAACAGAGCGTCCAGACCTTTGTGCGGGCTGGAATCGAGTGGTACGCCGATGACAGGCAGGATGCTCTCCGCCGCGATGGTTCCCGCGAGATGAGCCGCGGCGCCTGCGCCTGCGATCAGGATTTTAATGCCGTTTTTTTCCGCCTTTTTGACGTAATTCCTGGTCCGCGCCGGGGACCTGTGTGCCGATGCCACAAGGATTTCATGATCCACGTTGAATTGTTTCAGAATGTTGCTGGTTTCTTCCATGACAGGAAAATCTGAATCACTGCCCATGATGATGCCGACTAGTGGTTTGCTCAAACTGGAGAGTCTCCTATTTTCATTGATTATTTAATACCCAGAGGCAGGGGTGAAACTGATTTTATAGCAAGTTTTTTCGAAGGGATCAAGAAGGGACTTTCAGTGGGCTTGCTGGGCAACAATGGGTGAAATGTTTGGTTATTCGTATTCCAGAAAACAAAAGGGGGGTGCTATTAAGAAAAACCTTTACCTGAAAAGGCTTCTCTTTAAAAAATAACTTTATAGTCCCTCCTGTAATGTATTGAAACATTTTTCTATTGTGTAATGTTAAGTTCGTGGTAAAGTTCTTTTTTTTAGAAATATCCGCATAGTTTGATTTTTCTCATGGGCATACATGAAATCTATAAAGATTCTTCTGGTGGAAGATGATGCCGAAGATCGGCTTATTATTAAGGATCTGCTGGAGAAATCGGAATTGCAGGTCGAAATTGAAGAGGCCGATTCCGCATCCTCCGGGTTGGATAAATTAAAATCCAACGCCTACGACTGTGTCTTGATTGATTATGTGATTCCTGGTGTGACGGGCCTGGAAGTTCTAAAACAATCCCGTGAAGCCGGCGTTAAAGTTCCGTTTATCGTCCTGACCGGTTATGGGGACGATGAGCTGGCTTCGGAACTGATTAAAAAAGGCGCCTTCGATTACCTGGACAAAGGCGAATTAAACAACGCAAACCTGCCATACAAGATTATAAAAGCGGTGACTGATTAATTTTAGCCTCAAAACCCTCCTCGCGAAAAAATAAGGTCATCTCCCTTCGTTTTTAGCTCTTCTTCCATGTTTGATTTCGGGAATGAGCATCAGACTGGCGACCACCATCATGGCCGTCGAAAGCAGACCGACATTGACCACGCCAATTTTTTCATAAGCCCAGTAGCCGATCATGGGCCCAATGGTTCCCCGTATCCCCGTCAGGCTGACATGAACGGACATGTAAGCCGCGGTTTTTCCGGGAGGCGCGTATTTCGTCACCCACAGGCTCCAGGCGATGCTTCCTCCGGCAAAGGCTAAGCCGATCAATCCCGAACCGATGCCGATAACCCAGGGGTTTTTCGATATGAAAAACGCTCCCACTCCCACGGCGAACAGAAGATTGAGAATGATTCTTAGGGTCACAAAATTCATGCGGTCGAACATTCTGGCCCAGAAGGGGATGAAAAGCATGCGGATGGTATCGGGAATGACGGTGATGATCATCGCCACGAAGATTGCGGAGCCTTCGATGCCGAATTCAGCAGAGGTGACGTAATCCACTCTTAAAGGAAGCGTCCACAGATTGGCAAACCCCATGATGAACCAGGTCAGCAGGACATACCCGAAGGCGCGGTCCTGAAACATGTATTTGAAGTTGGCCAGGGGATGCCAGTGCGTATTTGCTTCGATGTTTTTGGTGGGCATGCAATAGATCGCCCAGGCTTTGGCCAGGGCACTGAAACCGAGCAGGGTGAACAACCAGGTGAAGTATTCGATATCGACTTCCAGCAGCGAGGAACCCAGGTAGCCGAACGCCGCCGATATTCCGACCGTCAGAATGAGAGGTATGGAAAAAAAGTTGCCGCGCTTCTCGGGCGGGTAATTGTCGCCGTAAATATCTGTCAAAAATGGCAGTAATGCGCTGCGTCCGATGTATCCGATGATGATGAACAAGGCGTACACTTCCACCGTTTTGGACCAGGCGGCAATGATCAGGCACAGCCCGGTCATGACGGAAGGCAGTGCACCCAGAAGGGATTTACGCAATCCCGTGCCTTCAGCGTAGTGAACGAGGATGAGGGATAAAAACATCCCCATGAAGGGAGCGGCTGCGATCAGGGATTTGATGGTCTCGTCGGCGTTAAAATACCGAATGGCGATGAAGAGACAAAAGGTCTGCGAGCCGGCGGCCAGCATCCCTTCGAACCCGCCGCGCGCCAGGTCGCATTTGTAGGTTTTTCCGGTGATTTCTGCTTTGGAGAGCGTTGAGTAGTCGTTCAAAATACCAGCTTCAATTTAATTTTCCCCGGCAACGGGCGATATATCCCCGGTTGGCGTCTGCGTAAGGCTGGATTTCCAGGGCTCTCTCAAAACTTTTCAGAGCCTGGTCGTAGCGTGCGAGTTTATACTGGCACATTCCCAGCCCATGAAGAGCGCCGAAATGGTTTGGGTTCAATTTTAAAGTCTGTTCGCATTCAAATACCGAATCCTCATATTTTTCCATTAAAAATAACAGGGTGGCCAGCTTGTTATGGGCTTCGGCGAAATCGGGAAAGTTTGTGATGAGATGGTTGAAAACCTGTTGGGCCTGGTCCATGTGGTTTTCACCCATGAGCCGGGTGCCGCGGTTGAGTTCTTCTTCCGCCTCGTCTCCGGCTTCCCGGTACCACATCAACCAGAGTTCCTGAGTCGCGTGATTGCGGGTGTCAGGATTCGGACTTTTCAGATCGATCAATAACTGTTGTGGGTCATGCATATTTTTCAAAGGAGTCCTTTTGTTGATTTGCTGGAAAAGGTTCCGAAATAACGAATTTTTTTGGGATTCAATCGGTTAGCGATTATATTAAATCAAATGGTGTGGACTTGGCAAACTGGATGGGCGAATTAGTTGATTTTTCTGGAAAAAAGGAGAAAACGTGTTTCCTAGGGAATCGGGAGTACGACAGGCGGAAATCATCGCCATCGGCAATGAAGTGGTCAGCGGACTGATCCAGGACAGCAATTCGCGGTTTTTGAGTGAACGGTTGCAGACGGTCGGAGTGGCTGTTTCCAGAATCACCGTTGTGGGCGATGATAAACCAGTCATTCAGGAGGTGGTGCAGGAAGCGCTTAAACGGGTGGGTGTGGTCGTCGTCACCGGAGGGCTTGGTTCGACTCATGATGACATCACTAAAACCGTGCTCGCGGAACTATTCCAGAGCGGATTCAAAAAAGATGAAAAGGTGGCCCAAATGCTCGAAGGGTTTTTTAAGGCCAGAGGACGGAAAATGTCCGCCAGTATGGAAAGCCAGTACAACGTCCCCGACCGGGCGGCGGTTTTGTACAATGAAAAGGGAACGGCGCCAGGGTTATTGTTCGAGAAAGAAGGCAAAAAGCTTTATGCGCTCCCTGGAGTCCCGTTGGAGATGGAACATTTGTTTGATAAATATCTCAAACCGCAGTTGTCGTCTCAGGAGGCGTTAAAAATCTGGCATCGGGTCCTCCTCACGACGGGGATTTCCGAATCGGATCTCTGGTCCCTGATCGGTTCCGTGAAACCATTGGAGCAATGGGTGACGGTGGCTTCGCTTCCGTCTCATATGGGAGTCCGCATTCGGTTGTCCGTTTTGGCTAAAAGCGATGGAGACGCCAGGGGCCGTCTGGACGAGGCGGAAATTCTGGTGAGGGCAAAAGTGGCAAAGTATATTTTTGGTACCGGGAGTGAAACTCTGGAAGAAAACGTTGGCAACCTTCTAAAGCAGAATAAAAAGACTCTGGCGGTCGCCGAATCGTGCACGGGGGGATTGATCGGACATCGATTGACGCAGGTTTCCGGAAGCTCGGAATATTTTCTTGAAGGGGCCGTTACTTACAGCAACGAAGCTAAGCATAAACGGTTGGGCGTTGGGGAGGATCTTTTGGAAAAACATGGCGCGGTGAGCCAGGAAGTGGCGCTGGCCATGGCCGAAGGCATTCGCAAAAGCGCCGGGACGGATTTTGGGCTGTCTGTCACCGGGATCGCAGGCCCCACGGGAGGCACGCAAGACAAGCCGGTGGGACTGACGTTCATTGCGGTGAGCGATGCGGACCATTCCGAATGCCTAAAATTTATTTTTCATCAGGATCGTGGCCGCAACAAAGAGCGGGCCGCCCAGGCCGCTCTCGATCTTCTGCGTCGTCATCTCATGAAAGGTCAAAAGAAAATCAGTTGAAGGTGGCACCAATGAAATGTCCAAAGTGTGGTCATGAGCAAACTTCCAATCCAACCTGTATTCAGTGCGGAATCGTTTTTTCCAAATATTACGAGATCCAGAACAGAAAGGCCAAGAGCCAGGTTGACCATAGCAATGAACCTTTAAAAGAAACATCAGAAACGGTTTTCGGCAGAATACGTCAACTCGGGTCTCTTCCCTGGCAACCGGTTTCGACTCCGGCGATGGCGGCTCTATCCGCTGGGTTTGCCATCATGGTTTATTTGCTGGCCAGCAAAAATGTGATGGGCTCCGACTCCACGATATTGTATTTTGTGCACAATGTGAACCTGGTGTTCCATGAAGCGGGCCATTGGATATTCGGAGTTTTCGGAAATCGAATATTGGCCATTTTCGGGGGGAGTCTGAATCAGGTTCTGGTCCCGGCCATGGTTGCCGCCGCTTTTTGGGCTAAAAGGGACGCCGTGGGGTTCGCCTTCGGACTGTTCTGGTGTTTTGAAAACCTGCTTGATATCGCCGTCTATATGGCCGATTCCCGGGCTTTGGTTCTGCCCTTGATCGGCGGAATGGGAGAAGATGGCCATGACTGGCGCAATCTTTTCTTCCGGTTTGGCCTGATCGAGCAGGACACGGCCATTGCCGCCAAGACCCGGTTCGTTGGATGGGTCGGCATCATCGCCACATGGACTTGGTTCCTCTGGAGAGGGGTGATGGACAGGCAGTCATCTTATAAATAGAAATTCCGTGCCGCCTTTGTTAAGTTGGGCACGTCAGTTTTAGCCAACCGGATTCGGAGGAACGCATTTTGGATAGCTCAAGATTCTCCAGCAGTTTCATTTTGGGCCTGTTCGTGTTTCTTGGGTTGACGGTTTTAGGCTACCTGCTGGGGCAAAGCGCCATCCGCTTTAAGGAATATGAGCGGACGGTGCGGGTGAAGGGGTTGTCCGAAAAGGAATACCCGGCGGACATCGTATTGTGGCCCATCCAGTTCACCGAAGCAGGCAATGATTTATCGGAAATGTATGTCTCGCTGGACGATAAAGCCGGGAAGATTCGCGGTTTCCTGAAAGATTCCGGGATCGAGGATGCGGAAATCACCGTGTCCCCGCCGACGATCACCGACAAACTGGCGCAACGTTACGGCAATCCGCAAAAAGTGAAATTTCGTTATACGGCCCAGCAAGCGATCACCGTTTACTCGCAAAAGGTAAAGCAGGTTCGTGGAATCATCAACCAACTGGCGAAACTTGGCAAGCAGGGCATCGTTTTCACCGAGGGAGGGTACCGCACCACCGAGTATATTTTCACCCGGCTCAACAAGGTCAAGCCTGAGATGGTGGAAGAAGCGACGATGAAAGCCCGTGAGGTGGCGGAAAAATTCGCGAAAGACTCCAACAGTTTTTTGGGGAAGATCAAGCGGGCCACGCAAGGCCAGTTCTCCATATCGGCCCGCGACCGGCACAACCCGCACATCAAGAAGATCCGTGTGGTTTCTACAGTTGAGTATTATCTTTCGGATTGAAGTGGATCTATGAAAAAGGAGTTTTTAAATGAACAAAGTCGGTGATCACATGAGTACCACGCTTTATTCGGTCAGCCCTGGTGAATACGCCCATGAAGCCGTCTCAAAAATGTACAACAACAATATCGGTGCGCTTTTGGTCAAGGAAGGTGAAGACTATGTCGGAATGTTTACCAAAACCGACTGGATGCTTCTGGTTTTGAGGGGCGAGAACGACCCCAAAGCGATCGTGGTTTCGGCGGTGATGACAGAACTGCGATATACGATTGATGGCGGGCAGACCGTCGCCGAAGCCTGCGTCATCATGGAAAAAAATCATATCCGCCACCTTCCCGTGACGAAGGATAAAAAGATTGTGGGGATGTTTTCCGTCAAAGATCTGGAAAAGTATTATCTGCAACTGCACAAAAAAACGGATTTTTAAACTCCTCCTCACCTCAATCCTCTCCTCTGAGAGGAGAGGAAGAAACCCTTCTCTTCGCTGGGATGAGGGGAAATTGAACTTGCGCAAAGGTCTTGTGGGCAACAGCCAGTGAATTTGGAGAAAGTTTTATGAGTGGTTCAGAGTGCCGTGAATGCGGAAAAGAGATTTCTGAAGAATTGAAAAAATGTCCGCATTGCGGGACGCCGACCGACCCGGAGACCCCCAATTACCCGACCTTCGGTGGCAGTGGCTGGGTCATGAACGTGATCGGGATTTTATTCATCACGCTGGTCGTGGCGTTGCTGGTCTCCATGTTCACTTTCCAGGATTGACTCCTGCGCGGAGGGCGAATTCTCCGAAGACGCGACAAAGGCTGGCTGTCGGACAATATCAGCAGGAAAGTTTAGCAGAAAGCATCTCTTTGCTTTTTACCTCCCTCAATCGGTCCACTTTTTGAGGAAAGAAAACACTGCAAATTTTAAATAAGTAAGGTATACTGATATTATTGGTCTTCAAAGAACTGTCCGAAAATCAATCCAATACATTTGGAATCTTTTTTGCTTTTCCTCCCTTTCTTAAAGTCCTGATTTAACCCCAAACACACAAAAGAATAAGCGATTTTCCGATCAGTGGCTCACCACAACGGAAATTGCATAAAAAAGTGTATGAGGGATTCTCATAAAATTAACCCTGGGACAATTCCATAGGGGAATACGTTGTCATAGCAATCCTATGCGTCAACAAGGCTTTCCACAAATTCCATAACCTGAACCCCAAAAAGGAACCATTAATGATCAAATTTATTTTTATTTTGCTTTTCATTCCCTCCATCGCTTTTGCGGCAACCCAAAAGGAAAAATATACATACCTGCCGACTCCAATATTAGTTAAGGAGGGCAAAAAGCTGTATCAAGAAAATGGTTGCGCCGTGTGCCATGGGGACAAGGGTAAAGGTGACGGTCCTCTTGCCAGCGGACTAAAAAATAAGCCCCGCGACTTTAAAGATTATGAAGAGATGAAACGGATGCCCACCATTCGCATGGAACAGGCTATCCATGAAGGTTTACAAGGAACCGCCATGCCAGCTTTCAGTCAATTTTCCGATTCTCAAGTCAAATCCCTGACGGAATATTTAAGGTCGTTTCTGGTGGATTCTTATGACGATCTCAAAATGTGCGCCTTCCAAACCTATCATATCGACGCTAATAACCTGAAGAAACCGTTTACCGTAGAAGTCGATGAACCGCAGAAATTTGCCGTGAAAGTCCGCGGAAAAACGATTTCGTTTCGTGGAAAAAACTGGACGGAAATGCTGGGTCAAAAGGTGCACCGAACCCATTTGAGAGTCATACAGGCGGGCCAAATAACATCTTTGATTTCGATAATAGTTTACCCTTGCAAAAAAGAGGTGAACGAAATGTTAAAAACGATCCCCCTTCAAAAAGCTGGAACAGATAAACTGGAACCGAAAGTGCGGTAAGCTCCCAAAAACGCCGGGTGAATTCACTTATTTAACGGGAATTCATTTATTCGGGTGAATCCGCGTGGGATGTCCTGCTATTTTGCCAACAATTCGAGAGCGGCGGAAGTCATCGCCAGGACCCCGGTTTTAATCGTCGGTTCGGGCACGGGCGCAAAAAACGGCGAGTGGAGGGAAGGCAATTGCTCTCCCTTCTCTTTTGCTTTCGCCAACCGGGCGCTGTCAACCGCACCCAGCCGGAACATCAGGCTCGGGATTTTGGGTTCCACCCGCCCATAGCGCGCAAAATCCTCACCGCCCATCACCGGCGGCATTGCCGTGACCCGCTCCTTTCCAAACGTCCGCTCAAAGACATCCACCATCCGCGATGTGAACTGGGGGTCATTGTATAACGAGGGGGTGGCTTCGTTTTTTATTTTCACCGTCGGCAACAGCGAATCCGGCAGGCCGTAAGCGCGGGCTTCCGCAAGGGCAATGCGTTTGATTCCCTCCAACAGCTGGGTTTTAACTTCGTTGGAATACGATCTTACGGTGAGCTGGAGATCGACCCGGTCGCTGATAATATTGTGTTTGGTGCCGCCGTGGATCGACCCCACGGTGACCACTGCCGGGTCGAGAGGCGACACTTCGCGGGAAACCAGCGTCTGCAGGGACAGGACGATTTTAGCCGCCAGCACCACAGGGTCTTTGGTTCTATGCGGATAGGCGCCGTGCCCGCCGATCCCGTGGACGGCGATATCGACCGAGTCCACATTGGCGAAGGCATAGCCCTTGGTGTAGCCGACCGTCCCCACGGGCAGGTCCGGAGACACATGCAGGGCCAAATTAAAATCGGGCCGGGGAAAACGATCAAACAGGCCGTCCTCCAGCATCATCCGCGCTCCCGCGCCGCGCTCTTCAGCGGGCTGCCCCACCAGAATCAAGGTGCCCTGCCACCGGTCCTTCAAGCGCACCAGTTGGCGGGCCGTGCCCACGAACACGGTCATGTGAACGTCGTGCCCGCAGGCATGCATGACGTCGACGGTTTTTCCCAGGTCGTCGATCACTTGCCGGGTGCTGGCGTAAGGCAGTCCCGTTTGCTCTTTCACCGGAAGCGCGTCGAGATCGGTGCGAAGCATCACCGTCGGACCCTTGCCATTTTTCAGAACGCCGACCAGCCCGGTGCCTCCGACCGGGTGAGTGACTTCGAACCCTGAGGATCGAAGTTCATCAGCAATTTTTTCAGCGGTTCGGTTTTCATGGAAGGAAAGTTCGGGATGTCGGTGCAGATCCGTATAAAAATCTTTCAAATACCCATAATCGCCTGCAATGTCCGATTGGATCGAAGACCCAGAAGCAACACTCGACGCAAGCAATAGCATTGCGCTGGCAAACAGGGATCTAAAAATATGGATTCTCAACATGGGGCACCTCTCAGAAATGAGACCTGCGCAGAAGAATGCACCGCAGACGCTTAAAAAAGTCTGCTGTTGGACAAAAGCGGACGGTTGAATTTTTACCGAAATACTAAAACAGCATTAAGTTTTATATTTGCGATAGTACTTTTCTGGTACCAAATAAAGATCCCCCCTTGATCGTGTGCATGCAACGTATAGTTTATTTTTTGTCATGGGGGCAAGCGATGCCAGTTGGGCATTTTTGTAAAGCTTGTCGGTATTGTTATTCAATACTACGCAAACGCTACCATAGCTATTTATGCCCTTTGATGCTCCCCAGTTGTCCGAATAACAAGGATACTTCTGGTGCGATTGATAAAACAGTTTAACGATGTCGGCTTTATAAAACAGTTGATCAGCCCGAGCCTGACTATCGACATACTCAAATATTGTTTCATCGTCCCGGTGGCTGTCGATTTCTATTCCAATTTTCTGACTTACAAAATCGCAAACGGTTGGACTGCACCGGTAGCTTTTACTGAGTGACGTTTCGTCAATGTCACATCTTTGTCTTTTTAACCTGTTCTTGTAGGTCGACAGATCATTGTATAGATTCTTATTGACGTTGCCGTCACAACTGGTGTTATAAGTGTGCTGATAAAAATCACCTACCAGCAATGTGCATACGTCTGCTAAGGCAATATCTGACAAGAAGTTGAAGTCGTGCCCTGCAAAATCCTGAATCTCATCGACAAAAAAACTATCGAAGTACTTTGTTAGTCTATGCTTAACATCTGGAATCAATTCCTTTTTGTTTAGCAATAGTGCCATTCTGTTGTAGTACAGCCTTTGGTTTTTATCCAAATAATAGGAAATTTCAGTTCTTTTGGTTGTACGGGTATGCTTTGGTGGCTCATTCAAATTGATTCCGCGTAATCCCAATTCATCACCCAAAAAAGGCCTCAAACAGAACGTATAAAGAAACGAAAAGTAGGTATACAGGCGAACACGCCCTGGCATACCATCGTATTTAGCGGTTATCCGATTACGAAGGCTCTTATAGTTATTCTCCGTATACGTCACCACCAATGATCGCCCTGAGGATTTTAGTGAGTCTATGATGTGCGAGGTTTTCCCAGACCCAGCCACGGCCAGTATCACTCGATTATCCACTCAATCGCATTCCTTATGTATTCAGGTGCAATCAATTCAGCTGAATCGGATTCCAGTAGTCGAAACGCAGCCTCAGCTTTGTTGTTTAGCATAAATTCCTGTGGTGACGATTTGATGTCCTTAGTGGCAAACAGTTTATCGCACACAATTTTATTTTTTTTGTACATACAAATCTCGAAAGTTTTCAGCGTGTCATCGCTCTCAGAGAAAACCTTTACATTTTCCGAATCATATTCCTTGTAGCGATCGACGCAGTTCTTTTGAAAATCACCATCGTTATCACGGATGACGGCTGTTTTGATGTTCAATAACTTCCCGAGTTCAAGGTATCTTTTGAAGCTTGTACCTCCCACTGAAATTACATGAAAGTTTGAACTGTCAAGCTCTTTTCCGGTAGTGTTCTTGAATAACGCTTCCATCAGGATGTATTCTGCATCCCCCTCAACAAGAATAACCTTTTCTGAAAGGATGAATTCGAGGACATTGTTGTCAGGTGCTTTAATGAAGAAACTGGCTGTTCTCTTCGAAAGTTGGCCTAGCGTTGCGGATTTACCCCCTGAGCTATTTAGCATGATCGCCTTTCTAAGATCCAGTCTCGTACATATCAGGCTGTTATGTGTGGTCACAATTACCTGTTTATCCTTTGCCTCCGCAATCATATTGACCAGATTTTTCATATTTGTGTGGCTTAAGTGATTTTCCGGTTCTTCAAGGAGTAGAACATCAAGTGGATTTATAGCACTGCTCCGTTGAAGGGCGAATTCAGTCTTAATGAAACACTGGCGACCTTTCCCTTTGTTTTCGATTGGTATGTCCTCCTCGATGATCGTTAAATCAGTTTCTAAATTGGATTTAGTATTGGTCGCAACCGAAAACTTATAACTTTGGAGTTGGTCGTTCAAATCAAACAAAACATTGTCCCGGAATTTTATTTTGTGGCTTCTGTATTCATGTTGGTGCTTATTTTTTTCTTTAGCTTTTACTTTTGCCCGATACATTTCTTTTACGTATTCACGCGTTGCGTATTCATTGTTAATCTGTGATCCATCTAGCAACAGGTGCTTTATGAATCGACGATATCCTGTGTAGGGCTCATCCGAAAATGTCTTGAATTTGATCGAGTAGTAATCGAAAGGAAAATTGGGTTCCTCCTCCTTCAGGATATCTTCGATTTCCTTTCCGTAGTCATCTATAGGCTCACAAATAAGTTTTAAGCCATCAATATCAAGTTTTTTGGTGTTATTTCGTCCATTAAGATCAGGATTATTTTGTTCGTTCAGATAAACCTCAACCCACATCACAGGAAGGTCTTTGTAGGACTTGTTGCTCGCAAGAAACTCATTGACTGTGTCAGTATTGATTAGGTTCTCTAGACCTAAGGTTTCCACCTTGCTTCGGCTTCCGCTCATTACCAGATCGAGCGATTGGAGAATTGAGCTTTTTCCAGACTCGTTGTCCCCGATGAGTAAGTTCATGTGTTCATCGAAATCGATAGTAAGATCGCGAAAACGCCTGAAGTTATGAAGCTTTAGTTTTTTAATGAATTTTACCAACTTTTTTGTTCCTCAATAGTTTTCGATTTCTAGAAATTGCGATCGAAGTAAAACTAAACGCCTGCTTTTCCATTGCAACTGTTCCACACAAAATTTGAGTTTTTCACCTTTAATCCAACGCACTATAAAGCTTACGGCTAAAAGGGCATTAGGCTGTGGACATATCAACTATTATAACATTTTTGACAATATGGGCCAACAGTTGAAAGTTCCCTTATAATGATTTTTGTGGGCATGGCTAAACTAAACTTAAAGGTAAGTGATTTAGGGGATTTTGGATTTTCAAGTTCGCATCCCGCGAAACGGCATGATGAGGAGCATGCCAGCCAGAAACCCGCCGATGTGGGCGAACCAGGCCACCCCCGCGCCGCCGCCCCCTTGCGCCATGCCATTGGCGACTTGCATCAGAATCCACAAACCGAGAAGCACCAGCGCCGGGATGCGGATGACGGTGATGAAGATGACGATGAATATGAGGGTCTTCACTCTGGCGAATGGGAATAGCACGAGGTAGGCTCCCAACACTCCGGACACCGCGCCGCTGGCCCCGACCATGGGAATCTGCGAATTGAAATCGGTGGCGACGTGCCCGAGGGCGGCAATCGTCCCGCAGACCAGGTAAAACAGGATGAAGCGGAATTTCCCCAGAACGTCTTCTATGTTGTTGCCGAAGATCCACAGGTAGAGCATGTTTCCGGCCAGGTGCCAGAAGCCGGCGTGCAGGAACATGGAATAATAGATGGTCGGATAATTCGCAACCGGGGAACGGACCAGGGAATAGGGCACGAGGCCGTATTCGTTGAACACCATATCCGGCGGAAAGGGAAGGCGGAAAAAGGTCTGAAAATAGATGAAAACATTGATCCCGATGGCTATCACGGTGACGATCGGGAAGCTTCGGGTGGGAATGTCGTCGCTCAGGGGAATCATGGGATAATTTGGTTATTGATGCGGGGAAAGCGGATTCAGTGTGATAAAATTTTTAGAGTTCCTGGAAAAACTCAACTTGAAATATGAGCCAAACCCCTAAAAAATGGGTTTGGCGATTGTCCAAGTCGAAAAATATCAATTGTAAGAGTGTCTCTTGACATACACTTTGATTATAAAGAACCTTCCCTATGAGCGAAACAAATGATTTGCCGGTCCCCCGGCCTTCCGGCGACGAACTTCCCGTTGCCCAACCGAAGCTGGAGGAATCCCAGGACTGGGTGATCGAGACTTACAGAAAGCACCAGCTCAATGCGGTGTCGGCCTGGCTGGATGAAAGGCTGGGCGAGGGCAGGGGGCGGAAGCATGTGATCCCCCAGATGCTACTCGACACCAATCCCATTCATCACCGGCAAAGTTTGCAGGAGCAGGTGTTTCCCGCACCCCGTGCCATCCACGAGGATCTGCTGGAGCTCAACAGCCTGAAGGTCATGATCCAGACGGGCTCCGGCATGGGGAAAACCACTTATCTTAAAGGCTATCAGGAGCAGAGGCTTCAGGAGGGAGCGCATCCGGTTTATCCGCTGCCTTTGTATTTTCATCTGGGAATCCTTCCCGAAGGGACGGGATTCGCGAAATTTTACGAATCGGTTTACCAGGAAATTCTCAAGGTGGTTGTGCTGGAGCAGGAGGAAGTCGAGGGTCTGGAACTGGATGAAGATATTCTCTTGAGAACCATCGAATTGATCTTCAAAACCGGGAAGATCCAGTTTCTTCTTGATGGATTGGATGAACTGGACCCGGAAGACCGCTTCCACGTCTATTTCGAGACCTTTGTCGATGACAATGCCTTCAACAGCAGTTTCGTGGTGCTGGCGACTCGAAAGTTCAATCTGGGTCCGCTGGCCACCGACTCGCTGATCCGCAAAGGCCAGGACTCCGCCTTCCAGATTGAAATGCAGGGAATCGATGAAAAAGACCGCAATTTTTTTCTTGGTGATGTTAATAAAAACAATAGGTTAAAGAAAATTTTCGGGAACTTTCCTGAGCTTGGAGAGATCCCTGTTTTATTGCAAATGATCCGCAATTTGGAGGAAAAGGAACCCCTGGAAGCGCCGACCTCGCGGGATGAAATTTACTCCGCTTTTTTCGATCGCATTCTGGCGGAATCTGCTGAAGAAAATCAAGAAACCAGCACCGAAAGTCCCATGCAATGGCTGATGAAAATCTCCTTCGAGTTGATAAATAAAGGCCGGGTGCAACGCTTTGAGGACGTCGAGCTGGGGTTTTCCAAGCAGGTCCTGGATAACTCAGGGGAAGCGCTGAAAATTCTGAATGGTAAAGATGAAGAGGTGACTTTTCCGAAAGGGCTGGACGAGGTATTTCAAGAGACAGCCACGCGTTTTGAATACCGGCATCCTTCCTTTCAGGAATATTTAGCCGCCCGGCACCTTGCGGCGCAGGCGGAATGGCAGGAAGTCGTGCGCGAACATTGCCGCGAGGAACCCTGGGAAGAGGTCATCCGGTTTCTGGCGGCCAGGGTGCCCGGCGATGATCTGTTCGAGATTCTTTTGGAAGAGGGCGCGGTGTTTTTGGCGGGAAACTGTTTGAGCGAAGCGAAGGATCTTTCCAAGGAAAAATCGCTTCTCACCGGTCATTTGCTGAAGTACCAGTGCAAGGAAACCCTGCCGCAGTTTGCGCGCTTCCGGGCGATCAAAACCAGCGAAGTGGTGGAGGCGGTCGACCGGGAAGTCCTTTTAAAGAAGATGACCGATCTGCTGAAGCGTGAGAAACGGGACAGCCGGATTTTATTCGCGACGCTGGAACTGCTGTTGGCGCTCTATGAAATAGATCTGCACGAACTGGTGGATACTCAGGATTTTGAACCCCTTGGCGGCATCAAAGAACTGGAAGGTTTTCTGGCCGAATGCAAAGACCCGGAACAGGTGAAACTTCCTATCATAAAAAGATGGGGGGAAATGGTCACCGTTCCGGCGGGAAAATTCATCTATCAGGAGGAAAAGGACGAAGAGGACCAGATCAATCTCAAGGAATACGCCATCATGAAGTTCCCGGTGACCAACGCCCTGTACCGGGAGTTCGACCCCAACCATCGACTGCGCTTCCCGCAATATTCCCATGAGAGCGACCAGCCGGTGATCGGTATCAACTACTACGAAGCACTGGTGTTCTGCATCTGGCTGGGAAGACGATTGCCCATCGAAAAGGAATGGGAGAAAGCCTCGCGCGGAACCGATGGCCGCGATTATCCCTGGGGAGAGGCGGTGGGTTATCAAACCGGCTACAACAATACCTGCGATTATATGATCGGACGCACCAACGCCGTGGAAGAGTTCGAGCATGGACTCTCCCCCTACGGCTGTTTTGACATGGCCGGCAATGTCTGGGAGTGGTGCGTTCAGCACTACGCGTCCAAACACACCACCCAGAAGATCGTCCGCGGCGGGTCCTGGCTCAATTATCTGGTGCATTCCAAATGCAAGTTCCGCAATTCCTTCGATCCTTCCGAGCGCCACCTCACCGTTGGGTTCCGATGCGTTGAAGGCCCCCGGTTCACGGAAATTGAAGAATATGACGAGGATGATTACTGAAACCGGCGATTCCTGTTAATTTTCCCCCACTTGTCCGCATAGATTTCCACATGCCGATAAAATATCCCTTCTAATAATCGTTGAAAAACCGCCCGCTTTTTGCCCGTACCCCACCTGGGGTAAAGTTTTTCTTGACTCTCGAAATGGTAGTATTTATCCTAAAATCAATAAGTTAACAGCATTTGAGCGGTTCGAAAAGCTTCCGTTTCCGGGATTTTTTTGGGGAGTGTTGTGTTCCTTTCCTCAATTACATTTACCCTTTGATGGATCTTTATTTGTGCGAAGCTTTTTAAATTTTTATCGGAAGTCCTTTGGAGCGATGGAATTTGAATATCAGGGGAATGGCAAAAAAAATTCTTTGTATTGACGATGATCCCGCTTTAGCCGGACGAGTGAGGGAAATCATCAATCATTCCTTTGACGCCAGCGAAGTGGAGGTGTTCCATTCATCGACGGGTGAGCAGGGGCTCGACCGAATGAAACAAACTCCTATGGATATCGTTCTTTGCAATGTCGAACTGCAGGGAATAACCGGGTTCGAAATCTGCCGGGCAATCCGCAAGAGTCATCCGCAATGCGCCGTCATTTTAATGTCTCCCTACCAGCCGGAGTCCGACACGGCTCTTAAAGCCAAAGAAGCCGGGGCGGAAACTTTTCTTTCCAAACCCATCAAGCAGGGCGAATTTCTTTTTGCAGTGCATTCCGTTTTACGCGCGGTTCAGCAGGAAAACGCCATTTACGAAAAGAACCAGCAATTGGAGGAGGCCCTAGGTCAGCTCAAGACGTTTCATAAAAAGGTCGCCGACTTGAACATCGAGCTTCAGGTTGACAAGCGGCGTTTGGGGAGCAATCTCCAGGAAGTGACGGAATTGAATCACCAGTTGGAGGAAAAAAATCTGCAGATTTCCTCCATGGTCGATGAAATCGGCCGCCGGTTTGATTCAACCGAGGCTCTCCTCGCCAGCATCATTGAGATGCATCAGGCCAACCATCGCGGGCATTCGGAGCGGGTGGCGGAAATTTCCACGTTTATCGCCGAGAAAATGAATCTCACCGATTACCAGGTGCGCAACATCAAATCCGCGGCGCGCCTGCACGAACTGGGGATCGTGGCCCTGCCCTCTGAGGAGAAGCGGGTAGAAGCGCTGGACGAGGGAAAAAGCCGGTCGCGCACGCATCACACCCTTGTGGGAGAGATGCTTCTCAAAGGTTTCCCTGGGTTCGAGTTGATCGCCAACATCATTCGGCATTTGCATGAAAATGTCGATGGGTCCGGATTTCCCGACAAGCTGTATGGAGACCGGATTCCCATTGGTTCAAGAATCGTTTCCCTCGCCAGTTATTTTGATCATTGCAGGATATTAAATCCCGATTCCAGTCCGGCATCCACCTTTGCCGTTACAGATCAGCAACGCGGAAAATTTTTTGATGAAAACGTCCTGAATTATCTTGACGAGTATGTTGAGACCCAAATGACATCGGATGAGACCAAGACCCTGGACTGCTCTGTGTTTGCTTTGGTTGAAGGGATGGAACTGGCTTCCAATATATATTCAGAATCGGGAATCAACATTCTAATGAAGGGAACGGTTCTGAACGGAGATATTCTCAATAAGGTTTTAAAGTTTCACGCCGTCGATCCCATTGCCGGCGCCATTAAAATTAAACAACCCAATTAGACTATGGATATAGCCACTTTAGCGGGAATTATTGCGGGAATAGGGCTGGTTCTTTCATCTATCCTGATGAACAGCGGCCTTGGGCTGTTCTGGAGTGCTCCCTCGGCCATGATCGTAATCGGCGGAACCCTTGCCGCCATATTTATCGCCTTCCCAATGAACGAAGTCCTGAAGGTGATGGGCCTTTTCGTGCGGGTGTTTCTGGTGCGGAAATCGGACCATTACGTGCTCATCGAGTCCATGGTGGATGTTTGTAATGTTGCCAGGAAGGGCGGCGTTCTGGCGATCGAGTCGAAACTTAAAGATATCGACAACGAATTTCTGAAAAAAGGATTGGAAATGACCGTGGATGGAAAAGATGAAGCCACGGTGAACGCCCTGCTCAAAAGGGAAATCAAGCAGATTCAAAAATCTCATAAGGATGGTTGGGAAATTTTCAACCAAATGGGAGCCTTTGCCCCGGCGTTCGGCATGGTGGGAACCTTGATCGGTTTGATCCAGATGCTGGCCGACTTGTCCGACGTGAACTCCGTCGGTCCGAAAATGGCGATCGCCTTGATCACCACGTTTTACGGGGCGGTGATGGCGAATCTGTTTTTCATTCCCATGACCGTTAAACTGAAACGCAGAAGTGCCACGGAAACCCTGGAAATGAACCTTGTTCTGGAGGGGATTTCATACATCCGAAAGGGTGTGAACCCCAGGTTTATGAAAGAGGTTCTGGAAAACTTCCTCGATTCGTATCATGGGAAAAAAGCCAACAAGGAAGACGACAAGGGCGGCAAACAACCCGCCAAGAAATAACTGATTATGGCTGAAGAAGAAGAAAAGAAAAAAAAAGAGCCCGACCCCGCTGAGGAGGAAGAGGAGGAGGAAGAGGAGGGGGGAGGAGCGCCGGCGTGGGTCATGACCTTTGCGGATCTCGTCACACTGCTCATGGTGTTCTTCATCCTTTTATTCGCGATGGGGTCTATTGAGGATGAGAAGTGGCGGTTGATTAAGGAATCCCTCAAGAGCGCTCTGGGTACGGATGTTCTTCCGGAAGCGGGAACCCGTCAGGGACTCGATGTCATTTCGATGAATATCAATGAGGAAAGCATCAATGCCATCGATGAAGTCGGGGCGATGGTCGCCAAGGAAATTGAAGAAATCGCCTCTGAAGTGGAAGAATTCGTTTATAAAAACAAGCTGTCTGGCCAGGTTGAGGTTTCCTCCGACGAACGGGGAGCGGTGATCACTATTTCAGATGTGGTTTTGTTCCCGCCCGGACAAGCTCGTATCAGCCCGAAGGGAACTAAAGTTATCCACCAGGTTTTTGACCTTCTCAACCAATTTCATTACGATGTGAAAATTGAAGGTCACACCGACGATACTCCCATACGAACCGCAAGATTTCCTTCCAACTGGGAACTTTCCGCCTCCCGGGCCGCTGATGTGGCGCGTTTGTTCGTCGAATCGGGTTTTTCTCCCGAAAACCTTTCCATCGAAGGATTGGCTGAATTTCGGCCTAAATTACCCAATATCAATGCCAAAAACAGGGCCGCCAATCGCAGGATCGAGATCGTGTACCAGCGGGGGAGTATCCGCAAGCAAATGGTGGACGTTTTGAGGCGGCGTGGATAACTCCTCACAGGCGATGGGTTTGCTATAATCCTTCCTCACGATTTCTTTTTAATTATAAATAGAAGACAATGGAAACCTGAAAGGGTTTTCATGGCAACGATTTTGGCTAAAAATACTGCAGAAACCTATATGCACCGGGTTTTAGAACTGGCCCGGAAAGGAGCGGGAAGAACTTCTCCCAACCCGATGGTGGGCGCCGTGATCGTCAAAAATGGCCGCGTGGTGGGGGAGGGCTATCATAAAAAAGCTGGGTCTGCGCATGGGGAAATCGCGGCCCTTAAAAAAGCCGGGCGCCAGGCAAAAGGCGCTGTGCTTTATGTCAATCTCGAACCCTGTTGTCATTTTGGAAAAACCCCGCCCTGTGTCGAGGCCGTTGTTGCAGCAGGAATCCGCAAGGTTGTGGCCGGCATGCGTGACCCCAATCCCCTGGTGAGTGGGAAGGGGTTCCGGCAGTTGCGGCGTCAGGGAATCGAGGTGGTGGCTGGGGTGCTTACCAAGGAATGTGAACGGCTGAACGAAGTCTTCATCAAATTTATTCGGACTTCCAGGCCCTTTGTGATATTAAAGACCGCCGTTTCTCTGGATGGAAAGATTGCCACGCGTTCGGGCCAGTCGCAATGGATCACGGGCGAGAAAGCCAGGGAGCGGGTGCATCAAATTCGTAATGAGGTCGATGTTATTCTGGCTGGGGCAGGGACCATCGTGAAGGACGATCCTTTGCTGACCGCCCGGTTGAAAAAGAAGTCTGCCGTCAAACATCCGGTTCGTGTTATTCTGGACAATGAAGCCCTAGTCCCTTTAAACGCAAGAGTTTTCCAGAATGTAGATTCCGAGCGTGTGCTTTACGCCGCCGGTAAAACCCTCCCCGTTTCCCGGAAGACGGCTCTGATCGAAAAAGGCGTTGAAATTCTCCTCCTTAAGGAAAAAAAAAGCGGGGTGGATTTGTCGCACCTGATGCAGGTTCTGGGTGAGCGAGGGCTGACCTCTGTATTGATTGAAGGCGGAGCCGAAGTGAATGCCAGCGCTTTGGGGGCCGGGTTGGTCGATAAGGTTTTGGTTTTTGTCGCGCCTATTTTTATTGGCGGACGCCATGCTCCAGGTCCAGTCGGTGGCGAGGGAATATCGCGCCTTGCGGAGGCTTTTAAATTAAAAAACCTGACCGTGAGTCCTGTCGGCAACGACTGGTTGCTGGAAGGGTATCTTTAAATACATCGGGCAGGAACAATTTGTTGACTAACGGATAAGGAAGCATTGGTTATGTTCAGCGGAATCATTCAGAGTCTCGGAACGGTAGAGAAGATCACGCGTTCGGATGAGAAAGCGGAGATGGTGATCCGCACGGAATCGAATTTTAATGATTTTGAACTGGGTGAAAGTATCGCCGTCAACGGCGTTTGCCTCACCGTCCGGGAACCGGGCGATCATTTTTTTGTTGCGGATTTGAGCACGGAGACTTTAAACCGTACGGGATTTAAAGAAATTGCGGAACGCGCACGAGTTAATCTGGAGCGTTCGCTCACCCCATCGCAAAAAATCAGCGGGCATTTTGTTTCCGGTCACGTCGATCAGGTGGGCACGTTGGTCGAACTGGAAAAAAAAACCGGGGAAGTGCTGATGCGGTTCGAATATCCCCCGGAGCTGGCCCCTTTTATAATTGAAAAGGGCTCGATTGCCGTCGATGGAATCAGTCTCACGGTTTTTTCGTGCAGGGAAAATCGGTTCTCCGTATCCATCATTCCCTTCACTCATACACATACCAATCTGGGCACCCGCAAAATCGGTGACCGGGTGAACATCGAATGTGATATGATTGGAAAATATGTTTTTAGAGCGTGTGAAACGCTTTTTGGCTCCACTCAACCGGAAAAGAAATTGTCCCTGGACCTGCTCCGGCAACAGGGATTTTTGTAATACAGATTCTGGCAAAGGAAAGAACGCATGAGCGATCCGTTCAGCACGATTGATGAAGCTTTGGAAGATGTCAAACAAGGCAGGATGATCATCATCGTCGACGATGAAGACCGGGAAAACGAGGGCGATCTGATGATCGCCGCCGAGAAGGTGACTCCCGAAGCCATCAACTTCATGGCCAAATACGGGCGCGGTTTGATCTGTCTGGCCCTCACCGAGGAACGGACCCGGGAACTGGGTTTGGCGATGATGGTCGAGGACAATCAATCGCCTTTTGAAACGCCCTTTACTATTTCCATCGATGCCCGGGATGGAGTGACTACGGGAATCTCCGCCGCCGACCGGGCAAAAACCATTCTGGTGGCCATCGACCCTGAAACCCAGAAAAAGGATCTGGTCAAGCCGGGCCATATTTTTCCATTGCGTGCACGAGATGGCGGGGTTCTGGTTCGCATGGGGCAAACGGAGGCCTCGGTGGATATATCGCGGCTTGCCGGGATAGCGCCTTTTGGTGTCATCTGTGAAATTATGGATGAGGATGGCACGATGGCCAGGGTGCCGCAATTGACGGAGTTCGCAAAAAAACACGATCTCAAAATGATCACTACCAAGGACCTGGCGGAATACCGTCTGCAACGGGAAACCCTTGTCGAGGAGGAGGTGGCAACGATTTTGCCGACAGAATTCGGCGAATTCAATGCGGTTACTTTTAGAAACGTTTTGATCGATCAGATTCATATTGCCTTGGTGAAAGGCGAGATTAAGCCCGATGTGCCTACGCTGGTTCGCGTGCATTCCCAGTGCCTGACGGGGGATGTGTTCGGGTCGTTTCGCTGTGATTGTGGCGATCAATTGAAAAAGTCGATGGAAATGATCAGTCAGGAAGGCAATGGGGTCCTGCTGTATTTGTATCAGGAGGGGCGCGGGATCGGGATCGTCAACAAACTGAAAGCCTATGCCTTGCAGGATCAGGGAAAAGACACCGTGCAGGCCAATGAAGCGCTTGGTTTCAAACCCGATTTGCGGGAATACGGCATCGGGGCGCAGATCCTTCACAAGCTCGGTTTGGGAAAGATCCGCCTGATGACCAACAACCCCAGAAAGATCGTCGGCTTGGAAGGCTATGGGTTGAGCATGGTGGAACGGGTTCCCATCGAAGTGCAGCCGAGAAAAGATAATATCAAATACCTTGAGACCAAGCGGCAAAAGATGGGTCATTTGATCAAGAACATATCTTAAACTGCCGGAAGGAAATGAATGGTCACTCCTATTGAAGGCGAGCTCGATGCCAAGGGACTAAAATTTGGCATCGTGGTCAGCCGGTTCAACGATTTCATCACCAGCCGTTTGGTAGACGGGGCGCTGGATGCCTTGATCCGGCATGGGGCGGTGGAAAAACAGATCGATGTGGTGAAAGTCCCCGGCGCTTTTGAGATTCCCATGGCGGCCAAAAAAATGGCCGCGGCTAAAAAATACGATGCGGTTCTCTGTCTGGGAGCCGTCATCCGCGGGGCGACGCCGCATTTTAATTATGTCGCGGGGGAAGCGGCAAAGGGAGTGGGCAGTGTGGCGCTGGAATCCTCCATTCCGGTGTTGTTTGGCGTGTTGACCACTGAAAACCTGGAGCAGGCGATTGAACGCGCGGGTGCGAAGTCGGGAAACAAGGGTTGGGAAACCGCGCTTGCGGCTATTGAAATGGTTAATTTGTACAAGAAAATCTAACCAGCGGGACGCTGTCTCCTTCGCGGAGGGCGAGTTACTATTCGCCGTGCGGTACTTCCCCAACGCACGTAAAAATTCCTCCAGCGATACGCTGGTTGCAAAATTTAAAAGTATCAACTTTTTAAAATCCCTTTAATCGAGCGAATACTAAGGCATGGGTAAACGAAGGTTTTCCAGAGAGCTGGCATTGAAATTTCTTTACCAGTTTGAATTTAATGAAGCGGGATTTAAGGATCAGATGGCCTCGTTCGAGGAAAGGCTTTCCTGCAAGGATGAGGTGAAAACCTTCATGGAGGAATTGGTTTCCAAGGTTCTCGACCACATCGAAGAGATCGACGACATTCTCAAAAAATACAGCGAGCACTGGGCTCTGGATCGCATGACGGTGATCGACCGCAATCTTTTGAGGCTGGGCGTCTGTGAATTGACCTACAGTCAGACCATCCCGCCCAAGGTGGTCATCAATGAAGCGGTTGAAATCGCTAAAAAATACGGCAGTGAAGAGTCCCCGGATTTCATCAACGGCATTCTCGACAAAATCTTCAAGGAAATGACCCAGGGAATGGCGCCGTCATCCATCGGGTGATCTGAACTTTGACTTCCCAATGAAGTACCTCATTTTTTCCGACCTCCACAGCAATCTGGAATCATTGCAGGCCTTTTGCAAAATCACCGAGACGATTGAGCACGATAAAAAGGTGTTTTTGGGAGATCTGGTAGGCTATTGCGCCGACCCCAATGCCTGTGTGAAGTGGGTGCGAAAGCATGTGGATATCGTTCTCGGCGGCAATCACGACTACGCGGTGGTGGGGAAAACCGACCCGGCTTATTTTAACTCCCATGCTTACCAGGCTTGCCTCTGGACCCGTCAGGAGTTGTCCAAAAAGAACAGGGATTTTCTGGAGACGCTTCCATGTGCAATCGAGGAAGATGGTATTTTCTGGGTCCACTCATCGCCCTTTGAACCGGACCAATGGCATTATGTGGTTTCGGCCAGGGATGGAAAAATCAATTTCGATCACTTTTCGACGCCGCTCTGTTTTCTGGGACATTCTCATTTGCCGGTGATTCTCGAAATGGGGCGGGGAGGGAAGGTGAGAGAATATGCTCCATCGTCTTTAAAGTTTCAAGCAAAGTGCCGATATATCATTAATGTCGGAAGCTTGGGCCAGCCGCGTGACGGCAATCCAAAGCCTTGTTTTGTGATCTATGATTCCGATACGGCAACCGTTGGGTTTCAGCGCTACGAATACGACTTCGCACCAACGCAAAAGAAAATTCTCGACAATGGCCTTCCATCGCCACTCGCGAAACGTTTGGGAGAGGGCAGGTAAGTTGTTGATTTTCCGGCTCTCAAAATCTTGACGCTATTTTTAAAAAGTGTTATAGTTTACAACTGCAATGAAATTAAGTGGTTATGGAGGTTGCGGTAGGGAGTGTTGCGAAGTTTTTGTTTTTATCTGCCGTTTAATAAATTTTTCCTTTCTGTATTAGCGGAACCCCTTGAATGTCTTTTTCTACTGTTAAAAAAACAATCTCCTGCTTTCTAATCGTCGTCTTTTTTATCTGTGGCAACATTCAGGAGTCCCAGGCCAGGGACTCCAAAGGAAATTCGTCCGGGGCTCTTTATCAGAAGGCGCAACGAAACTATTACCTTTTGAAGAGTTCCAAGAAGAATCGCGCATTTCGTCACCAATGGGTGGCTTGCATCAAAAAATTTCTTGCCGTCTATGATAACTATCCGTCAAGCCCGGAGGCATACAACGCGACTTTTACGGTCGCCCGCCTTTACCATCAATTGTACGAGGTGACGAAAAATGCCGACGATCGCAACCGAGCCAGTCATTTTTATTACAAGGTGGTGTCTGAGTTCAGGGATGGACGGTTGACGGATGACGCGTTATTGCATCAGGGAAAAATTTACCTGGAGAAGAAAAATTACCCGGAAGCCTTGTCCGTATTTGAAAAAATTCTTAAAGACTACCCGCGCGGCGATCAGGCGGGCAAAGCCAGAAAATTAAAAGCGGCCACGGCCGCCTACGTGCCGGCGCCGAGTGTGCAAAAAGCCAAAGCCGCATCCAGGCAAGGTTCTCCCTATGTGCACATTAAAAAGCTGGATCTTAGCCAGAGATCCGATTCCACGCGCATCGTGATCCATACCGGAGGCGCCGCGAAAATTTCCAAAAATCAATTGATCGACCCCAAACGGGTGTATTTTAACTTCTATAATACGAAGTTGGATAAGAGCATTCGACGGGATATTCAGGTAGGCAATAAGGTTCTCACGCGCTTGCGCGTCAGCCAGTTCGACAAAACCACCAGCCGTCTGGTTTTGGACATCCCGGCAAACAAGAAGGTTAAAATAGCGACCTTCCAGGATGATTCCAAAGTGGTGATCGATCTTTCGACCCCGGATGAAAAGCTGATCCTGACCAAAAAAAGCCAACCGGTTTCAGCTCAAAAGGCCAAGCCGATTTTGACTCAGAAAACCCAACCGGTTGCCAACCTCAAAGCGGTTCCCGTTGCGGTGGCACCCAGGCATAAAGCCGTCGTCAAAGACCGGGTTCCTTTGATTGTCATTGATCCGGGACACGGCGGGAAAGATCATGGCGCTACCAGTTCAAAGGGTTTGCTCGAGAAAAATCTCAATCTGGATATTTCCAAACGTGTGAAAAAAATTCTGGAGACCCGTTACGGTTACCGGGTGATTCTGACCCGGACGGACGATACCTTCATTCCTCTGGATGAAAGGGGGGAGGTCGCCAACGAAAAGCATGCGGATTTATTTGTTTCCATTCACGCGAATGCCGCGAAACGACGGTCTGCGCATGGAATTGAAACTTACTATCTGGGGGTGGCCAATAGCGAACAGGCCCAGGAAACCGCCGCCAGAGAAAACGGGGAATTGGTTCATTCGGTGAAGGATGACCAAGTCCAGCAGATTTTAGCCAGTCTCATCAGCACGACAAAAATCAATGATTCTGCCTTATTGGCAGGCCACGTCCAGGAACGTCTCCACAGCACGGTACGAAAGAAATACTCAGGAGTGAAGGACCTTGGAGTTAAAGAAGGCCCCTTCTTTGTGCTTCACGACACCAACATGCCGAGTATTCTTGTGGAGGTAGGTTTCGTCACGAATTCCCGCGAAGAGCGAAGGTTGAGACAATCGGATTATTTGCACCGGTTGGCCTCGGCGATTGCCCAAGGTGTTCATGAATTCAAAAAGGACAGGGGACCCACCATATAGCGAGGTTCAACCATGTCCGTTCCTGTGGTCGTTATCATTGGCAGGGCCAACGTAGGAAAATCCACCCTCTTCAATAAACTCACCCAGAAAAGAACCGCGATCGTCAACGACACTCCCGGGGTCACCAGGGACCGTCTGTTTGGGCGAACCGAGTGGATGGGCCGTCCGGTCATTGTGGTCGATACCGGAGGTCTCGATATCGATAACGAGAACGAAATCGAACTCCAGGTTAAAGAACAAGTCTGGATCGCGCAAAACGAAGCCGACTTTATTGTTCTAGTGGTTGACAGCCAGCAGGGGCTCACGGCACAAGACCGGGACATCATCAATCGGGTGAGGAAGACCGGCAAGCCTTTCTGGCTGGCCGTCAACAAAGTCGATGTTCCTCTTCACGAAAAACAGGTTTATGAATTTTCACAATTGGGGATAAAAGCCACTTTTCCCATTTCCGCAGAGCACGGCCCCGGAGTGCTGGAGATGATGGAGGATCTGGTTGCGGCCTTTCCTGAGGCCGTCCCTGAAGAACCGGAGCCCGACGCCATCCGAATTGCTATCGTGGGCAAACCCAATGCCGGGAAATCCTCACTGGTCAACAAATTATTGCAATCCGAACGATGCATCGTGTCTCCGGTTCCGGGAACCACACGCGATGCCATCGACACGGTTTTACAGGTGGAAGGCCGCAACCTTCTCTTGATCGATACGGCAGGAATCCGCCGCAAGGGCAAGACCCGCGAGGTTCTCGACAAGTACAGTGTCATCATGGCTTTGAAGGCGCTGGACCGATGCGATATTGCCGTCCTTGTTTTGGATGCGGCTGAGGGTGTGACAGAGCAGGACGCCACCATCGCAGGCTATGCCTTTGACCGGGGGAAAGGCTGCATCATCGTGGCCAATAAATGGGACTTGATCAAGGAACCCAAAAAATCTTTTCCAAAATTTGAAGAACAGGTCCGGGATAAGTTTAAGTTTCTGGAGTTCGCCCCTTTACTAACGGTTTCCGCAATAACCGGGCAGGGGTTGAACAAGTTGCTTTCGGCTTTTGGAAAAGTGTATCGCGAGTATTCCAGGAATATTTCTACCGCCAGGTTGAATGAATGTTTCGAGCGAGCCATCCTGAAAAATCCGATGGCCAGTTACCGCGGAAAATTTTTAAAATTGTTATACACCACGCAAGTCAAGAGTTGCCCTCCCACGTTCCGGTGTTTTGTAAATTACCCTGAGGGGATTCACTTTTCTTACCGGCGTTATTTGACAAATAGTTTGCGCAAGGGTTTTGGTTTTTCCGGAACTCCGGTGCGTTTGTTGTTTTCGGGCCGGAAAAAAGGGGAATGATACCGCCCTGGGAAGGTGCCAGGATTTTTACCACCGGAAGGAAATATCCTCGTTATTTTGTCATTCTCCCCTGATACTGGCTCTCTAGTCGGGAAAAATTACCTTTAGCCTTGCTTCGAGTCGCTGGTAAGTTGTATAAAAGGTTAAAATTTCTCAAAACAGGAAGAACCCAGTTTCCATGCAGGTTCTCTGGGCCTTTGGCGGATGTCGTCTTGGGCTTATGAGACAGGGCATGGTTCGGAAATGCGGTTTTTGCTCTGGAAAAATTCAATGATGTGTATACAATTGAAACGAACCAGAAGAATGACCCATTTGTAAACGTATAACCCCGGCAGGTTAACAGACATTATGTAATAAAGCATGGCTCCCAATTTCCCAGAGGTTTCAAATGAATCAGTATAAGCTTCAAGAAATAAGGAATGTCGGACTCATTGGTCATGGGTCCTCTGGAAAAACCTCGATTGCCGAAGCGATCCTTTATACCTCCGGGGTTGCCGACAGGCTGGGAAAGGCGGGCGACACCTCATCCATGATGGATTACGATGCGGATGAAATAAAACGCGGGCATACGATCAGCGCATCTCTGGCCTATTGTGAATGGGATAAACACAAGATCAATATCCTCGATACCCCCGGCGATAACAATTTCATCGCCGATACCCCGGCGTGCATTCGGGTGATAGAAGATGCCGTCGTTGTAATCGGAGCAGATGACGGGATCCAGTTTTATACCGAAAAGGTTTGGCAATGGGCGGACGATCAGGAATTATCGCGGATCGTTTTTTTGAACAAGCTGGACCATGAACGGGCCAATATCCCTCCCATTTTAGAAAATTTAAAGAAGAAATTTAAGAAGACCCCGGTGTTTTTGCAAATGCCGGTTGGCCAGGGGGACAGCTTCACCGGCGTTGTCGACCTGGTGGAAAATAAATATTACTCTTATGAAAAAGAAGGGAAGGGGAAAGGTAAAGTTATCGAGATTCCTGCCGATCTAGCTGATAGCGTTGAAAATGCACGAGCAGAACTCACGGAAGCTGTGGCGGAGGTCGATGACGAACTGATTGAGGTTTATCTGGAAAAGGGAGAGCTGACCGACGAAGAATTTCACAAGGGGTTAAAAAGCGGAATAGAAAACGGACAGTTGATTCCGGTGCTGTGTGGATCGGGAGTGCAAAATATGGGAATCGACCTTTTGTTAAAAGCGGTTATCGATTACCTGCCTTCTCCGGACAAGCGGAATCCGGTGACTGGTAAATCACCGAAAGATGGTTCGGAAACTGAACGGAAAGCCGACCCCGCGGAACCGTTTTCCTCTTTGGTGTTTAAGACGGTCGCCGATCCCTATTCGGGCAAATTGACTTTGTTTCGCGTGTATTCCGGATCGATCAAAGCGGATTCCAGCGTGTTCAACGCATCCAAGGAGAACAACGAAAGGATCGGACAAATATATTTGCTCCAGGGAAAAAAGCAAATTCCCGTTTCAGAAATTTCGGCGGGAGATATCGGAGCCGTGGCCAAACTAAAAGTGACCACCACCGGCGACTCCCTGGCGGACCCGGCGAAGGCCATCGTTTTTGACGCCATTCAATTTCCTGTTCCGGTGTTTTCCCAGGCAATTTTGCCCAAGACGCGCGCAGACGAGGAAAAAATCAGCGCCGCCCTGCATCGTGTTACCGAGGAAGACCCGACGCTCAAGGTGGAACGCAATGCCCAGACCCACGAGCTTCTTGTTTCGGGAATGGGCCAGCTTCATCTGGATGTGATCATCGAACGTTTGAAACAACGGTTCGGGGTGGAGGTGGACACCAAGCCGCCCAAGGTGCCTTATCTGGAAACCATTCGCGGAAGCACCAAGATTCAGGGAAAGTACAAAAAGCAGACCGGAGGCCGTGGACAGTTTGGGGATACCTGGCTGGAGATCTCCCCTCTTGAAAAGGGTGGTGGATTTGTTTTTGAAGATAAAATCGTTGGCGGCGCGATACCAAAAACCTATATTCCTGCTGTGGAAAAGGGAATCCAGGAGGCGATGACCCAGGGGGTGATCGCGCATTACCCCATGGTCGATGTGCGGGTCAAGCTTTACGACGGATCTTATCACAATGTGGATTCGTCTGAAATGGCGTTTAAAATCGCGGGCTCATTAGGGTTCAAAAAAGGAGTGGTCGATTGCCGGCCCATCCTCCTGGAACCCATCATGAATATGCAGGTGGTGATTCCCAGTGATTATGTAGGAGACATTATGGGCGACCTCAATTCCAAACGGGGGAAAATTCAGGGAATCGATGCGGACGACGATATGCAGACCATTCGCGTTCACGTTCCCATGGCGGAGATTTTAAATTATGCGGCGGACCTCCGGTCGCTGACCAGCGGCAGGGGAATGTTCGTGATGGAGTTCGATCATTATGATGACGTGCCGGAACACCTGTCCAAGAAGATCATTGAACAGGCGAATCTGGATTATGAAAAAAGCAAGGAATGACCTTAACCCCATCGTAGGGAACACGTTCTTATTTTATTTTGAAGGATGTTGATCGTGAGTATTCTTGAGACCAAGTCCAATATTGTAAAATCCGATCTGGTGGAGCGGGTATACAGGAGGGTGGGTTTTACGCGCCAGGAAGCGGAAGAAGCGGTTGATATTTTATTTAAAGAAATAAAGACAGAGTTGGCGAATGGGGAGAGCGTTCGCATTGCCGGATTTGCTACGTTTAATTTGAAACAAAAAAAAGCCAGGAACGCGCGCAATCCACAAACCGGACAACCCATTCTCATTCGCTCCAGGACAGTTCTGACCTTTAAGCCCAGCAAACATTTATTGACGTCAACGGGTGCGCCCTTTAGGAATGCCGATAATTTTTGACAGGGTCAGGCTCAGAGAAATCCAACGTGCCATTAAAATCTGAAGTGAATCCTTGTTGTGGTAAGCTACAGCTAAAAAAGTAGTGAGGAAACAAGGATGGATCTATTTTCTGGCAAGAGGCCGGGTATTCGCGAGGGGTTGTTGGTATTTGTTTTGCTTTGGGTGTTTTTTGTGATCGTCAATCCGGCATCGGCAGATCATGAATTAAAATTTCCCGATGGTTCCATCGATGTTATTGAGGACTATGAACCTCCACGGGATGTTCATTTCTACCGACGTCACTGGCATTCCGAGGACAGCTCAGGCAGGCAGCCGGAGTCCAGATCTCAGTCTGTAAAAAGCACCCGACAGCAAGAAAGACTCAAGGATCGGGAACGGGCCAGGGAGCGGAGAGAAATCCAGAACAAAGACAGGGGCAAGGAAGCGGAACGAGACTGGGCGCGGTGGGAGGCCGAGGAACAGGAAAGAATTAAAAGTCTGGAAAGAGAAAGAACCCAATGGCAAACCCAGGAAAAGGATAGAATCAAAGACCTGGAAAGGGAAAGGGCTCGAAGGGAAATCCGGGAGCGCGACAGAATCAAGGATCTGGAAAGAGCCAAAGCCCGGGGAGGCAGGCCCTGAAAAGGCCAAAGTTGCGGTTGATATATTCTTAAGATCGATCATTCTAGGGGTCGTTGAAATGGATGGCACCATTCCTGATAAATTGTTTTTGAAGATCGGCGAAGTGGCTGAGATCGCCGCGGTGGAACAGCATGTCCTGCGTTATTGGGAAGATGAATTCGACATGCTGAAACCAGATAAAAACCGGTCCGGTCAAAGGCTGTACCAGAAAAAGGATGTCGAACTGGTGCTGGAAATCAAACGCCTGCTGTATGGGGAAAAATTTACCATTGCCGGCGCAAAAATGAAACTGAAACAGTATAAAAAGAAGGGCTCGCCCGAAGAAATGGCGGATGACCAGCAGAAGTTTCTAGCCTTAAAAGGTCAAATCAAAGGGGACCTGGAAGCCATTCTAAACATACTGGATCATAACAAACCCTGACCTTTATTAATTTTTCGTATCCTGTTTTTTAGTCCCGATCGCAATGGGGCGCGCAAGAAATGCGGACCATCCCGTGCCAGCGCTATACTTTTTTGCCACTCGTTGTTTTACCCCCTGAAAATTCGCTCCCTCCGTTTTTAATCTTTTTTAAACTTTTTGTTTTTTCTTTTTTAATATTGATGCTTCCCGTTGAGGACGGTTTTGCTCAGGGCGGCAACCTTGCGGGAAAGTTAGAACCACCTTATGAAGAGTTGCCACCTATCGATATCACCGCTGTCCGGTCGCGGAAAAAATCCGTCAACATTCCTGCCGCCGTCGATAAAGTAACAGGACCCGATGTTCAGCGGGGACGACCGTCTTTGACCCTGGATGAACCATTGGTCTCCCTGCCGGGCCTGTTTTTTCAAAATCAATCGAATTTTGCTCAGGATCTTCGGATTTCTATTCGCGGGTTTGGAGCGCGTTCCCCCTTTGGCGTGCGCGGGGTCAAGGTGCTGGTCGATGGCATCCCGTATACCATGCCTGACGGCCAGACTCAGCTGGATTCCATCGATCCGGGAATCATCGATTCCATTGAAGTGATCCGCGGCCCTTCGTCGTCCCTCTTTGGCAACGCTTCCGGAGGGGTTATCTCAATAGTTACCGAGGAGGGGCCGGACACTCCCCTTGAGTTCAATCCGCGCTTCACGGCAGGGGAATTCGGATTCAAAAAGTTGCAAATGAAGGTCGGCGGACAGACCGATTCGATGAACTATAATTTCTACACTTCGCATCTGCAGTCGGATGGATTCCGTCAAAACAGCGCCACGGAAAACACCTTGCTGTCGGGGAAATTCAGGGTTTATCCGGATGAAGCCTCGGACTGGACGTTTTCCGTTTCGCAATTCAATTCGCCTTTGGCCGAAGACCCGGGAGCCTTGACGAAAGCGCAGGCCGACGCCAACCCGGAGCGGGCCAACGCCAATAATCTGCTGTTTTCGGCAGGCGAAAGGGTGACGGAGCAAAACCTGGGTTCGGTTTACAAACGAAATTTGACGGATCGGTTGGAAGGGGTTTTTACACTGCATCTAAACCACCGGAATTTTTCTAATAAACTCCCCTTCACCAGCGGCGGGACCGTCGAGTTTGAACGGCTGGCTCCGGGGATCGGGCTGAAAACGATTTGGGACACTCAACCGTTGGGATTGACCAACCGGCTGGTTTCGGGGGTCGATTTTTTCTATCAGCGCGACGACCGAAAACGGTTCGACAACAATCTCGGCCAAAAAGGCAGCCAAACCCTGGATCAGATAGAAAACGTTTTCACGGTGGGTCCCTATCTGCGGAATGAACTCAAGCCTTTTCCCTGGCTGGATCTGGCGGCGGGCGTGCGCTATGACTGGGTGCGGTTTGAACTGCAGGACGTTTTTTTGATGGATGGAGACCAGTCGGACTCCCGCAATCTCTCGGAATTCAGCGGAATGTTGGGAGCGGTGATTCATGTGAATGAAACCCTGCATTTATACGGCAACGTGGCCACGGCGTTTGAAGTCCCGACCACGACGGAGCTGATCGTGAATCCTTCCGGCGGGCCGGGGTTCAATCCCGGTCTGGAAGCTCAAAAGTCCGTGAGCTATGAAGTGGGGGTGAAGGGCGAATTGCAGAAGGTCTTGCGATACGATCTGGCGTTTTTTTTAATCGAATCGACCGATGAGTTAGTCCCGTTCGAATTGCCTGGCTCTCCGGGACGCAACTTTTTTCGCAATGCCGGAGAATCCGAAAGAAAGGGGCTGGAAGCCAAACTTCATTTTCAGCCGGCGAAGCGGGTGAGTGGTTCCCTGTCGTACACCTTTTCTGATTTCAAGTTCACCGAGTTCACGTCAAATGGAACCGATGTTGCCGGAAACCGGATCCCGGGGATTCCTGAACACCGAATTGCGGGAACCCTGAGCGCCACCTCTGGGGGAGGGTATTTTGGCAGGTTCGAATTTCAAACGGTCGGAGAATTTTTTGTCGACAATGAAAACACCACTCGCAATGCTTCCTACACCTCCACCAGTCTGGTGCTTGGTAAAGAAGGGGAGGCGGGCCCCTTTCTCTGGTCAATTTTTCTGGGATTGAACAATCTGCTCGATCAAAACTATAATGCCAATACGAGGATCAATGCCGGAGGCGGCAGATTTTTTGAGCCCGCATCTCCATTCAATGTTTACGGGGGAATTTCTATTTCCTATTCACCCCTTCTGTTGAATGAAGGACTGCGGTCATGAAATTTTGACGCCGGTCTCCTGAAAAAAAGGAAACGCTATTGTTTGATCAGCTAACCCTGTTAGATGGATGTGCGATCCTGATCTTTTGGGCGATCGTCTGGCATCGCTGGAGCCGCCAATGCAGCGGCGCGATGCCGGAATTGCCGGAAGAAAAACCGAACCTGCCCGTCCATCCTCCGTTGGTTTCCGTCATCGTCCCGGCCCGCAATGAAGCACAATCCATTGAGAAATGTGTTCGTTCTCTGCTGTCGCAGGATTACCCACGTTTGGAAGTCATCGCAGTGGATGACTGTTCGGAGGATGCCACCGGCGAAATTTTATCTGCGCTTGCTAAGACCGACTCCCGGTTGCAGGTGATTCAAGGAAAACCGCTTCCTGAAGGTTGGATGGGAAAGGCGCACGCCTTGAGTCAGGGCTACCGGCAGGCGAGGGGAGACTGGCTGCTGTTTACCGATGCCGACACGCATCATGAGCCCGGTTTACTTTCCAAAGTCATGGGTCAGGTGCTGTCCTGCAACGCTTCCTTGGCGACGGTGGCCGGCGAACAGGAAAATCCGGGCTTTGGCGTGGCCCTGATCAATCTGGCGGTTTTTTCCTATATTTTTATGGTGAGCGATCGCAAAGGCTTTGCCAATCCCAGATCGCGGCAGAGCCTGGTGAACGGGCAATACGTCCTGATTGCCCGCGAAGCCTATGAAGTGGTGGGAACCCATGAAGCCCTGCGCGAATATTCCAGCACCGATGTGTCGCTGGGGT
Organism: Nitrospinaceae bacterium; assembly: GCA_021604505.1. Classification (NCBI taxonomy): domain Bacteria; kingdom Pseudomonadati; phylum Nitrospinota; class Nitrospinia; order Nitrospinales; family Nitrospinaceae; species Nitrospinaceae bacterium. The sequence goes on along the minus strand of BQJC01000004.1, from coordinate 242,310 downwards.
ATCTCGCCAAATTAAAAGGCTTTCTCACCCTGGGAATCAATGCGGGGGAGGACTTTCATACCACGATGTACTCTTCCATGCGGCAGGCTTTTGCGGGATGGTCGCGGAGCCTGGTCAATGGCATCTGGACGGCTTTAGGAAAGCGTCTGGGAACTTTGACGCTGATTTTGCTGACGGTCGGATTTTTATTTTTCTGGGTGGTTCCCTGGTTGACCTGGCTTGACGGAATGGAAAAAAACAACAGCTCACAGGCGCTCACAGGGTTCCTGCAACTCCTCGCCGTATTTTGCACTCTGTGGATGAAGAGCGGTCGTTTTCTAAAAGCTGTTGGAGATTGGCTTTTGATACCGTTTTCCTACCTGTTTTTTATCGCCATGGTGGCGACGGGTTTGACGGGGGCTTTATTCAGAGGGGGGACGGTCTGGAAGGGAAGGGTGGTTCCCACGGCCAGGCGCCTGCCGCCCTGGAAGCCAGAGGCTCCAAAACCTCGCACCCCTGACCGGTGAGTGTGCAAAAAATAAAACCTCCCTGAACCTATCAGGGAGGTTTATTGGACAAAAACTAAGAGAACGCCTTTTTTGCGACTCCCACTAATCCATCCACCGTCCGGCAGCCGAGCAATTCCGCATCTTCTCGGGCGACCTGTTCGCCATTGGCGTCAACCGCAATTGCGGAGCGTTGCAAATACCGGCTTCTGACCCCTTCCAGATTCAGCTTGTTGGCTTTGGCGAAAGCCTGATCCGGGTCTTGCAGGAGGTTCGGCAATCCCCGTCCGGCATTGCTTAAAATATCGGTTCCGACCACGACGACCACTTCATCCGCTCCGGCGGCTTTGAATTTGTCCATATTATCTTTAATAAGGTCAAACTCCTTATTACAGAATCCGCCGGCTCCGGGTAAAGTCACAACCAACCGTTTGCCTTTGAAATCGTTCACAGACACTTCTTTTTCGAGCGGGGTGGATCCGGCATTTTCCACGGTCCAATCCGGGTTCAACTTAATCAATTTTTCATCGATACCTGGCAACTTCGCCATATAAATAGTCTCCTTTTATTGGGCAATTATTGATGCTCTTAAGATGAGCGGAATTTATCAAAGTTGCAAATATACCATAAAAAAATCCCGAGGTCCCAAGGCATCGAGAATATATTGATTTTAAAAGGGTAATACAATTTATCGCTTTTACAGTCACCATTTGGTAGTCTAAATGAAACATCATTTCCCCGATTTGCGGAGCATGCATCCATGAAAAAAACTTTTAAAGTGATTGCCCTTTTGTGCTTGATTCCGGTTTTATTGGGTTTCCAATTTCAGCCCGTTGACCAACCAGCCGCACCGGAAGGAGGTCCCGAAAAAAGAAAATTTTATGAGTACCCCGGTAATTACGGGGAAGAAGTGCAAAAGTTGATGGATAAATTCAAGGAGGCGTTCGGTTATGAGTTGGTCGAATTTGGTGAAGCGTGGAGGACCGATCAAATCGAAAAGCTGCATGCTGCGTTTTTAAATCTTCCTCCGAAGTTTCATAGAATGCCGGGCGTTAAGGGTCTCTATCGATTGAGTCGAATCATGGTCGGGCCCGGCCAGATTCCCGTGGATGATATCCCTGCGGCCACTTTGCCGGCAATCATGACCGTATTTAATTTTGAGTTGCAATCTTACCAGGCTTTGGTGGAAAACCAGGACCCGCGGGTGGAGTTTTACAACCCGCTATTTTATGAGGATAAAACGGTTTTTAGTAACATCGTTCACCATGAAATGGCGCACCTGTTTGATATGACGCATGGGTTCCCAAGTTTTTCCCCAGAGTGGCTGGCCATCGCAAACTTTCGCATCCTGAATCTTCCGGCTTTGGACGGAAAACCCGACAGCGATTTTCTTTACACTTTTTTGAACGATTCGACAGTGGACAATTACGCTCCGGTATCGCTTCGTCATCTGCCGACTTATTCCAGGCAGAACCTTCAGGAGGATTTTGCCAATTCGGTGGCGGCTTATATCAATTACCCGTACTTTAGGTACAGCCATCCCGCAAGGTATAAATTTCTTAAGGAACGGGTTTTTGAAGGTAAAGAATATTTTCTCTCAGACAATAAGAATCTCAGCTTTAATGATAAAGTTCTTGCCGATTTTGAGGAAGCGATTAAAAAAATGGACTGGCAGGGGGTGACTCGGATCATCGCTGAAGTGAGCCGCGGACATTATCCTAAACTGGAATCCGAAATGACCCGCCGCTTGCGTGAAGAGATTGATTCCGCCACGTTGGACAAAACCAAAGACCTGCAATTGAGTCTGGCCAGTTGTTTGCTTCGTGACCCAGCGGCTTTGGAATTGCGGAAACACCTGGTTCGCAATAAGCGCGTCCCGGCGGAAAAGTTTTTAAAGAACGAGAAATGCTTTCGCATCAGCAAAAATAATTTTCGCAAAAACCTGGTAAATTGGGTTCCTGCCAACGCTTATTTTTTCAGGGAGGAAGGCCGGGATGTTGTGCAGTTTCTCGATTCTGTTCTCAGAGTGGCTCACGCCCGTGGCTTCAATACCAAGTACGTTTGGAGATTATTTGCGGAAGGGACAGGCGCGAAACCCGTTGCCGCGGGAAATCTGGTTCTGAGCGAAGGAGGAAACGGTGCGGTCAAAATCGATCTTCAGGCCACTGCCGAAAAGAAATTTGTATTGCCAGAGGGACGAAACCTGATCATCGAGTTGGGGGTCAGCCGCATGCACCCCAAACGATTCGACACGTTTAATTCTGAAATCGCGAAAATCGCATTTGTGGTTCAACCCGGGTTCAACTACCTGGGACCGGAGCAGCCGGATATCCGGGTCATTTATCCTTTCCGTGCAGCATATAAAGATATGAACTGATGCTCAGGAAATTTTTCGAACCATACGGTAGGCCATATTCATATTGGCGTATTTGGACGGCCAGACTTTTTGGCCGTCTTCGTACTGGATGATCAGGGCGGAGGAATCTTTTTCTTCCAGAGTCCAAGTGGTTCCGGCGCTGCCCGGTTCAAATACGGGGTCCAGGTAAATATCGTCGCCGTATTTGTCGGTGTTGGTTTTGTCCAGTTCAAACAGACTCCACGCTTCTTCTTCTGTGGGGAAACGCCAGTCTTCATGTCCGGCAGTCCTTTCGAGATTGGCGATTTCTACATAATCCTGGCCTTTGAACCAGTTGAGCCATTTTTTGTGGTCCTGGAAGGAATCGGTTTTTTTCCACATCACGTTCATTTTGCTGTCGGTGATGGTTCCGTTTCCGTTATCTTTGAATCGTTCGTTATCAGACATGGGGTATGATTGCGTTCTTTTTTAATTGTGTGCCAGATGGATGGATCACCAACCCTGTCCCTTGATTCCGTAGGATCGGGACCCGCTGGTTCCTTTTTTTAAATAGTCCTCCAACCCTTTTTTGGTTTTATCCGACTCCGCATCTTTCTCGTCCTCCTGACTGTGTTTTGCCAGAATTTCAGCGGCATACTCCTTGAGAGCGTTTTCATCACCCTGGCAATGGGTCAGAAGACGCTGATAAACTTTTTCATCCAGATCAAGGATCAGTTTCTTTGGCATGAGTGTTGGGAATGAAATAATGCTAAGGAATTTCTTTTGAATATAGGGATAGTTTAAACCAATTTCCTGTGGATGAAAAGACTTTGCCGGGGCTTGAAAAGTTCAGGATGCCGAACTGGATGCCTGGGGTGAAATTTTTGTTGAAGGAGAAGCCGTTTTCATGGAGACCAGGGAGTAGGGGAGGTCGATTACAAAGCGGCTGCCTTTCGGGGAGTTTTCCTTGACCAGAATGGTTCCGTTGTGGTCGACAATGATTCGGTTGACGATGGCCAACCCCAACCCTGAGCCGCGTTTCTTGGTGGTGAAATGCGGCAGGAACAATTTATTCATGTCTTCCGGCGCGATTCCACTGCCATTGTCCGAAAAGTCGATCTGCACTTGCTTTTCTTTCTGGTTCAAGCGGGTGATGATGTCTATTTTGCCATCTTGTTCCATGGCGTCCAGGGCATTTTCAAACAGATTGATAAACACCCGCCGCATCTGTTCCGCGTCCACTTTTATGAAACCAATGTCCTGATCAAACTGTTTGTTAATGGTAACCTTTTTCTCGTAATCAGAATATAAGATGGAAACGTCATCGATGATTTTGTGAAGCGATGCAGGTTTGGGGTTGGGAGCGGGCATCCGGGAGAAGCGTTGAAATTCATTCAGCATGTCTTTCATGCCTTCGACTTCCTGGCAGATGATAGCGATGCTTTCCTCAAAAACCCTGGCGAAATCCTTCTTATCTTCGTGATATTTCTTCTGCAACCGCTGGGTGTTGAGTTGAATCGGAGTCAGGGGATTTTTAATTTCGTGGGCGATGCCCTGAGCGACTTCCTTCCAGGCGGCAATTTTTTCGGTTTTTATTAACTGAGTCAAATCCTCGAACACGATGACCAACCCCAGGTATTTCTCGTCGGTGTCCTTTAACACCTGGATATTGACTAACAGGGTCAGATTGTCTTCACCCACTCTGAGGTCAATATGTTCTTTCATGGACCCTTTTTGCTGCTGGTCCATGCGTTTTGTCATTTTGCGGATGGGTTCATGAAAGGAGGGACCGAAAGCTTCTTTGTAGCTGCTGCCAAAAACATCCTCTGCTTGTACACCAAGAATTTTTTCGGCGGCTTTGTTGAAGGTCGTGATATGTCCTTTTTTATCCACCGAAACCACCCCGGCACCGATGTTTTCCAGAATCGTTTCGATGTAGTAGCGCCTCTGTTCCAATTCCAGGTTCGTGACTTTTAAATCCTCATGAGCGTGTTGGATGCTTATTTGACTTTCGTTGAGTTGATTGGTCATTTTATTGAACGAATCCACCAGGATACCGATTTCATCACTGGCGTGGACTCCAATTTTAAAACTCAGGTCGCCTTCGGCGATTCTCCGTGTTCCTTCCGCCAACTCTTGAATAGGGATAGTGATGCCGCGGGCCATATAAAAGCCCAGCCAGATCGCCGAAAACAATATCAGCAAGGTGATTAAAAAGAAAGTGATGTAATAGCTGGCGCTGACCGGTAATTTTAAAAAACTTTGCTGTTTGTAATCCTCGAAGGTGCTGCGAATGGCTTCGATCCTGCCCAGGGAATTTTGGGGAATCGGGGTCAGGGTGAGAATATAGCCCCAGACCGAAATTTTTCCGTCCAGGAGTTGTTTGAGGGGGTCCATGACCACAAGAAAGGTTCCCTGGTTGGTGGAACGAATCTCGGACACCCCTTCGCCACCGACACTTTCCTTGAGCAAATCCTGATAGCTGGCGCGGGCCTGAGGATTGATTTTTTGGTTAAATACGGAAACCACGATCTTTTTCTGGTTGTCATAAACGATCAGGCCGTTAAGATCGTATTCCTCTACTTTTTCCTTCGCCAGCGCTTCTAACTGAGCACGGTTTTTTTGTAGAAACAGTTCGTTTCGGGTGATGAAATTTTCGATTTTCTGGGCGCGGGCCAGGGCGCCCTTCTCCAAATGGGAATAATAGTCCCTGGCAACGTCCATGGACCGCTGAAGGGTTTGTTCCACCTGCAGGTTAAACCAGCTACCGATGCTGTACGTGAACAGTTTGCTGGCGGTCATGAAAAGCAGGGTCGACGGCACCAGGGCAAGAATTAAAAAGGCGATGATAAGCTTGGTCTGAAACTTAGACCCGATGATTTTACTTTTGCGCTCGTTGTAGAGTTTGACCAGATTTCTGGTGATGAGTACGATCAGGACAAACAGCAGGATCAGGATGATGTTAAAAACCGCCAGAATGGCTATATTGTTCGCGATCGGGGCGGTGGTCTGCTGTTCGAGGAAATAGTTTTCAATCGCGGTCAGGCCGACCAGGGATAATACGATGGCGGCGATGATTCGTTGTGTGCGTTTCTTTTTCCTGCGTGCTTGCTCTTCGGAGGGTTGGGAAAACTGGCGCTTACTTATTGAAGGAGCGGATGACATGACTCAAACCCCTCGAATTTTTACCTTTTTTCGATTGCTCGTTGAACGCTTTCGCTGAATTGAGAAATTCCTGGTCGATGGTGAGGGGGGACGTTTTGACCCAGGAGGTTTCAAAGTCATTGAAAGGAACAAAGAAAAAAAGGTAGTTGAAGGGGAACCAGAACCGATCCATTTCGAGATCGGCTTTCACCCGCACATAATATTTTTCCCCCGGATCCAACTGGTATATGGGGGCGATGGGAATGTTTTTCAGGGTCGCCATCAGCTTCTGATAGCTATCTTTTTTGCGGGTGATGATTTTTCGTTTTACGTTTTTTCCAACCTCTGAAAACCGGTAGGCTTTTTTCAGCGAGTCATATTGAACCGTGTGACTCACCTCATTGGCTCTGACCAGAGTATCGTTCCACAGGGCGACTTGCTTTCGCAATTCGACCTGGAAGGTGATCGTCATTGGGACTCCGCTTTCGATGGCCTCAAGAATTTTCCCATCAATCGCATCCGTGAGGAGGGCATCCATCGTGATGTAATTCTCTTTTGTTGCCACTCCAACGTTGACGATCGACGGCGAAGCGGCCCATGCCATAGATGCAAGCACCCACGAAACAACCCAAAATGCCGCCGCCAGGTTGATCCACAGCGTGGTTTTTCGATTAAATAAGGTCGAAAGGTTCAATCCAGCCTCTCCTCCGGGTACAGGGCGAAATAAACCTGTTTTTCAGGAACAATTACCGATTGGCAAAACAATAATCTTTGTCGGGGCCTTCCGGGAACGTATTTTTCCGAATGTCTCCTTTTTCGGATTCTCGCCAAATCGTTGCAATTCGCAAGCAACGCCCCGTTTGTCAGGCATCTTAAGATACCCCATTTCGAAGCTATTGTAAAGTCAATAAAACAGTACACTTAGCCTTGAAATCCCATAGGTTTTCGCGCTTCAATCCCATCGGGTAAAAGGAAAGTGTGGGCCAACCCATTGAGAATGTTAAAGAAATAAATTTCGGGAAGGCGATTATGTTTTCGGTTGGCCGATAGAGTTTTTAATCTCTGGGATTTCGTCCTCACATTTTTGGTTTTTTTCTTAGATCCTTGAACTCGAAAAGAAGATCCAGAGCCTGACGGGGAGTCAAGTCATCGGGATTCAGATCGTCCAGCTTTTTAAGGAGAGGAGAAAAGTCCTCACCAAACATCGTCAACTGCTGGGGACCTAAATTCGCTGGCGCTTCTTCGCTATGTGAAATTTTGGGACGTCCCGATTCATCGAATTCACTTTTTTCCAGATTGTCGAGAACTTCCAAAGCCCGCTTCAACACTTTTTCCGGAAGACCCGCAAGACGGGCGACCTGAATCCCATAGCTTTTGTCGGCGCCGCCTGAGACAATTTTTCGTAAAAATATAATCTCGTCGTTCCATTCCTTGACCTGAACGTTGAAATTATTGACTCCAGGAAGAACCAGAGCCAGGTCCGTCAGTTCATGGTAATGCGTTGCAAACAGAGTTTTGGGTCCGCCTTGTTCGCCATTTAAAGCATGCAGGTATTCGACGATGGACCAGGCGATGCTGATCCCGTCGAAGGTGCTGGTCCCCCGGCCGATTTCATCGAGAATGATCAGGCTTCTGGCGGTGGCGTTGTTTAAGATATTGGCGGCTTCGTTCATTTCCACCATGAAGGTGGATTGCCCTTTCAATAGGTGGTCCTGGGCTCCGACGCGCGAAAAAATCCGGTCGACCACTCCGATCCGGGCTTCATCCGCGGGAACAAAACTTCCTATCTGGGCCATCAGGGTGATCAGGGCGACCTGGCGCAGGAAAGTCGATTTGCCGGCCATGTTGGGGCCGGTGATGATCATGATCTGGTTGTCGGTGGAGTCCAGAACGGTGTCGTTGGGAATGAACTGATTGAGGGGATCGATTTTTTCAACCAGCGGATGTCTGCCGTTTTTAAGGCAGAGTGTGGGGTCTTCAAGCAGGGTGGGGCGGCAATAGTTGTATTGATGGGCCGTTTCAGCAAAGGAAAACAGGGCGTCGATCTTAGCAATGGTCCGGGCCATGGTCTGGATGCGCGGGCCTTCTCTGGAGATGTCTTCCCGGATTTTTTGAAAGAGCTGAAATTCCAACTCGGTTATTTTTTCTTCCGCTCCGGTGATTTCGACTTCGTACTCTTTCAATTCCGGAGAGATGTAGCGCTCGGCGTTGACCAGGGATTGTTTGCGGATGTATTCTGCAGGAACGCGGTCGATATTCTTTTTGGTGATTTCGATGTAATAGCCGTAGATTTTGTTATAACCGACTTTTAAAACCGGGATTCCGGTCCGCTCTTTTTCTTTGGTTTCGAGAGCGGCGATCCAGGTTTTTCCATCTTTGCTGATCGATTTTAACCGGTCGAGTTCCTGATCGCATCCCGGTTTGATGAGATGCCCGTCTTTCAAGGTGGCTGGGGGTTCGTCCACGATCTTTTCATCGATGAGTCGAAATACATCTTCGAGATTGTCCCAGGTTTCTGCATATTGTGAAACGGCTTCCGCGGGAAATCGGCTGAGCAGTGCAAGAATGGACGGAAAGGTTTCGATGGAATTTTTAAGCGCCATCAAATCGCGGGGGCTTGACATCGACAGGGAAATTCGCCCGACCAGACGTTCCAGATCGTGAATTTTCTGCAACTGCTCGCGCATGTCTTTTCTGAGAAGCGGGTTTTCCACAAACGCATGGACCTGTGAAAGACGTTCTTCGATGGCCTCCCGGTCGATCAGCGGTTTGAGAATCCACTCCTTGACCCTTCTTGCGCCCATGGGGGTTTGCGTTGTTTCCAATAAATCCAACAGAGAATTTTTGCGGCTCCCATCGCTCGCCTGGATCAATTCCAGGCTTTTGATGGTGGTCTGATCGAGAAGCATGGAGTTTTCGATATGATACGTGGAAAGCGCGGTGATGTGTTGAAGGGCGGACTTCTGGGTCTCGTGAAGGTAATGGATCAGGGCTCCTGCGGCGGAGATCGCCAGCTTTAAATGTTCGCAACCAAACCCTTCCAGAGAACCGGTTTTAAAATGCTCGAGCAATTTCCGGTAGGCTTCGCCGAAAGAGAACGTCCAGTCTTCACCGCTGTGGGCATAGATATTTTCGTTGCCCGACCAGGGCATGCTGCCGTTGGTTTCTCCTGCCCGTGACTCTGGAACGAGAATCTCTCTGGGGTCGATTTTCTCCAGTTCGTCCGCAAGGAAAGAACTTGTATTGTCTCCATTGATTTCGGTGACTTTGAACAGCCCGGTGGAAATGTCGAGGGCCGCAAGGCCCAGCCCGTCTTTGCCAAAGAACAGAGATACCACGAAGTGGTTGCTCTTGGGGTCAAGAAGGGCATCGTCCAGGACCGTTCCCGGTGTCACGATGCGGACGATTTCGCGCCGCACTAAACCTTTAGCTAATTTAGGGTCTTCGGTTTGTTCACAGAGAGCGACTTTTTTCCCGGCTTTGATCAGTTTGGAGATGTAGGCGTTGGCGGCATGGTGGGGCACGCCGCACATGGGGATCGAATTGGCTTTGTTTTTACTGCGCGAGGTAAGCGCAATTTCCAGGATGCGGGATGCGATCCTGGCGTCTTCGTTAAACATTTCATAGAAGTCTCCCATACGGAAAAATAAAAGGGCATCGGAGCATTCCCTTTTGATGCGCTGGTACTGCTGCATCATCGGGGTTTCGTCTTCCGACGGGTCCCTGATCTTTTCTCCGGGTGCCATGCTGAAAATCTAAAGGGAAATGTTATTAAAATGCGGCAACAGATTATCGTATGTGGCTCGAAGGTGTTCCGGGTGAACTTTGGTTTCGGCTAGAACCGGCATGTAATTGGTGTCCCCGTTCCAGCGGGGGACGATGTGAACGTGGATGTGCTCATCAAACCCGGCGCCGCCGGCTTTACCGACGTTGACGCCGATGTTGAACCCCTCCGGCGATTTGACGGCTCGCAGAATTTCGACGCATTTCTGGGTCAGGCGGTTGATTTCGAAAAACTCGTTTTCCTCGAGCTGGGTGATGCACGAAAGGTGCTTGTAAGGGGAGACCATGATGTGGCCGGTGTTATAAGGGAAAATGTTCATGATGATGAAGCAGTGAGTTCCTCTGTAGAGGATGAAATTTTTTTCATCTGCTTCGGCGCTGGGCAGGGTGCAGAAAATGCACTCGCCGGATTTATCTTCTTCGATGTACTCCATTCGCCACGGGGCCCAAATTTGCTTCATCGTTGCAATTCCCTATTTGTGAAACCCGTTCAATACTGGCAGGAATCGGAAGGCGCCGTGCCGGGAAAAATGGCGTCAAATAACTCCCAGGTCTTTCGCTTCATAATTTTTTCTTCCTCAGGAGAATGCTCGTGGTCGTGTCCCAAAAGGTGAAGCGTGCCGTGAATGAGCAGTAGAACCAACTCCTGGTCCAGGGAGAAGCGATGTTCTTTTGCCTGCCGCTCAGCCGTTTCTACAGAAATTACCACGTCCCCGAGAATATGGGAAATGAATTCCGCGTCTTCTCCTTCATTCTGGGGAAAGGAGAGAACATCGGTTGCCGAGTCCATATTTCGATATTGCTGATTCAGTTTGCGAATTTTTGCGTCGTCTACAAGTAAAATGCTGAGTTCCCCCTCCTTGTGCCCCAACGCCTGCATGATCTTTTTGGCATGCGTTTCAAGTTTCCCGGAGTCAATGCCATGCACCGCCTGGTCGTTTTGAAGCTGGATATCCATAGGGGAAATGTGGGTTTAAGATGGGTGGATTTTCCGGAGTTTGGGCGCTTTGGAAAAGAGATCTCGAGGTTTCATGGGAGAAACATCAGAGGGGGCGATCACCCGCCGCCGTTTTTATCGTAGGCGGTGATGATCTTTTTCACCAGTTCGTGGCGGACGACATCCTTTTCGGTGAAGTAGATGAATTGAATGCCTTCAACGTCCTGCAATAGTTTTTCCACATGAATCAGACCGGAGTCGCTGGAACGTGCCAGATCGATTTGCGTGACGTCTCCGGTCACTACCATTTTGGACCGGAACCCCAAACGGGTCAGAAACATTTTCATTTGTTCGCGTGTGGAATTTTGCGCTTCATCGAGGATGATGAACGCATCGTTGAGGGTTCGCCCGCGCATATAGGCCAAGGGCGCAATCTCGATGATTCCGTCCTCAATCATCTGCCAAACCTGATTGGATTCCATCATGTCGTTCAAGGCATCGTATAGCGGCATCAGATAGGGGTGGATTTTATCGGAGATGTCCCCCGGCAAAAACCCCAGTTTCTCTCCGGCTTCAACGGCAGGACGCACCAAAACGATTTTCTTGAAGCGGTTTTTAAGAAGACCTTCCACCGCAAGGGCCACTGCCAGATAAGTTTTTCCTGTGCCCGCAGGTCCGATGGCGAAAATAATGTCTTTTTGTTTTCCGGTTTTTATGAACTGGCTTTGAGCCGGTCCTTTGGGTGAGACAAAGCCCCGCCCCGGCGACAGAACCACGCGTTCGGAAAAGACGGATTTTAATTCCACCTTTGGATTGTCGGCGATCAGGCGGATGGCGAATTTGATGTCGCCATTTTGCGGTGGTGTTTTTTCTTCGAATAATTTCTGCAGTTGAACCAGCAGACGGTTGACTGTTTCCGTGGCATCGGGGGACCCCGTCACTTTGACCTGGTTTCCCCGAGTGGTGATGCGGACGTCAAATTTCTTCTCGATCAGTTTGAGATTGATGTCGTGGGTTCCGAAAATATCGGGAATCAAATCGTTATTTTCGATTATTATTTCTTTGGTGGTGGAGTCCAAGCGAAGTTTTTCTACCTATTTTAGTGGGTGTCAGGTTAGTTCCGAGGTTAAGAACGCGTCCCCTGTGGCTGAATCAGGCTCAAAAATTCACCCCGGGTTCTGGCGTCGGATTTAAAACTGCCGAGCATGGAACTGGTGGTGGTGAAGGATCTTTGTTTTTCCACGCCACGCATGGCCATGCAAAGATGCAGGGCTTCAATGACCACTCCCACGCCCTTGGGTTGTAAAATATTGTTGAGGCTTTCCGCGATCTGGTTGGTCAAGCGCTCCTGTACCTGAAGCCTTCGGCTGAAAGTGTCTACGATGCGGGGAACTTTGCTCAATCCGATGACTTTGCCTTTGGGAAGGTAGGCAACGTGGCACTTCCCCAAAAACGGCAGCATGTGATGTTCGCACAGGCTGAATAAGTCGATCTCTTTAATGATGACCATTTCGTCGTAATCTTCATGGTAAAGGGCGCCATTCACCAACTCATCGACGTTGGTCGCATACCCGCTGGTCAGAAACTTCAGCGACTTTTCGACTCTTTCAGGCGTGTTTTTCAGTCCTTCCCGCGAAGGGTTCTCTCCTAAATCAACCAGCAATTTTGTGATCAGATCTTGCACATCAACTCCCGTGGTAGACGACATAGTTGCGTTCGGATTCATAAAGCTTCAGTTCGTGGAGGGTGCCGTGATCAATTTTTGGCTCCAAAATATCCCAGAATTTGATGGCGATATTCTCAGCGGTGGGGATCACCCCATCCATAAAATCGACATCCATGTTGAAATTTTTGTGGTCCACCTTTTCAACAATTTCCCGGTTGATCAGTTTTTTCAGGGTTTTTAGATCCAGCACCATTCCAGTTTCAGGGTCTATCTCTCCTTTGACCGTCACTTCCAAAACATAGTTGTGGCCATGCCCATTCGGGTTGTTGCACAGCCCGAATATTTCTTCATTTTCTTTGTCGGAAAATTTGGGATTGAAAAGGCGGTGGCTGGCACAGAACTCCAGCCGTCTTGTAATGTATATCATAGAAAAATATTGAAGGATGGGGGAGGTGGCTTATTTTAAATACTTCCTTTTGTTATCGGTTGAATAAAATCCGGGCCCGTAGAGATGAAAGTTCATTTGGTTAAAACATTTTTGCAGCGGGCCTCCGCATTCTTCGCACTTGGTGATGGGTTCGTCGCTCACTTTTTGCAAAAATTCAAACGCCTTTTTGCATTTTTCGCATTGGTACTCATAAACAGGCATTGGGAAAATCACCTCCCGTAAAATGGTATTTATTTGATGCTTTTAGAATTCTCTTTTCAAAAATAAACAGGGTTTTCTGCAGTGGACTGAGAGCTTCCCCTCCAAAGAATTTCCTTTCTGGGGTTGTCTCCCCGGAAAACATCCAGAGTCTTGGGGATATTTTTTTTCACTTCTTCCATGCCGAAAATCGCCGAAGGCAGTGTGAGGCCCCATTCAGGATCATAAACTCCGATCATCACTTCGTATTGCGACAATACCTGGATGACCAGAAACTTTTCAATGGCATGCTTTTTTTGTGTTTCCAGGGGCATCATGAAGGTTTCATTTTCACCCTTCGAGCCAGACCGCATGACCGCTTTACCCGATTCGACTTTTTTGAAAATAATGGATTCGATATATTCGTTCAGATCGCCAAAAATCTTCTCCTTTGGAAATACTACAATACCAAAGTCCTCGCTGTTTTTGTAGAGCTGGTATTCGTAGCCCGATCCGGCGGTGGCGGGGTTCCCGCCAAGTAAAATGAACAAAGCCAATAAGAGAAGTATTCTTTTCATACTATTTGGATGGGTGTGGGCTGGAAGAAGATTCCCCGTTTTTGATAAAATATTCTAACTCATTGATATCTATGGTAAAATTTCAGTCTGACTGAAGAAGAACGGGATTTCAAAGGCGGCATTTTCCGGGGAGTCCGATCCGTGGACTGAATTTTCTTCCAAACTGAGCCCAAAGTCTTTGCGGATCGTTCCGTCGGAGGCTTCGGCTGGGTTGGTGGCTCCCATGAGCTCTCTCCATCCTAAAATTGCATTGTCATGCTCCAAAACCAGTAAAACCACGGGACCTGAACTCATGAAGGTGCACAAGCTATCGTAAAAAGGCCGGTCTTTATGCACATAATAGAATCTTGCCGCAACCGGTTTGGGCAAGAGGGCACGCTTCATGGCGACCACCCGGAACTCATTGGATTCGATGCGTTCGGTGATTTTTCCTATCAGATTTCGGTAAACCCCATCGGGTTTGATAATTGCCAGGGTTCTTTCCATTTAGAGATGTCCTTTGGAGTTATGTTGATATGACAAAAAAAAAGGTATTTGAGCATTAAGGCTCAAATACCTTTTTGAAAAGTAGTGAAATTATCGTATGACAAGGCCGGTTTTCTTGATAACAAAACCTTCATCCAGGTCATCAATCCACTTCATTTTTATGGCATTGTTCTTGGCGATTTCATCGCAGATATAAACGCAAATCTCGCACGCCTTACAGCGGTCGACGGAAACATAAGCCGATTTGTCGGCTTCACTGTAATTAATGCAATTAGCTTCAGGACAGTAGGTCGTGCAAAGAGAACAGTTCTTTGACGAACATATGTCCTTGTCAACTTCAGCAACGTAGTACATGGTTTCTCCAAAAATTTAAATTTTTTAAGCGACTCCAGCTGCCGCGTGTTGTTCTTTTGTGAGTGCTACAAACTTCGCATCCGGGTGCGCCCACCCTTTGTCCATCATGTATTTGTAGCTGGCTTCCAGAGTTTTCATATTGGCTTCCAGAAGTTTCTGTTTTTTAGCGAACTTTTTCTCAATAGCGCTGTCAAGGGCGGCCGTTCCGCCGGACACGACGATCCCTTTACCGATGAACCGGTCTTTAACCGAAGCGGCAAGGGAACCCAGATCTGGCATTCCAAAAACGGCGGCAATGGCACCGCACATCGCCATGTTGGTGGCGAGCTCGGTTTTTGCAACATCGTTGGCAATTTCAGTTGCCGGGAGATAGTAGAGTTTCGCCTCCATATCATCCATTTCCTTCTGCTCATCCTTACTGAAAGGAATGGGCGTCCGGCTGTTGATTATAATGATTCCGTCTTTTTTCAACCCGGTATAAAACGGCATGGTGTAGGATTTACCCAGAGTGATGACCGAGGGATGGAAAATCATGATCACATTCGGGAAGATGATTTCGCCAATCTCGTAAATAACATCGCTGGAAATCCTGACATAGCTTTCTACCGGCGCGTTTCGTTTTTCGGAACCGAAAAACGGAACGAGGGAACTGTGTCCACCGGAAATAACCACTCCATTACTGATAATATGAGAGGCGGTCACCACACCCTGACCTCCGATTCCCGCCATTCGAACGTTATAGCGTTTGACAGACATTATTACTTGCCTCCTTTATTTTTTTGCTTTCTTTTTCTTGTCTTTGCCTTCAATTTCTTTCAAATACTCTTTGGCTCGATCAGAAATGATCTCTTCAAACCCATAACGGTCTTTTTCAATTTCAAAAGCGTCCTTCATGACATCCGGAGTCGGGATGGAGTACTCGATGTTGCAGGAAGTATAGGCCTGAACATAGGTAGCTCCGAACTCTCTGGCGATAAGAATGGAGCGCCGAATGGTGCGGGCGACACGCGCCGGATTGGTCGGTGCGAGGCGAGCGATGTAATCGAGCTTGGCAACCTTGGCCAACCCTATCACGTCCATTTTTTCGTCTTTTTTTCCGCGCGGAGCCATTTTTAGAACTTTTCCCTGATTGGTCATGCCGCTTTCCTGTCCACCGGTGTTTCCATAAACTTCGTTGTCCAGCAATACGGTAGCGAATTTCTCATGACGGAACCAGCTGTGCATCAGGCCCTGGAATCCGATATCGACCAGGCCGCCATCACCGGCGCAAACAACAATATCCTTGAACTGATTTGGGAATCGAATTTCCAAACCGCGTTTCAGGCCGGAAGCAACTGCGTTGGTGTCGCCATAGTTCCCGTAAATAAATGGAACCGAAGCCTGGGACAAGGCCAAACGACCACACCCTGCCGTACCGACGACAATGGTATGCTCGGGGTTGGGCATACCAATGTACATCAAGCGGATAAACAAAGTCATTGCACAGCCTGCGCACATGGGATGCTCTTCAAGAACTTCCTTGAATTTCCCCATGTCGGTCACTTTTTTATTTTTGCCGTAGGGGCCATTCTCAACGAGATCCTTGTATTCGATTGGAAGAAATTCTTTTAAAGCGGGTGAAGGTCTTAGAGTTTCAAAAGACATGGTTTCATCCTTTTTATATGTGTTACAGGTTTATTAGTAGGTATTGAGTGAATCTAAACAACTTCATAATACACCGTCTGAACTAATTTAACTAGAATCATCTGGTTTGATTGATTCCAGATAACCTTCCGCTGTTGCTGGAAGGCGGAATTTTCAGCCCCGAGTCATCAGGGGTTGTCTTTTCTGGTTTTTTCCAGCCACTCGAGAATCATTTCGGTAGGCATGGTCATGCCGCCGTAAACTCTCGGTCCTGCGGAAATGATTGCCTTACACCTGCCATACAGGGTTGCACAAACCTCCTTGTGCATCCAACCCGCCTGGTTGAACTCAGGAATCAAAATTCGTTTGGCATCCTTGACCGCTTCAACCAGTTCCGCATGCGGGAAGGGGCGAATGGATTTGATTTTAACCAACCCTACCTTGCGGCCTTTTTCTCCCTCTTGGCGGACCGCTTCCCGCGCCTGTGAAGCGGCGGCTCCGGAGGCGATGATGAAATCTTCCGCTCCGGGATTGACCACTTCGACCAAACCGTTGAGATATTTCCTGAAATATTTTGCAGAACGCTCAACAGCGGCAAAAACTTCCTGCTGCCAACTGGAATGCATGTGATAGCTGATAAAATTACTCTTCTGAATGGGCGCATCCCGAGACAACCGGGCCGGAGGATTTTCATTGTCCATTGCCGGTATCGCTGCCCGCCAGCCGTCTCTCGGCGGTAATTTGTATTCTTCCGGAGTCATGGATACCTGGCCCCGCGCATGAGTCACAAAAAATCCATCCACCGATACCACAGCAGGTAAGGTGACATCCACTTCTTCAGAAACCATGAAAGCCGCTAAGGGATAATCATAGAAATCCTGCTGATTTTCAGCGTGTAGAAGGAGGATGCCCGTATTGATTAAAAAAGACATCTCGATATTGTCCGGCTGGATTGCCAGCGGGGTGTTGATGACCCGGCACATATCCATTAGTACAAGGGGGACCCTCGCTCCCGGCCAGGAACTGATCGCTTCCATACCGCGCATGAGACCCGGACCCGCGGTCGCCGTCAAACAGCGAACGCCCGCACGGGAAGCGCCGGAAATTGCTGACATCACGCCAATTTCTTCTTCGCCCCGGTAATATTCCTTGATGTATCCTTCATCGTAAAGATAGCCCGCCTGCTGCATGGTTTCACTTTGCGGGGTGATGGGATAGGAAATGGCGATGTCCACATTGGCTCTGCGAATCGATTCGCGGGCGGCTTCACTTCCTGTGATGAAATGAGTTTCCCGCGGGAGTTTGAAAAACATCTCCTCCGCACTGACTATTTTTTGTTTATCTCCTGCAGGTACCCAATCCGCCGGTTTGCCTTCTGCTTGGGCATTCATGTTCGACATGCTACGTCTCCTGTGAATATCATTTTTTTGACCGCAGAGCACTGATTGCGCTTGCTGAAATACAAATTAACTTGGATTTTTCCTAACTTTATGATTTATTGAGGTTTGCTCTAAAGGAGCCCAACCGCTATTTCGCCTTGAAAAAGAGTCCTATAGTAAATAACAAACACAAGCCCTGTCAAGCATTAACAGGCCCTGATTCATCATTTTAGGAAGGCTTATCCTCTGGCAACATGTTTTCCAATAAATTCAGTTCGTTGAAATAACCGAACGCCTTTTGCAGGAATTCGTTCAAGGTTTTATCACTATAAAATTTCAATGTTTTATCCGCCAGCTCCGTGGTGTGACAGACCTCGTATTCAAGGGGTTTCTCATTGAGGTATTTTATGACATCCACTTCCCAGTGAATATTCGATATATTTTCCTGGGGTTTGCTGATGGCGGCCAGGCCATAATCGTTTATTTTGTAGAGGAATTGAGTTCCTCCCAGCCCGTTGGGCTCGGCACGATTTAATAAAAGGTTTTCCTGGATAATCATGTTTTTTCTTCCTTATTAGTTATGCATATCCTTTTTGGGAAGAGGGTGCGTTGAATCTGTATGCTAATATAGCCTAAAATGAGCGATTTACCTAAATTTTATGAAGTTTTGATAAGTCCAAATGGCTTTATCGGAATCCTAATAGGTATAAAAACAGAATAATTGCCAATCTATAAACTTTACAGGAAAAAATAATGGCCCCTATTGAATTGAACGATCCCGCAAAGATCGAAGAATTCCTAAGTAAGATCAAATTGGAGGGAAAAGGGTTCACCACAGAATGCCTTTTAATGGATGCTTATGACGCGGGTCTGGATTATCCGGACTATTTGAAAGCCGAAGGAGAAGACCCGGATGCCAGTTTTGGAGGAGAATCCCCCGCCTGGGCGAAGTATCACATGCGCCAGGGAAAACGGGTGTTCATGGTTTATGGCGGGGGCGGTAAGGACAGAAGGTCGCATTTTTCAGAAACGCCTTGATTCAAGTGCGTTTAACTAACTTTTTTTCAGACTATTCCAGTATTTATTGCACGGTGGCAGGATTCCAAAGTACCCTTTTGCGATGCTAGTGCCGTTCAGTAAATTCCTTTTTACAGGGGATCAAGATAATGGATTTTGATAAAGAAACTCAGGTGAGAATCCTTGAGGTGGCCGCCGGCCGGGAAGAAGGAAAAACCTTTGAAGAGCTTGATGAGCGCATCGCCCACATCATGGATCTGCATCCGGAGTTCGATGAAATCTGGAAACAGGGCGAATTAGCGACCTATCCGCAGGAAATCGACGGACAAATCGTCAGTCCATTTGTGCACACGGTTTTGCATGTGACTGTTGATAAACAAATCACCCTCGGACAGCCGGATTTTGTCTCCGTAACCTATAAGCGGCTCCTTGACCAGGGAATGGATAACCACAGCGCTCTGCATGCAATCATAGCGGTTTATGCGGACCTGTATTTTGCTTCCTTTCGTCAGGGAGGGCAATTCGACACTTTGGACTACCAGAGCCGACTGGAATTTCTTTCCTTCGAAAATTCCGAGAATCAGGAAGAAGGGTGAGGAGTCTTTCTTTCGCTAAGCCGCCAGGACGCAAAACAGGCAATACGATGGAACCCATTCAGCTGGCTCTAAAATTTATGGATATTTTTTTCCCCGGTGAGAATCTTGAGAAGTTGCGTCCTTTGTTGGCCGACGACTTTTCGTTCAGCGGACCTTTTTACCAATTCGACTCTGCAGAGGACTATATAAAATCGATAGAAGTGGACCCACCAAAAGAATTTCAGTACAAAATCATCCGGTCTTTTGAAGATGATTCCTCTGCTTGTTTAATTTATGAATTCATTAAACCCGGCGTGTCCACCCCGATGGCGCAGTGGTTTGAAGTGAAAGATGGAAAAATCAGCCGAATTTTACTGATTTTTGATGCCGGCGCATTCGTTTGACCGGGAGCAGGGCGGAACAGTTACCGTTGGCAATAACATGGAGAGGTCGTGGTGAGTGAACAGATGTCGAAACTGGATGAAACCCTATTGGAGTTTATAAAGAACCAGCACCTGTTTTTCGTCGCGACGGCGGGAAGGGATGGCCGGGTGAATATTTCTCCCAAGGGCATGGACTCTTTGCGAGTGATCGGCCCCAAAAAAATAATCTGGCTGAACTATACGGGAAGCGGCAATGAAACCGCGGCGCATGTCCTGGAATGCCAGCGTATGACCCTCATGTTTTGCGCCTTTGAAGGTAAACCGCAGGTCTTGCGTGTCTATGGAAAGGCAACAGCCATTCATCCCCGCGATGCGGAGTGGGAGGCTTCCATCAGCCTTTTTCAGGCGGTTCCTGGAGCGCGGCAGATTTTTTCATTGGAGATTGAGAGCCTGGCCACCTCCTGCGGTTTCAGCGTGCCGTTATATGAATTCGTTGGCGAGCGTGACGTGCTGGTACAATGGGCGGAAAAAAAGGGCGAAGAGGGAATCAAAAAATATTGGCAGGATAAAAATCAAAAAAGCATCGACGGCAAACCCACCGGGATATTTGGGTGAGTCGGTGAAATGGGAAGGAAATATGGTATGGTTCCCCAAATTGGATCAAGATTTTTTGGAAAGAGCGCAAAGTAAAACAAAAAATTTATGGCAAAAAACAGAAATAGAGAAGAAGCCGTAAACACCCAGCTTGCAATTTTGATTTCAAAGCTGGGAGTGACGGCTGATGCCGAGACAATACAGGTTCATGGCAAGCATCGCCCAGATGTTTTATTCCAGATGAGAGGCCTGAGAGTCGTTATTGAAGGTAAATTTGCTGATCACCCAAACGCTGATGAAGTCGTTCTTGATGATGCACGAAATCGGGTAAGAAACGGTATTGCTCATATTGCCGCTGCTGCGGTTTACCCCCTGGAGCTTAGGACGACCTCAACGTCCAAAATAGAAGAAGTTCTTCAGTCAGCCCAATTAAAATACCGCATTGTTTCCGAAGTTGGTGAGAGTGAGGATTGGTATGAAGGAACCCCGGCTTCACTTATGGATGCTTTGCGTCGGGCTCAGGAGGCGCTCACTGAAGATGATCTTGTTGAAAAAATGGCGAAATCTCTTTCCATTCAGCTTGTGGGAGTTGCAAAGCTTTGGATGGGGCAAGAAGGGGCATGCGACCGCCTTTCAAATCTCCTCGGTATATATCCTACGAAAGATGAAAAACCGGCAAAATCTGATGAGCGCCGGGAAACTTCCGCAAAAGTTTCAGCTCTTGTTTTGGCAAACGCTTTTATTTTCCAGGAGCAGCTAGCTCACACAGATCGCCGGATCAGTTCCCTTAACAAACTGGATAAGGAAAAGGACATAGTTTCTGCAACCAATGAGCATTGGCGCTGGATTTGGGAAAACATCAACTATGTTCCTATATTTCAGCTCGGCGGACGTGTTCTAGATGAGCTTCCTTTAAGTTCTAATACCCTACAGGCAGTGCGGTCCTTGCTAGAGAAATCCAAAACGATATGCGCCCAGCAATCGGCCCTTCGTCATGACCTGATGGGCCGAATCTACCACTGGTTACTTCATCACGCAAAATTCCTTGGAACCTACTATACGTCTGTATCATCCGCGACTTTGCTTCTTAAGCTGGCCCTTGCAAAACCTTGGAATAGGGATTTTGGCGACCCAGTGGAGTTGGCATCTTTTAAAGTTGGTGACTTGGCTTGTGGTACAGGCACTTTGCTAATGGCAACGGCCCAAGCTCTTTCCGATAAGTATATTAAGCTTCGAGCAGAAACCAATAGGTCCCTCAGTCCGGTTGATCTTAGAACCCTTCATCGAACATTGATGGAGAATGTTCTATACGGTTATGACGTTTTGCCATCTGCGGTACATCTTACAGCTTCAACCCTGGCCATTCTTGCACCTGAAGTGGCTTTCGTCCGCATGAACCTTTACGTAATGCCTATGGGGCTAGATCATAGCGTTCCAAGACTTGGAAGTCTTGAATTCCTTACAACCAACGAGGTCCAAACCCAAGTTGCGTTAGACTACTCCGCCGTCGAGTCGGTTCGGACCGGGGCATCTTCGAGTGTTGCCACGAACGCAAAAGTTCCTAAGTTGAATTTATGCGTGATGAATCCGCCTTTTGTCAGAAGTGTCGGTGGCAATTTATTGTTTGGTTCTCTTCCAGATGAACGTGGATCACTGCAATCTGAGCTAAAGAAGCAGGTAAAAAAAATTGGTGCCAGTGCAACTGCTGGACTCGGAAGTGTGTTCGTCGCGCTTGGGGATCGCCATCTGGAAAAGGGCGGCCGTCTTGCTTTCGTATTGCCTGCCGCACTTGTATCTGGCGAAGCTTGGGGAGCGACACGTAAGTTGATTGCCAATAGTTATCATTTAGAAACGGTCATTGCGAGTCATGATGCAGAGCGGCCCAACTTTTCAGAGAACACAGACCTTTCCGAGATTTTGTTTATTGCTCGAAAACGGGAAGGCAAAGAAGAGGCTGAGCGAACGACTTATATCAATTTATGGAGAAATCCGCATACCATCCATGAGGCTCTTGATTTAGCCAACCGTATCGAGCACACAACAGAACCAGTGTCTGTTGAAGATTTGGGTTTGACCACTATCAGGTCGAGTGCAACAAAATTGGGGGAGATGGTAACAATGCCCCCCGCAAAAACTGAAGAGAACTGGACGGGAGCTCTTTTTGCGCAGACCCAGTTGTTGCGAAGCTTTTGGAACCTGCAGAATGGGAGGTTAGTGGTTCCAGGCTGCCAGGAGTCTGAGGCTTTATCAATATGCAAACTTGGGGACCTCGGAGAACTTGGATATGATCGCCGGGATATTCATGATGCTTTTGAAATTTCCACGGATACTTGGTCCTCTTATCCGGCATTCTGGGGCCATGAAGCAAATAAGGTATATTGCCTTGGGCAATCAGCTAACGCTCATTTACTAGAGCGGACAAAACCGGCCAAAGGGCGGAAAACAATTAAAAAGGCAAATTCGGTATGGTCAAAAGCCGGGCGTATTTTGATTGCGGAACGTTTATGGCCTGTGACGCACCGCGTTATTGCTATCCGTTTTGATACAGAAGTTCTTGGAAATACTTGGTGGGCGTTGAAAGGGCAATCCTTAAATGAACAGCACGAAAAGGCTTTAATTTTGTGGCTCAATAGTTCGCCGTCCTTATTAATGTACTTTGGTCGACGTGTTATAACACGCAGTGCCTGGATGCAAATGAAAAAACCTGCTTGGACGAGCATGCCAGTTCTTGATG
Organism: Nitrospinaceae bacterium; assembly: GCA_021604505.1. NCBI lineage: Bacteria > Pseudomonadati > Nitrospinota > Nitrospinia > Nitrospinales > Nitrospinaceae > Nitrospinaceae bacterium. The sequence goes on along the minus strand of BQJC01000004.1, from coordinate 219,612 downwards.
TGCGCGCCCTTGATTCTGAAAATTTGAATGCATTAGCAGCTGTATATGACGATCTTGCCGAGGAAAGTCTGGAAGCTATCGCAAGGCTTGATCAGGATCAAACCCGCAAAAGAATTGATGATGCTATATCAGAAACCTTGGGCCTTCCCGATCTATCCCCCATCCGAGAGCTTTTGGCACGTGAGCCAGGGCTGACCGCTCAAAAAATATCATGATAGCCAAGAGTAGGTAGGAGGACTTTTTTACAAAACCTTCTGGATGGTTTTGCCCAAATCAGCGGGGCTTTTAACCACTTTGATGCCGCATTTCTTCATGATCTTCATTTTTTCTTCAGCGGTTCCCTGGCCGCCGGAGATGATTGCGCCTGCATGTCCCATGCGCCGTCCGGGAGGCGCGGTCTGCCCTGCGATGAACCCGACCACGGGTTTTTTGACATTCTTTTTGATGAAGTAAGCCGCTTCGTCTTCCGCCGACCCGCCGATTTCGCCGATCATGCAGATGGCTTTGGTGCCGCGGTCTTTATTGAATAAGGCCAGAGCGTCGATGAACGTGGTTCCAATGATCGGGTCGCCGCCGATGCCCACGCAGGTGGACTGGCCGATGCCGAGTGCGGTCAACTGCCCCACGCATTCGTAGGTCAGGGTTCCGCTTCTGGAGATGATGCCGACGTTGCCCTTTTTGTGAATGTGCGCGGGCATGATGCCGATCTTGGCTTTACCGGGAGAAATCACTCCGGGGCAGTTGGGACCCACAAGACGGGAATCGGAATTTTGCAGATAACGATGGACTTCGATCATGTCGCTGGTCGGGATTCCTTCGGCAATACAAATAATAAGTTCGATGCCTGCGTCGGCGGCTTCTAAAATCGCATCGGCGGCAAACGCCGGGGGCACGAAGATCATGGTGGCGTTGGCTTTGGTTTTTTGCCTTGCGTCTTTAACCGTGTTGAAGACGGGCACTTTATCCAGAACGGTCTGGCCGCCTTTGCCTGGCGTGACGCCGCCCACGACGCTGGTTCCGTATTTCATGCATTGTTCGCTGTGGAACTGGCCTTCGCGGCCGGTGATTCCCTGTGTGATCAACCGTGTGTTTTCATCGACGAGTATGCTCATTGGATTGCTTTAACCACCTTTCTGGCGCCGTCCTTCATTCCGTTTCCGATAACAAAATTCATGCCCGATTCTTTTAGAATCGCGTGTCCCTCTTCCATGTTGGTCCCTTCCATACGGACCACGATGGGAACCTGAATGTTGAGAGTTTTGGAAGCCGCCACCACGCCGCGGGCGAGAATGTCGCAACGCAGTATGCCGCCAAATATATTGATGAAAATCGCTTTGACATTGGGGTCGGACAGTAAAATACGGAATCCGTTTTCGATCATTTCTTCATTGGCTCCGCCGCCGACATCGAGAAAATTCGCGGGTTCGCCGCCGGAGTGTTTGATGATGTCCATCGTGGCCATCGCCAACCCAGCGCCGTTCACCATGCAGGCGATGTTTCCATCCAGCTTGATGTAATTCAGATGAAACTTGGAAGCCTCGACTTCCAGGGGCGCTTCCTCGTCGAGGTCACGGTATTCCAGAGTGTCTTTATGGCGGTACAGGGCGTTGTCGTCGATGTTCACTTTGGCGTCTAACGCCAGCACCCGACCGTCCGACGTGGTGACCAGCGGGTTGATCTCCAGCATGTCCAAATCTTCTTTGACGAAACAATCGTAGAGATTGATGATAAAAGGAACCATTTTCTTCAGGTGGTCGCCTTTAAGATTGAGCGCAAACGCGATCTTGCGGGCAAGAAAGGGTTTGACTCCGATCACCGGATCAATCACTTCCTTGAATATTTTTTCGGGAGTTTCTGCGGCAACTTCCTCAATTTCCATACCCCCTTCTTCACTCGCCATGATGAGAACGCGGCTGCTTTGCCGGTCGACCACGATGCCCAGATAAAGTTCACTTTCGATGGGCATGCCTTCTTCGACCAGAACTTTTTTCACCAGCCGCCCTTCAGGATCGGTCTGATGCGTGACCAGGGTCATGCCGAGGATATCCGATGCGTGTTTTTCGGCTTCTTCCGGGCTTTTGGCCAGCTTGACCCCGCCGCCTTTTCCCCGGCCTCCGGCATGAATCTGGGCTTTGACCACGACCACATCCGTGCCCAGCTTCGCGGCGGCATTCCTGGCTTCGAAAGCGTCGTCTACGAGGATTCCGTTGGGAACGGCGACATTGTATTTGGCGAGAATTTCTTTGGCCTGATATTCGTGAATTTTCATAGATCGGTCGCGGTAATTTTAGTTTTCAGTATGGGGAAAAAGAGACCGTTTTTATCACATGTCCCGGAAGTTGTCAAAGCATAATGAGGAAAATCCGGGGGTTAGGGTGGCCTGGCTTTGTTTCTTTGGAGAGACGGGTGGGAAAACTAAGGACGCGATCAAACTTTTGAGGCGATACTCTTTAAGGCCTGAGTTTTTTCCTGATCTGTATGTTGGTTGTTAAAAATCTGAACCCAGGCATCGTGCAGGGGTTCCAGTACTTTTAAAATCGATTCGAGGGCTTCCCGGTCGGCTTTGATGTTGGCCAGGGTCAACTGACGCAAAATAAACTGATACAGGGTTTCCAGACGGGCGGTGACTTCGCCGCCGTTTTTCAAGTCCAGGGAAACGGAGAGTTCGTTGACGATGTCGTGGGTTTTTGCGATGTATTTGGCTTTTCCGGCTATATCCCCTTGTTCCATACTCTGCAATGCCATTTTCGTGAACTTGATGGCACCCTCGTACATCATCAGAATCAGTTTGCCCTGGCTGGAGGTTGAGATCTCGTTTTGTTTGTATGCATTGTGATACCGGGAGGGAACCATATTAAACAAACTCCTTTACTTCTTTGAAAGGTCAAAAATCACTTAAGATCTTCACCTGTTAGTAGTGAGGTTTTGAATTCCTGACAGGGCGCTTTCGAACGCGTCTTTTTGAGAGTTCAGTCTCCCAATCGTTACTTCCAGGTTGGCGAATCGTGTTCTGAGGTCCTGTTCGAAGACCTCAAGACGCGATTCAAGGGAAAGAATTTGATCGTCAATATCTTTAATGGTGTTGGTGAACGTGTCGATTTCGGTCGTCAGGGGCCCCTGGAGGGATTTGTCGGTCAGGTTGCCGACCACCCGGTTGATGGTTTCAGCAACTCCCAGGGACAGGTTGATCGTTCCGTAAGACCCATCGGCCAGATTACCGAGCCTGAAATTAAGGCCTTCAGCGGCGGTTCCCAAGGCGCCGGAAAAGAAATTCCCGGAGCCGACAGCATCGGAGTATTGGTTTTGCCCGGCCACACTCAATTGCGGCACGCCGCCTACAACCCGTAAATCAAAGGAGCCGGCGGTGGTTTCTTTTGTGAAACCAATGAAGGTGACATTATTGTCCGTGGTCGTTCCCTTGCTTGCGAACAGGTTGCTCACACTGCCAATGTCGGTGGTCAGGGCCGCGGTGAAATCTGCATCGTTTATCAATAAACTGCCGTCACTCTGGGTGCGAATGCCGACCTGGGACAGGGAACTGAAGGTTCCTGAAACGCCGGGCACAGCACTACTCAATGTGTTTCTGAGAGTTTGCTGCAGGTTTTGAACGGTGAAGTTGCCGAACAAAACGCCGGTCGAGAACGTGTCGGGATCCAGAAACTGTTGTTCATCGAGAAATAGCGATAATTCATTATATGCATCGACAAAAGCTCCGACTTTTTCTTTAATGGCAGGCAAATCGGAAGACAGGGTGATGGTTCCCGAGCCCGCCGATTGCAGGTTGAGTGTGGCGCCTGTGATGACATCGGTCACCGTATTGTTGGATTTGGTGATCGCAATCCCGTCCAACGTAAAGCTGGCATCCTGGGCAGACTGGGTTTCGGTGAACGAAAACACCTCCTGGGTGCCGCCGCCAAGCAGATTCTGCTTGATGGACAGAGACACGCTGTTGTCCGCTCCGGTTTTCGTGCCGGAAACCAAAAGCCGGATAGGGTTGGAAGAACTGCCGTCATTCAGAAACGAGGCCTGAATATCGGCTCCTGAATTGTTGATCGCCAGCCTTAGTCCGTCCAGCGTGTTGTTGGTCGAGTTGATGCTGATTTCCGTGGTCGTTCCTCCCACGGTGATGCTTAAGGTCCCCTGGGGAACGGTGTCGGTTAAAGCGCTGAACCCTTGAGACACCAGCTTGCTTTCCCGAGCCAGTTGGTTGACGGTCAGGGAGAAGGTTCCGGAAGCGGCCTGACTGGTGGTGTCGATGGTCAGAACCTGATTGGTGTCGGAATTGCTGCTGTTGGAAAACGTGCCCTGGGTGGAAAGGAATTTGGACTCGGAGTTGATCGTGGTGACAACGCTTTTGAAGGTCTGCAATCTCGATTGCAGTTCCTGAAATGTGACCAGTTTCTGGGCTTCGGCATCCGCCTTGGCTTCAAGAATATCAATGGGCCGTCTTTGCAAAGCCAACAGTTTGCTGACGATATCGTTGGTATCGAGATTGGAATTGAGTCCCGAGATTAAGGATTCGGCCATAAAGATTCTTCCAGAGTTTTCGTGAAATAGGGACAGTTCTCCCGTCAAACATCTTTATCGGCCTCAGTTTTTATAAACTTTAATGGTTTCGAAGCTATAAGAATCAATAGGATGCTTTTGTGAGTCAAGGAGGGGATTTTGAACAGGATTTGAATATTTTTTTCTCAAATTTTAAGGAAAACAGTTTGATTTGCCCGTTTGAAATGCTAAATTACGCAACTCCAATAACCCCAAATTCAGGAAAAAATGGCCGAACAGTTTGATTTGTTTGCAGAACCGGAAGAGACACCGATTGAAAAACCGGCGGCTTCGGGGGAGGCTCCCAGAATCCTGTATTTTGACCTGGAAACCCAGAAAAGTTCGGATGAGGTTGGGGGTTGGTCGCCTGTTCAAATCAAGCTGATGAAGCTCGCCATTGGAGTGGTCTGGGACAGCCGGGACCAGGCGTTTTTTACCTATCACGAGAACGAAGCGGAGAAACTTGCGGAAAAACTACACACCGCCGATCTGGTGGTCGGGTTCAATGTCATCGGCTTCGATTACACGGTCCTGGAAGGGTATGGCCCCTTCAACCTCAATAAAATAAAAACCTTCGACATGCTCCTCGATGTCAAAAAACTCCTCAATCACCGTCTGGCCCTCAATCACCTGGCGCAGCACACCCTGGGCGCCGAAAAATCCGCCGACGGTCTGATCTCCATCCAGTGGTACAAGGAAGGCAAGATCGACCAGATCATCGAATACTGCAAGCAGGACGTGGCCATCACCCGCGATTTGTTTCTATTTGGTGAAAAGAACGGTTACGTGAAATATCAAACCCGCGCCGGAAAAATCGAAGAACTGAAAGTGGATTGGAAAACCGTTGATTTGGTTAAGCAGGTTTAGAGCGGTTTCGGAGTAATTTCTTAATCCCCCCTCGTAACTCTATAAAAAGGGAAACCACTGGGCAGGTATGGTTATATTTGCTATGATTATAAGTGAATACTTTTCAATCGGAGTGATTATTTATGGCTCAAAATGCAGGAAACGTAACCGTCAGAATGTCTGCGGAGAACCAGAAAAAGCTGGACGATATTGCTAAAAGTTTTGATCGCTCACGAAATTGGATCATCAACGAAGCGGTGGAAAAATATTTGGATATTTACGATTGGCAGGAGAAAAAAATTGCGGAACGGCTCAAAAAAGCGGACAAAGGCGGCAAGTTTCTAAAAGGCAATCAGGTGGACAAAATCGTTGATTCCTTCAAGCCATGATGGAAGTCGTTTGGCTTGAAGAGGCGGCAAAAGATTTAAAAGAAATCGGGCGGCATATTGCAAAAGACGATCCCACCGCCGCTTACAGGGTTTTAACAAAAATAAAGGCTTCGGCGGAATCCCTTGAGAATAACCCTGAGCTTGGGCGCACAGGCCGGGTCGCAAAAACCCGCGAGCTCGTCATTTCGGGCTATCCCTACATCCTTCCCTACACAATCAAAAAGAAACAAATCTGCATTCTGGCCGTCATGCACACGTCCAGAAAATGGCCGGACGGTTTTTGATATTTTGAATTGAACGCGTAAAATATTGTAAAGAATTACCCAGAATGACTAATTCTGTTTCACTCAATTTTTACCCCACCTTTACGCTCTCCAGCAGTTTATCTATGATGTCGGCGGGTTTGATGTTTTCGGCTTCGGCTTTGAAGTTGAGGATGATGCGGTGCTCCAGAACCTGACGGGCGACGCTTCTTATGTCTTCCACGGTGATGCTGACGCGGTTGTCCATCAAGGCGCGGGCTTTGGCTCCGAGGATGAGGTATTGCGAGGCGCGCGGGCCTGCACCCCAGTCGATCCATTCGTTGACGTAACTCGGTGAACTGCCGTTCTGGTTGGGCCGGGTGCTTTGCACCAGATCCACCGCATAGTGAGCGACGTGTTCGGAGACGGGGACGCGCGGGACCAGGGTTTGTAACTCCTGAACGCGCTTGGCGTCCAGCACCACATTAAGATCGGGGCTGTGACCGGAGGTGGTGGAAAGCGCGATTTCCACTTCCTGTTCTTTGGTGGGGTAGCTGACGTTGATGATGAACATGAACCGGTCCAATTGGGCTTCCGGAAGCGGGTAGGTCCCTTCGTGCTCGATCGGGTTCTGGGTGGCGAACACCAGAAAGGGTTGATCCATCTGGTAGGTGTTGCCGCCGACCGTCACTTGATATTCCTGCATGGCCTGCAACAGGGCGGCCTGGGTTTTCGGCGGCGTGCGGTTGATCTCGTCAGCTAGAATGATGTTGGCAAAAATCGGGCCTTTGATGAACCGGAACGACCGTTTGCCGGTCGCCTGGTCTTCATGAAGAATGTCCGTCCCGGTGATGTCCGAGGGCATCAGGTCGGGTGTGAACTGGATGCGGCTGAAATTCAAACTCAGCACCTGGGACAGGGTGCTGACCAGAAGAGTTTTCGCCAGACCGGGCACGCCGACGAACAGGCAGTGTCCTTTGGAGAATAACGCGACTAATAGATCCTCGATGACCTCATCCTGCCCGACAATCACTTTTTGAATTTCTTGAATGACATTTTTTTTGGCGTCTACCAATTCTTTCGCCAGATCCAGATCTTCCATAAAAAACTTTCATGTAAAGGGTTTTTCCGGCCTGTATTTCGCCGGAGTCATGGTGCCGAAACTCTGTCCGCGGTGTTTTCAGCCGGTTCGGCTATCTAAGTAACGGTATAATTTTTCCTGTAATTTTTTTTCTTTTTCCAACTTCAGGGTATCATAAATCTTGATGAGTCTCAGGTGGACGAAAGGGTTGAACGGGTTGATCTTGACGGCCCGTTCGAAATAATCTCTCGCCTCGTCGGTGCGTCCGGTTTCCAGGCACAGTTCCCCCAGGTTCACCAAGGTGGTGTGAAAGTCGGGGAAGTGCTCTAAACTTTTTTTAAGTTTCAATTCCGCCTGCTCGTAATCCTGCAGGATCAGGTAAGTTCCCGCCAGTTTGTTGTAAAGGATCGGCGACTCTGTGCCGCTTTCTTTAAAAGCTTTTTCGTATTCGATGTTGGCGGCCTTGTATTCGTTACGGGATTTTAAGATGTCCCCCAAAAAAGTCAGGTCTTGCGCCCGTTGCGCCCCGACTTCCTGGTAGTCCTTTTTGTCATCCTCTGCGCTTCGGTCCGATTTGAACCGGGTTTTTAAAGGTCTGAGTCCGGGAATGGTTTTTAAATTCTGTTCCTGCATGTGTTGTTTCCACCTGGTTTGAAACGTCGTGAGGTTCATGCCCAACTGGACCTCCAGAGCGCTGTCAAAATTTTGTCCTTCTGCAAGGTTGTCCAGGAGCGCTGGAAGAATAACCGTTCCTTTTTCCCGGATCATGAAGTCCACCATGGTGGCGACTTCGGCATAGGCCAGTTGAACGTCGTCCTGGGTTTTTAATTTAGCCAGGGACGGCATCATGGCGTCCAAAGGGATTAAGTAATCGTTGGCCAGGCCCTCTGCCAGCACCGTGATCATCAGCGGATTCAAAAAATCCGCCGATTCCCGCCATTTGCCTTCGAAGTGTTTTGCGATGCCTTCGTGAATCCACAAGGGAAGCCGGTTGCGGCTCTTTTTGGTCAACAGGTAGTGGGTGTATTCATGGCTGAGGGTGTCCATCCAATGGTAGCCCCGTACCAGAGAGGCTGGAGAGATCAGCATGATGCGGTTGTATTTGCAAAGCGCGACGGTTCCGGAAGTGAGGATGTCTTTCCGGGTCAAAGGCGACACGCGCGACAGGGGCTCGCGGTTGGGATAAATTTCCACCAACACTTTTTCCTTGGGAAAATAGTTCAGCAATTCGCCTAGCACCTGGTAAGACCGCTCAAGAACTTCTTCCGCGTAGTGCACCAGAATCTCGTCCGGACCCTTTTCAAACCGGAAGATGAAATGTTCCGATTCTCTTGAAATGAATTTAGCCGCCGCCTGTCGGGTTTTGTTGACCAGGGATTTAAATTCCTTAACGGACCCCTGTTTAGCTTCGACCCGTTTTAATATTTTCCAGGCGTAATCGTAATTTCCTTTGAAAAATTCTAATCGGGCGTGAAGAAACTGCACGTCTCCAGATTCGGGAAACTGTTGCAGAAGCGATTTCGTGAGGGCTTCCGCTTCCGGGATTTGCCAGTCATCCACCAGTTCATATCCCCTGGCAACCTGCTGGGGAGGGATCTTTACGGGAGCCGCATTTGCAATGCCACTCAGGAGAAAGGCGAGAACGCTGAACAAAAAGAAACGCCGCATTATTTCACCAGCTCCTTGTAATATTCCTGGACCATGCGCTGGTAGTTTTTTGGGGTGTGCTTTTTCATGGCGCGGAGAATCTCCTCCCTGAATTCACTGGGTACTTTGTATTGATCTTCGGAGGGCAGGTGGACCTTTTCTTTTTGCATACGGACCGAACCGCCGCGCCGTGAGTCTCTGGATTGACCGGTACCGAATTTAAAAGCGGTTGAGCGTGACGCCTGCTTGCCCTGCTGGCTGTTGGCCTCTTTGATTTCCTGGATCATTTCCTGGGTTTCCTGAAGCTCCTTGAGAGCCTGGTTTTCGGCGTTGATGCTCCTCTCGACCTGATTTTCGCTGAGATTGGACTGCGCCCGGTTCATGTGCCGCCCGGTGCGGGACATTTTGGCGGCCAGGTCCGGCGTGATCATGGGGTTATCTTTGTTCATCTGCTTAAACTGCTGGGCCAACTTTTCGGCTTGTCTTTTCAGGCCTGCTTCGTCTTCGGCCATTTTTTGCATGGCAGATTTGTTTTCTTCCGATAGCAGAGCCTGATCGCTTTCCTGAATCATGCGCATCATGGAGCCGAGCTTTTTGGAAATTTCGCTGTTTAGCCGGGTGACCTGCTTGAGATCTTCGTTGAGGCGGTCACCCAGGTCTTCCCGTTTGTTGGGGGTGGTGCGGATGTTATTCTGCCACTGGAAAACTTCCGGGTAAGCGTTTTTAAACAGGTTGTTGAATTCGTTCAAATCGTTGAGTTCCGTCAATTCTTCCAGCGTGTCGTATTTTTCCTGAAGCTGTGGCAGAATGTTTTTAAATCTTTGGAACACTTTGACCCGAAGCGAATCCATCTCCGCCATCAACTGCGCCATTTCTCTTCTTGCCTCATTGAGTTTTATGAAATTATCCTCCAACTGGGGACTTTGGTTGGCGTCGATGGTTTCCTGGCTCAATGTCTGAAGTTTCTGATTGACCTCGATTTCCTTGTCCAAAAGTTTGTTCAGGGCCTTCATGGCGGGATGCTGATCGAGGTATTGATCATCGCCCTTGAGAATCGACTGGATTTCGCTGAGGTGTTTTTTGATTTCCGCAAACACCTGCTGGATGGAATCTTCAAATAGTCTGGATTGCGCCTCGCGCAGGGATTGGTTGATTTTTGTGGTCTGGTTGAGCAGTTTTTCCTGCTCTTTTTCCAGTTGTTGCAGTTTTTCCAGCGAATGGTCGAGTTGTTTCATGATTTTCATGTCCATCAGTTCATCCATGTCCGAACGGGCCTGATCCAGTTGATTGGCGAGGGTCTGAAGATCCTCGACCATCTTTTGCAATTCTTCCTGGGCCTCGTCGATTTTTCCGCGGTCCATGAGATCCGTGATGCGGTCGAGGGAGGCGGAAAACTGATCCATGTTCATTCCCTTGACGGAGCCGGGATTGAGAAATTCATCCGGCATGGACTGGGTTTGCCGGGCGAGCTGGTCCATGATCTTTTCCAGGGTCTGGCGAATCTGTTCGATCTTTCTTTTCACCTCGTTGGATTTCTGTGGTGCTTTTTTATCGCGGATTTTTTCAAATTCTTCCTGAAGGGATTGCGCCAGTTCATTGAGGTCGTGTTCCAGATCCATCACCTGGTCCAGTTTCTGACGGTTGGTCATCCGCACCAGAAATAAAATATTGGTCTCCAACTGCGAGACCAATCGTTCGTTGAGTGCGCTCAAATCCAGGACCTCGAAGGCAACCGGGGTGGGTTTTAAAACGGTGTTATGAATTTTATTGATGGCATTGATCTGTTCATCGCGAATCTGGTTTAAGCCGTTGATGATGTTCTTCAGAAGATTAAAGTAAGGCCGGGGGAAATACTCCAGGGTCTTGGCCCGGTCTTCGATGCGCTGCGCCAATCCGATGATCTCGATCAAGGAGTCGGCGCTGGCGATCAGATGATTTTTCCAATTCATCGCATCGATGGGAATGGCTTTTGCTTGCGCGCCGATGACCAGACCTGAAGCCAATTGGGCGATCATTTTTTCGGTCAGTTCTTCTTGAAGGGCGATCAGGTTTTCCTGTTCTTCTCTGGAATCAAAGATGGTGAAGGAGAACGTTTCCGATTGCCCCGTATTGGGACCTTGAATATTGTCGTTGTCCTTGATTTCCAGAAAATATTCCACTTCATCGCCGGGTTTGAACGCCATTTCGCCGAGAGCCCAGGAATAATTGCCCTGGCTTTCGCGTTCCCCGTTTTTCATTCGTTTCACGCTTTGATTGACTTGTTCTCCGTTGACGAAAGCGACTAAGTTGATTTCCTCAATGCCGAAATCGTCTTGAGCTTCGTAGAACAATTCGATTTTGCCATTGGCGTAATACACGGGTTTCGGATTGGCAATGAACAGAACGATGCTTGGCGCCTGATCCTGGGTCAGCGTGACGGCATATTTTTTTGGCAGGAGGTGTTTATCCCCTTCAGGGTCTTTGATCCTGAACTGGTAATAACCTCGCTCCTTGACGAGAAACTGGGCGGAAAGCGCGTTGTCCTTCATGGTTTGCATGGAAAAGTTGTCCCGGGCGTTCCACACCAGTTCCCCACCGGTAATCGGTAGATTGACGGTTCCCTCCACTTGAACCTCGGTGCCGGGCAATACCTGGATCTTACCGTCCGAGGGATGGGCCACTTCGGCTTCCATCCCGGTGTAAGCCGGGTAATTAAATGTCAGCTTCAGATCCGAGATCGCAAATTTTCCAACGGAAGTCTCAGGCTTTGGCACGGGTTTTAGTGCACTGGCCTGAATTTGCGAAGTGGCAGGAAGCGAAGGAGATATCAGGTTATTGAATCCTTTGCTTAAAAAATCCGGCAGCAAAAAGCTAACGATCAGAAGAGAACCCAGCGTACCTACAAACCAGTTACGGTTTCGCGTTCCTTCTTTGGAATCGATGATGGATTCCGCAGGGATCTTTTCAATTTGAGATTGAGCCTGCCGGATTTGTTCCTGGATAAACGCGAGGGAGATGTCGCGGTCTTTTTCCGGATACGACAGGTGCCGCTTGAGCTGACTGGCGTTGATGAGGGAATTGTCCAGATCGGGGAATTTCTTCTCCGTTAACAAGGCGGCCTGATCGAGCGAAAAGGACGTGGCCTCCTCGCGAAGAAAACAATAATGCAGCAGGTACGCGAAAACAGCCCCGAAAAGGATCAATGAGGGCAACCAGAATTCCCGGATATGATCGGGAAAATAATAGGATAAGAGGTTGCCGAGGAGGAAACTGCCCGTCAAAAAAGCCAAAAGGAGATAGAGCCCCTTCAGGGTCAAAACCCGGATGCGTTTTTTGCGCACGCGTTGGAGAAAATCCTCTATGTATCGGCCTGGTTCCATGGGGGAAAACTCGAATTAGTATCCGGGAGCATTATTCTTCTGCCAATTTCATTATCCCACAAACGCAGCTGTTTCGCAGGCAGGTTCTCTTCAGGAAGAGTAATTTGTTTTGCCTATTTTCCCCCTGGTAACTTCCCACTTTAATAATGCCGATAATTTTGGCGTAAGCCTTTTTTTTTCAGAGGCTAATCACCTGTTGAGGAGAAAGCCGTCCGTATCAGGTGCAAAAATCTTCAGTATGCCAAAAGCGTAGCCAGATAAAAGGGGACCTTATCATTGAACGCTATTCGGTGGCCTTCAGATTGAGTGAAACGTTTACAATGCGCTGGCGTTAAAGCTCCAGTTGTGGGGCAAACGCATCGTCACAGCTTCGGGTGCACATCCAACGTTTTTCTCCGCAGCGGAATTGAGCGCCCGCATTATCGCCCGCTCCGCTGACGCAGGAATCATATTCCTGAGAGCATTTTTCCAAACAAGTTTTAAGATCCCTCTGGAGCATAAATGGGAGTTCCGGATTTCCATTTTCCAACGCAGCCTTTTCCAATTGCTTTTTGGCGCAAATTGTTCCAGATGCCTTTTGATCCATGGCAACAGCTTTATCGGAAATATCATTGGATGGATTCATTTCTCGTGCATGCCCCGTATTGGCGGCCAGAGAGAATAGCAACACGCTAAAAAAAATGAGTATCGGCTTTTTCATAATGAGTCTCCATTTTTTGAAAAATGTTAATTAGGTCAGTTCAAATTTCCAGAATGATAAGATCCCCTTTAAACCGTTCTCCGAACTTGTAGATTTAGAAAAGTGCGGTAGATCATTTATAAAAAGTCTTAATTTTTCTGTCAATACGGGAACAGATTAAAAATTTTTAATAGAGGATAAACTGGAACCCTTGGAGACAATCCAGTCGGCAATTGTCTGCAGTAGAAGGGTTTGGCTTGCAGGGAGGCTAAAGCTCAGTGCGCGGATGTTTTGGAGAATGCATTGATAAGGACCACTCCAAGGATGATCAGACCCATGCCGATCATTGCGGGTTTATCAGGAATCTGATCGTAGAGGGGAATGGCGATCAGGGTCACCAGGACGATTCCCAACCCCGACCAGATGGCGTACGCAATTCCTACCGACATGGATCGAAGGACCAGGGTCAAACAAAAGAATGAGACTCCATACCCGACAATCACGATTCCGCTCGGAACCAGTTTCGTGAATTCTTCAGATGCCTTCAAAGCACTAGTTGCGGCGACTTCCGCGACGATTGCTATTGCTAAATATAAATAGGCCATATTGCGGACGACCTTGCTGTTCCGTTCCGTTGTGAATTTGAGTGGGTGAGTGCGTTCAGAACGTCAGCCGCTGGCTTCAAAATCATCTTCCCGTAGTTTCGCGGTTCCATTCTGTTGAATGACCCAAAGCTCCTTATGGATGACGCCGCTGGCTTTGTTCATTTTCCAACCGGAAGTTAAAATGGCACTTGTACCATCGATAACCTCTATCATAACAGCTATTTTTTGTTCGTCGGTGGTCATATTCATTCAGGGTGAAGGCACGCAACTAAACCGTTTTCTTATTCCTCCTTTTTGGGTCTTGTTTTCTGGAACTGGTCGAACAGATCCATGGGTATGGGAACAAAGGTCGTGGTGCTGCGCTCGGTGGACATGTCCACGAGGGTTTGCAGGAACCTCAGTTGCAGGGCAGGGGGGTGCGCGCCGATCTGGTCCGCCGCTTCGCTGATTTTTTGCGCCGCTTCGAATTCGCCCTGGGCGTTGATGACTTTGGCCCGCCGTTCGCGTTCCGCTTCCGCCTGCTTTGCGAGGGCGCGCTGCATTTCCTGCGGCAGATCGACATTCTTGACTTCCACGTTGGCCACTTTCACGCCCCAGGGTTCGGTTTGCTGGTCGATGACCTGCTGCAACTGGGTGTTGATCTCATCCCGCCGGGATAATAAATCATCCAGCTGACTTTGTCCAAGGGTGCTTCTCAACGTCGTTTGCGACAATTGCGAGGTTGCATAGAGGTAATCCTCCACTTCGATGATGGCGCTTCGGGGATCGATCACACGGAAATAAACGACGGCGTTTACTTTGACGGTGACGTTGTCTTTGGTGATGATGTCCTGAGGCGGTACGTCCATGACCACGGTGCGCAGGCTCACTTTGACCATTTTTTGAATGCCGGGGATGACGATGATGAGTCCGGGACCTTTGACTTTCCAGAACTTCCCCAGGAGAAAGATCACGCCTCGCTCGTATTCGCGCAGGATTTTGACCGCGCTGAAGATCAAAAGGGCCAGTAAAACAAATATCACCAGAAAACCGTCCATAACATTTCTCCTTTGAAATTTTTTCTCGGCGGACTCCACCCATAATAACAGTTTTCATTTTCCTTATGTTAAAATTGAGGATGAGCAAGACCCCCGGAAAAACAGGATCGCCCAATGATTTTATCTATATTTAGATCAGGTGTAGGCTTTGCGCTTTTGTCAGGTTTGATTTTTTCTCAACCCGCCCTTGCCGATGATGCGTTTCTGCAATTGTCGACGAAAAGTGAGGTGGATGCCAGGGGAGGGGTGAAGGTTTTTTTGACGCTTAAAAACACCGCCGGCAAACCTTTGTTTCACATTCATCCCATGTTCCATTTTCATCACACGAATGTGATGATGCCGATGATCCCAAAACTGGAACCGGGAAAAACCGTGACGCTTGAAAACAGCGATCACCCTGCCGTGATCCGTGCGGGACGCTATCCCCTGGTGGTGATGGCGCATTACAAAAGCAAGGAGGAACAGCCGGTTCCGGCAACGGTCCTGCATACCGATTCTTTTTACTTTCAGGAACCGGTGGAGTCCATGGTCAATGGCAGGATCGAATCCATCGTTGAGCCGGGAGGGTCGTTTTTAAATGTGCTGTTGCAGAACAATTCCCAGGGGCTCAAGAATGTACGCATGATGCTCTTACTGCCTCCGGGGGTGATCGCGGAAAATTTCAAGGGGATGATGGGGTTCACCCTGCGCGGTGGCGAGCAGAAATTCTTTCAAGTGCCGGTGGAACTGGCCGTGGGGAGCCTTGGCGGCAGTTACCCGGTGCATCTGATGATCGAATATGGAGAAAAACTGAAACACTATACGGGGGAGATTCGCGGCAGGATTCAATTCAGTCCGGTGTTGGATACTGGGTCGCTTGCCCTGCATTCGACGGTCATCGTTCTCATGAGTCTCGGGCTGTATTGGGTGTACCGGACAAAGTGGAAACACGCTCTTATCCAGGGGTGACTTTCAAGACCCATTAATGCAACGTCTGAATTCTCAATTGCCAGGTATTTCTCTACAGGACGGCTGGATCGTATGTGTGATTTCAGAATCGATCAAGAAAACCCCCTGCAGAAAATTTCGACCGATCAGCATCGGATAGTTAAAGTTTTTTCTTTCCGCGAGATTTACTTCAATATCGCGAAAAATATTACCAAGACATACTCCCAGCCTGACAACGGGTCGTTTTATGGATGGTATTAACCGGCCTTTGATTTCCGCGTACCGCTCAATTTTTCGTTCCAGGTTAATCGACTGGTTTTGTTTGCTTTCCACTCTGAACTGGACCCATTCCTCACCATCAACGGTAAACTTTTTGAGTATTTCTCCGTTGATAGACGAAAAGTCCGCGCCTGTGTCAACTTTACTCTCAAGCCTGAAGTTTTGTTTGCCTACATTCACATACTCCACCCAGCCAATGGCCTGTTTTGTTGTACCCTGTGAGGCACCAAGTAACACTGGGAGTACAAATATCGGTAATAAATTAATGGACACTGACCGTTTGGGCATCAGGGATTTCCCTTTTTAATAACCCAGGATTAAAATATATAGACATGTGTTTTTACGATAACAACAAATTATAGGCTCATTTTCAAAATGTTAGACAGTAATATTTACAATCAGGCTCGAAAATCACAGGTGATTTAACCTTCATACCTTGTGAATATGCATGAGTGAACCGAACGAAAACCCTTCACAAGAGAAAACCAATCAAAACAACTCTTTCCACGTGATTGTTTTGATCACCTTAGCCATCGCATTTATTGGTGGCCGGATCTGGTTTTCAGGCCAGGCGACGCTTGTTGAAGGTGATAGGTTATGGCGTTTGACCATTGACCTGGCTGTAAAAAGTAAAGCAGAGACCACAGCCGTGCGAATCTTTCCTCCCGCTGAGAGCCCATATTTGCATATTTTACAACGTCAACTCAGGCACCCTGGTTTTAGGGTCCGTAACTGGAGTGAGGATGTGGATCAGCGGCGCAGTATCCAGGCCCTTGCGACGAAAAGTGGTGAACTCAAAATGAGTTTTGAATTTATATTGCATCAAACCAATCTATTTAAGTTTCAATATTGGGTCAAAAATTCTGAATTGGATACTAGGCAAAGGGAAAAATTCCTTCTGGATGGAGACTATCTTCAGATTCAGTCCCCGGTAGTCGTTGAAACTCTTCAACAAATAACCTCTGCAAATACAGACCGAGGTCAAACCATCGACTTTATTTTTGACTACCTGAACCGCTTTGCTGACAGTAATGAAAAAAGTGTTTTAAACGTTCCGTCCACTCTGCAAAGGAAAAAGGGAACCACCCTTGACCGTTCTTTGGGGATGGTCGCTTTGAGCCGAGCGGCGGGTATTCCTGCCAGATTGGTTGCTGGTTTTGTATTGAAGGAGGATTTTGATCCAAAACCTCACTATTGGGTCGAGGTTAATAGGGATCATAAATGGCTGGCCTACGATGTGCATTATGGTTTCCGGCATGACCTGCCCGCTTCCTATTTGCCAATGAGACGCAATGGTGAAAAAATCGTTCAGGTTTGGAACGGTGATTTATTGCAACTGAGTTTCGGCCTGGAACGCGAATTCGATTACCCCTATTTGCCGAAGAGCGAAGGCAGATCGGTGTTGAGCATCCTGGATCTAACGAACCTGCCAATGGACGCGCGTGATGAACTGGCCCTGCTGCTTTTACTGCCGTTTTGTGTATTGATTTCCTCGCTATGGCGGAATTTCGTGGGTCTTAAAAGTTACGGCGTCTTTACTTCGACCCTGTTGGCGCTGGCGCTTGTCTACAACGATAAACTGATGACCCTGGTGATGTTTCTGGTTGTTTGCTCCCTTGCCATGGTTGGGCGGAGTATTTTCCCCGGTGACATCAAACGTAAGCCAAGACTGGCGATTATTTTTACTCTGATAGCTCTGGTTATGGCGCTATCGGTCTCGACACTGGATTATTTTGATCTAAGTCGGGGCGGTAAAGTCATTCTACTCCCGATCATCATTTTGACATCACTGGTCGACAATATGTATCGAACGATTGAAGACAATGGCTTACACATTGCCATGCGTCGATTGCTCTGGACGGTATGTGTTGCCCTGTTATGTCTGCCTGTCATCCAGTTTCAAACCCTGGGGCGTCTGCTGATAAGCTATCCCGAAGTACACCTCATTACTCTGGGGTTGTTTTTATTAATTTCAACCTATGAGGGCAGGCAATTGATCCATCTGCCACTGATAAAATTACTTGCCGAATCGGAAGAGCCGGAAAAAAACGCCAACCTTCCGCCAATGGAACGATTGTCTGAAAAGGGCTAGAGGCTGAATTATGAATCTGACAGAGAGGTCTGTTGCGCCAGAAATGAATTTTAGTTTTTTGTTTTAAGCTGTTTGGCGACGACCACCATCAGGGTGAACCAGCCCATCATGAAGAACAGTCCTCCGAAAGGGGTGACGGGTCCGAAAAAGCGGGGGCCGTCGAAAGCCAGGGCGTAGAGACTGCCGGAGAACAATACGATTCCGGTGGTGAAAAAGATTCCCACCTTCTTTAAGGCATTAGCTCCGGTTTCTCCGAGTACCAAAACGAGAATGCCGACCAGAATGAGGGCCAGGGCGTGATACCCCAGATAGTCGGTGGCGGTGTGAAAGGTCGCGAGTTTCTGTTCGGTCAGACGGTCTTTTAACGAGTGCGCACCGAATGCGCCCAGCATGACACTCAACCCGCCCAATCCTGCGCCCAGTGAAATCCAGTTCATAGATTTTCTCCGTGTATTTTTTTAGCCTACCATGTTGTAGCGCCGGGCCCGGTAATCGACTCCAAACTCTTTTTTGACGATCTCCTCGCAGGCGGATTCATCCACGTCTTTCTGCTGAGTGACGATGGTGGCCTGCACTTTGGGAATATATTGTTTAGCTTCGGCGATGAATTCCTTGATCTTGTCGTAGATTCCGTTACGAAACGCCGGCAGGGGGCGGCAGATTTCATCGTAGGCTTCCGAGCTGTCGGTGTTCAGGCTCACCGAAACTTCATCGATCAGACCCTGAAGTTCGGGGAGGATGTTTCTTTTATTGATGACGTTGCCGTGTCCGTTGGTGTTTAAGCGGACGCGTCCGCCGGCGTCTTTTATTTTTTTCGCTACTTCTTTGATGGCATCAAGTCTCAGCGTCGGTTCCCCGTAGCCGCAGAACACCACCTCGTCGTATTTTGTCGGATCATCGATCGACTCCCAGACCTCCTGAGCCGTCGGCTCGCGGTCGAGCTTGAGATTGTAGCCCTGCACCACCGGACGGGTGAGGCGGGTGCAGAACACGCAATCGTCGGTGCATCGCGTCGTCAGGTTGAGATAGAGCGAGTTGCGGATCTGGTAAGAGACCGTTCCGGTAGGAGCCATTTTACCGATGCCGAACAGTTCAAAGAAATTCAGTTCCGAGGTTCGTTGCACATCTTTTACTCTCAGCCCGCGCACCTCGGCGATCAATTCCGCGGTGTGGTGGACGAAGGCCGGTTCGTTTCTTTTCCCGCGCTTGGGTACGGGGGCCAGATAAGGGCAGTCGGTCTCGACGAACAGGCGGTCGGCGGGAATGGTTTTCGCCACCGCCCGAAGTTCCTCGGATTTTTTAAAGGTCACCGAGCCGGAAAAAGAAATATAAAACCCCATCTCCAGGGCTTTGTCCGCCAGCTTTTGATCTCCTGAAAAGCAATGGAAGATGCCGGAGCGGGCTTTCTCGTTAACCGCGTAAAACTCGGACAAAATAGAGATCATGTCTTCATTGGCGTCCCGGCAATGAACGATGATGGGTTTATCGAGTTCTTTGGCCAGTTCCAGTTGTTTTTTGAGGTGCGTGCGTTGCAGGTCCTGAGGCGAATAGTTCTTGAAATAGTCGAGGCCAATTTCCCCCACCGCGACCATCTTGGGATGGGCGAGCAGATGCTTTAAATCCGCGTAGGTGCTGGCGTCGATCGATTTGACGTCGTGCGGGTGCACGCCGGCGGTGCCGTAAATGAAATCGTATTGTTCCGCCAGCTCCAAAGAGCGGGCACTGCTTTCCACGTCACAGCCGATATTGAGAATATAGTCCACCCCGCTGGCCCGGGCCCGCTCAATGACTTCTTCGCGGTCGGTGTCGTATTGGTCCATGTCGAGATGGGCATGGGTGTCGATGATCATCTTACACGCACTCCTTGAGGTAGTTCCTGATCAAACCCCGCCAGCACGAGTTTCCCATCGGCGGACCCAGCCAGGATCATTCCCTGGGACTCTATTCCCATCAGTTTCGCCGGTTTGAGGTTGGCCACAAGAACAACAGTCCTGCCGACCAACTGGTCGGGCTCGTAGCCTTCGGCGATGCCGGCCAGGACCTGACGGGTTTCCGTGCCGATATCCACTTTCAGTTGGATCAGTTTTTTGGATTTTTTGACTTTTTCCGCTTCCAGAATTTTTCCGGTGCGAAGATCGATCTTCATGAAATCGTCGATCGTCACCTGCTCTGCCAGTCCGTCGTCTTTCGATTTGTCAGGGGAAGATTTTTTCTCCGTTTCGGCGCCCAAGGTCACGCTTTCCAAAATTTTATTGGCCTGTTTTTCCTCCATTCGCGGGAACAGTTGTTCACCGGGCTTAATCCGGCTTCCGGGTTTCAGCCCGCCCCATTGACTGATCGATTCCATTCCTTGTTCCTCAGCGGATGTTTCCACACCCAACTGCCTGAGCATGGATTCAGCGCTTTCAGGCATGAAGGGATAAATCAGGATGGCGATGGTTCTAAGGGCTTCTGCGGAATGGTGCATGACGGTTTTAAGACGCTCCTTTCCTTCCTCGCTCTTCGCCAGATTCCAGGGGCCGGTTTTTACGATGTACTGATTGCTGGCGTCGACCAGCTCCCAGATCGTCGTGAGAATTTTGTGATAGGCCAGATCGTCGTAGAGCTTGCGGACTTCAGAAACCACTTTCGCGGCCTTGCTTTTCAGTGTTTCGTCTTCCTCTCCATCTGTGGCCGGTTGGGGGATCGTCCCCTCAAAATATTTTCCGATCATGTTGGTCGTGCGGTTCAGAAGATTGCCCAGGTTGTTGGCCAGATCGCTGTTCAGCCGTCCGATCAGCGCCTTGTGGGAAAAATCTCCGTCCATTCCAAAGGACACTTCGCGCATCAGGAAATAGCGGATGACATCGACTCCGAACTGGTCGATCAACAAATTCGGTTCCACGACGTTATGCAGGGATTTGGACATTTTTTGCCCGTTCACCGTCCACCAGCCGTGGGCGTAGATATTTTTAGGAATAGGAAGCCCGATGGATTTCAGCATTGTGGACCAGTATACCGCGTGGGTGGTCAGAATGTCTTTCCCAACCAGATGATGATCGGCGGGCCAGTATCCGCAGGCTTTAATTTGTTCCACCGTCCCGAAGGTGGAAATGTAATTGATCAAGGCGTCGAACCAGACGTAGGTGACGTACTTGTCGTCGAAGGGCAGGGGGATGCCCCAGGGCATGCGGTCCACGGGCCTGGAAATGCAAAGGTCCTCCAACGGCTTGCCCAAAAATCCCAGCACTTCGTTTTTTCGGGAAGCGGGTTGAATGAATTTTTCATTGTCCTTGATGTGTTCGACCAGCCATTCCTGGTACTGGCCCATCTTGAAGAAATAATTGCTCTCAGTGATCTTCTCGACCTTGCGACCGCATTCCGGGCAATTGCCGTTGACCAGATCCTTTTCCGTCCAGAACCGTTCATCCGGCGTGCAATACCAGCCTTCATAACTGGCCTTGTAGATTTCGCCTTTGTCGAAAAGTTCCTGGAGGATACCGCGTACAACCAATTTGTGCCGTTCTTCCGTCGTGCGGATAAAGTCGTTGTTACAGATATTGAGACGCACCCAAAGCTCCTTGAACCGGCCATTGAGCTTGTCGACATGTTCCTGGGCGTCCACCCCCAGGTCTTTCGCAGCCTGATGGACTTTTTGCCCATGTTCGTCGGTTCCGGTGAGGAAAAATGCCTCATAGCCTTCCATTTTTTTGTAGCGTGCAACCACGTCGGCGGCGATGGTGGTGTAAGCGTGTCCGATATGCGGCACATCGTTTACATAATAGATAGGCGTGGTGACGTAGAACTTTTTTCCGTTTTTACGCATTTACAGGATTCGGGTTTCAGGATTGATTTGCAGGTCTATTGGGGCGATTTTTCTTGAGAGGTTTCCTTTAATTCACTCCAACTGTAGGTCATTATACTTTCATCATCCAGGCGGACCACGACATTTTGTTCAAGGATTTCGTTTTTGATCACCTTGCCCGGCCCGTCGGGTGTGTTTAACCGCGTTCCCGGTTTCGGGAGGTTGCGGATCAATTCTTTGTAGGTTTGGTGTTCGTACTGCAGACAGCACATGAGGCGTCCGCACACTCCGGAAATTTTGCTGGGGTTGAGGGCAAGCCCCTGGTCCTTGGCCATGCGAATGGTCACCGGACTGAATTCTTCCAAAAAAGTTGAACAGCACAGGGACTCCCCGCAGATGCCGTAGCCGCTGATCGAACGGGCTTCATCCCGGACGCCCACTTGTTTCATTTCGATCCGGTGACGCAGATTCGCGGCCAGCTCCTTGATCAACTGGCGAAAATCGACACGGCCCTCGGCGGTGAAAAAGAACATGGTTTTATTGGCAGATGGAATGTGGGCCACCCGGCTCAAATTCATCGGCAGGTTCAGTTCGTCAATCTTTTGCAGGCAGAGGGTTTTCGCCCGTTTTTCCAGAGCCTCGCGTCTTTCTTCCGCTTGCAGGTCGTTTTCGTTGGCAATTCTTAGAACTCGTTTGAAAGATTGCGATTCTTCCTTACGGAAGTTGACAATCTTATTTGAAGCGACCACCCCGATCTCCTGACCTTTACCGGATTCGACGATGGTCGTCATTCCCACCCGAAGCTGCAGGGTTCCCGGGTCATACAGTTCGGATTTTCCCTTGTCCCGAACGCGGATTCCGATGAGGAACCGCGGCCCGGCTTTTTCCTGGGTCGAAGCTGGAGATTCTTGGGTTACCAGGTTCATGATTTCTGTTTCTCTATAAAAGTTTCATGCCGCTTCGCAAAATTCAATCAGCATATGGTCCAGCGAAAGCTGAAGGTTGGCGTTGCCGGTCAGTGCGGATTTTGTTCTGAGCACCGAATCAAACATGGCCACAAGCGCCTGCACCGATTTTTGCGCCGCCAGAGGCTGTAAGCGGTCCAAAATGTCTTGATTGAGAACCCCGGTATTGGATCCCCGGCTTTTAATGACAGCAAGATCGCGCAGAAGATTGAGCATTTCATCCAACAACGACTGGATCTGGGCGGGCTGTTTGGCCCATTGCCGGGTCCACTTGAACACCACGTGCATCTGGTCAAAAGAAACCTTTTCTATCAAAGTTAAAACTTCTTCCCGATAATTCTGGGTGGCTTCCATATCTTCTTCCAAAGCTTTGCGCACTCCCCCTTTTGAGCGCAAGGCCCTCAGCGCCAGTTCTTCTTCGCCTAAATCCCCGGTTTCCAGCTCGGGAGATTGTTTTAGAATTTGTTTGACGTTCTCCGAGGTGAGGGGATGAAATTTGACCCCCTGACAACGAGAAACGATAGTGGGAAGCAGTCGATAAGGGTTCTGGGTGATCAGAATGAGGACCGTTGCCGATGGCGGTTCTTCCAGCGTTTTTAAAAAGGTATTGGCGGACTGCGGGTTCATCGACTCGGTTCCGTCGATGATGGCCACCTTGGTTTTCCCCTCGTAGGGTAAGTAAGACAGTTTTTTTTGCAGTTCGCGGACCTCTTCCACCTTGATGACAGCTTCTCTTCCCGACGGCGAGCTTTTTTCCGGCTCGAGAAGGAAAAAATCGGGGTGGATTCGCTGGTCTATTTTCCGGCAGGAGGGGCAATCGTCGCAGCCACCCTCTGGCCCCGAAACCTCACAATTCAATGCCTTGGCAAGTTCGATCGCGGTGAGCTTCTTACCTATGCTTTCCTGGCCATAGAACAGATAAGCGTGCGCTACACTGTTGCCCTGAAGGGCGTTTTGGATGATTCGTTTGGGCTGGTCCTGCCCGAGAATCCGCTGGAATGACATTTTTCTATATAGGTTTCCATCTCTTCCTTTGTCTTTTTCGGGATGAGAACGGGGATTTCTAAGGTTGATAATTTTTCCATATAAAATCAAAGGGTTGAACGCCTTCTCCTGGTCTTTGACGCGATAGCTCTTTTTCAAGGAGGATATCGAGTCCAATATCGGTTTATCTTAATACAGCCGCTAAGTGGTGTAAATGAAAAACCTTTGCGGCGGTGCCGGGGGATTTCTGCCCTGCAGATGGGGGAGTGATTTTGTTGGGATGGGATTGTTATTGAAAAAAGGCTGGAAATTCACGTGATTTGATGGTTTGTATTGAAAATGGATAAATAATCTGGTAATAATCTGACTCGTTTTGTTACTATATAAGGGACGTGTTTCTCCTTACAAATACATCAATTTTCAAACGTTTGGATATCTCATGGCCGTTACAGAAAAAGCAAAAAGGAACGTACAAAGAAAACGCAAACCCAAAATACTGGCGATCATTAACGATGCCTGCACCGGTTGCAGTGGATCGCCAATCTGTATTACCGAGTGCCCGGTTGACAATTGCATGTACGAGGTCGAGAATCCGGATGCCCCTATTTTTAATCGCGTCGAGGTGGATCCGCTGTTGTGCATTGGCTGTAAAAAATGTATTTCCAAAGGTCCCATGGACACATTTTTAGAGGGATGCCCGTGGGATGCCATCGAAATGGTTCCTCTGGAGCAATACGAGGAAGAATACGGAAAGCTTCCTTACTAGACTGATGGGATTTTTGATGACCCGTTTTCCCGTTCAGGCTATCAAATAACCTCGCCTTTGATGATCAACCCGATTGACTTCTAATAACAATTAAATTATGCAAAACTTTTTTGGACAAATAAAACAGTTTGTTGTACTATAGCCTCGCTTTTTCCTTTTAAGTCGTTTCCCCAAAAAAAATTTAATGAACAAAAGCAACGACTTCCGTCAGGGCTTGGGCATTGCATTCAGGTTAGGGACGGAAATGACGGTTGCAACAGGTTTAGGCGCAATCATGGGGTACGGGGTGGACTATTATTTCGAAACGAAACCCTGGGGGATTGCGGTCGGGGTGATTCTGGGCGGAGCTGCGGGTATGCTCAACGTTTACCGGGCCGCTCAGCACATGACCCAAGAGATTGATAAGATCGAAAAAAGCGATCAGGAAAAAAATAACGACTAAAAAAGATAAGGACGATCAGAAAGAACTATGGATAGCCCTTTACATCATTTTGAATTGCATCCCATCATTCCTCTGAGTGTGATGGGAGTGGATATTTCCATCAATAAGGCGGTCATCGCCATGTGGGTGGGATTGGTCATTGTTTTTGCGCTGTTCATGTTGGTTGTCAATAAGGGAACCAAAGCGATTCCAGGAAAAATGCAAAGTGTTTTAGAAATCGCGATGGAATTTATTCGAGGCATGGTGGACGAATTCATCGGCAAGAAAGAGGGAAAAAAGTATTTCTCGTTTGTGGCGACGGTGTTTATTTTCATTCTGACTTGCAACTTGATCGGGCTGGTTCCAGGGTCCTATACCATTACCAGTCAATTGGCGGTCACCGGGGCGTTTGCGCTGGGTATTTTCCTGATGACCTTGGTGATCGGTTTTTCCAGACACGGGATGCACTTCCTCACTATTCTGGTTCCGCCTGGAATTCCTAAAATCATGATTCCCGTCATGATTCCCATCGAAGTCATCAGTATGCTGGCCCGTCCGTTGTCACTTTCCGTGCGTTTGTTTGCAAACATGACAGCGGGGCATACGGTTCTGGCGGTTCTTTTCGGGTTGGCGATGAGCGCATCGATCTGGATCGGATGGATGCCTTTCGGATTTACGGTAATCATTAACGGATTGGAAATCGCGATTGCCTTTATCCAAGCCTATATCTTTACGACTTTGACGTGTGTTTATATTGGCGACGTAATCAATTTACATTAATTATTGTGAAAAAAGGAGATTGAGCATGGGTGCAGAAGCAGCAGCATTTGTTGGCATGGGGTTGTGTGCGGCGGGGTTTTTCGGCGCCGCTTTGGGAATTGCCTATATTTTTGCCAAAACCATTGAAACCGTAGGACGTCAACCAAACGCCGAGGCGCGTGTGGCCAAGTACTGCTGGATCGGGTTTGCTCTGGTTGAAGCGATTGCGCTTTACGCTCTGGTCATTGCATTTATCATCATGCCCTAGATCAGGTTTATTTCCAAGGGTGGGGCGTCTGTTTGACGGAGCCCTTTCCTCGTTCTAACACTTCCTTTTAAGGTTGAAAGGGATACGATGCCACAGTTTGAGCAAGTCGAGGTTTTTGGTTCACTTATTTTTTGGTCGCTGCTTTCTTTTGGGCTTTTATTTTTATTGCTCAAAAAATATGCCTTCCCGCCAATCCTGGCAGCCCTCGAAGAGCGTGAAAAAAAGATCCGCACGGATATTGAAGGCGCTGAGCAATTGAAACAGGATGCGGTCGCTATCAAGGAAGAATTGCAGGGTGAACTCAAAAGCGCCCATGAAAAAGCCGCCACCATTGTGCAGATGGCAACCGCGGAGGCCAAGAAAATTCAGGAAAAAACGCTTGAAGAGACCCAGGCCAAAGTGAGACAGATGCAAACGGATATGGAACGGGAAATTGAAACTTCGCGCAATAAACTTCTCGGGGAAATCCGCAGTTACACCGCCGCTCTGACGATCGCATCGACTGAAAAATTCCTGAAAAAGACTTTGGATGCATCGGATAAGAAAAAACTCGCTGAAGAATCCATTGAAGAAGTGATTAAAGAAATGCAGCAAGGGCGAATGAATTGATGGTATCTAGAACTCGTATTCTGCGACTCAAGAAACGGTAACTAATGATTGAAAACCTGATTGGCAAACGATACGCGGAAGCGTTGTCAGACAGTGTCAAGGACGATTCCCTGTTGAGTTCAGTTCTGGATCATCTGCAGGCGATTCAGAGCGCGTTTGAAGGGCAGAGCAAATTGTCCGGATTTTTTGCGAATCCCGCCATTCCCCTGGAGAAGAAAAATAATCTGATCGGGGAATTGTGCGACCGCCTGAAGGTGGAGCAGGGCGTGCGCAATTTGATGTTGATATTGTCGGAGAGGAACAAGGTCCTCTTTCTCAAAAACATATCTGAATATTTTGAAAAAATCGTCGATCGCAGGTTGAACCAGATCAGAGTGTCTGTTCGTTCGGCGGATAAATTGACCAGTGATAATGTCGAACGGTTGCGGTCGGCTTTGAGCAATAATTTTGGCAAGACGGTTTTGATCGATACCCATGTGAACGAATCTTTGATCGGCGGCGTTCAGCTGAAAATCGGAGATCAGGTTGCCGATGCGACCATTAAAAATCGTCTGGCGATATTAAAACAAAAATTGGAAAAAGAGGAGGTAGCCTAAGTGAGCTTGCGAGCCGATGAGATCAGTTCTCTGATCGAAAAACAGATCCAGGGGTTTGAAGAGAGTGTCGAGCTCAAAGAAACCGGTCGCGTGATTTCCGTTGGTGACGGTATTGCCCGGGTCTATGGGTTGGAAAATGCGATGTCCGGCGAACTTTTGGAATTCCCTGGCGGTTTGGTTGGCATGGTCCTGAATCTGGAAGAAGATAATGTCGGCGCCATTCTCCTCGGATTTGACAGCGATATTAAAGAAGGCGATGAGGTCAAGCGCACTGGACGCATCATGGAAGTTCCCATCGGGCCGGAGTTGATCGGACGGGTGGTGAATGCGCTGGGAGAGCCCATCGATGGCCGAGGGCCGGTTAAGACCGAAAAATTTGGACCCATTGAACGAATCGCTCCCGGCGTAATTGACCGAAAATCCGTGCACGAGCCCATGCAGACGGGCATCAAGGCCATCGACGGCATGATTCCGATCGGTCGCGGTCAGCGGGAGTTGATCATTGGCGACCGGCAGACCGGTAAAACAGCGGTCGCGATCGACACCATCATCAATCAGAAAGGTCAGAACGTATTCTGTATTTATGTGGCGGTCGGTCAAAAACGCTCCACCGTTGCCCGTGTGGTGAAAACTCTGGAAGAGCACGATGCGATGAAGTACACCATCGTGGTTTCCGCATCCGCCAGTGAGCCGGCTCCCATGCAGTTCATCGCACCCTATGCAGGTTGCGCGATGGGCGAATATTTCCGCGATAATGGTCAGCATTGCCTCATCATTTACGATGATCTGACTAAGCAAGCGGCAGCGTATCGCCAGCTTTCGCTTTTGCTGAGACGCCCTCCGGGACGGGAAGCCTATCCGGGAGACGTTTTCTTTCTTCACTCAAGATTGCTCGAGCGCGCCGCAAAGGTCAGCGACGAACTGGGCGCGGGTTCCATGACCGCTCTTCCGATCATCGAAACCCAGGCGGGTGATGTTTCGGCTTACATCCCGACCAACGTGATTTCCATCACCGACGGTCAAATCTTTTTGGAAACCGATCTGTTTTTTTCAGGCGTTCGTCCGGCAATTAACGTCGGGCTGTCGGTATCTCGGGTGGGTGGTTCCGCGCAAATCAAGGGCATGAAGCAGGTGGCGGGCCAGTTGCGGCTCGATCTGGCGCAATACCGTGAAATGGCGGCTTTTGCCCAGTTTGGCAGTGACCTGGACGCCGCGACTCAAGCGCAGTTGTCTCGCGGGGAACGGCTGGTTGAGATTCTCAAGCAGGATCAGTACAAACCGCTTTCCGTAGCCCAGCAGATCATTGCGATTTTTGCGGGTGTTCGCGGGTTGTTGGAAGATATTGCCATCGGGGATGTTAAGAAATTTGAAAATGGTTTGTTGAATTTTATCGGGGAAAAATATCCCGACATCATCAGCGGTATTGAAAAGGATAAGAAGCTGGACGATGCCAAGGAAGCGAAGCTGAAGGAAGTCATTCAGGAATACAAGGGATTATTCTAAACCCAAGCCATGCCTAACTTAAAAGACATCAAACGAAGAATCAAGAGCGTCAAGAACACCCAGCAGATCACCAAGGCCATGAAGCTGGTTGCCGCATCGAAGTTACGTAAGGCACAGAAAGCCATTCAGGATGCCCGTCCTTATGCGCTGAAACTGAGAGACGTGTTGAACCATATCTCCGCACGATGCAATCCCGACCTGCATTCGCTTCTCGATCAAAGGGACGGCGGTAATGTTCTGGTCATGGTGGTGACGGCGGATAAGGGCTTGTGTGGCGGGTTCAACGGCAATATCATTCGCCGGGCGGCGAAGTTAATTGCGGAAAGCGATGATAAAAACCTGAGCCTGGTACTGGCCGGTAAAAAAGGAAAAGACTTTTTTCGGCACCGTTCCACTCCGATTGCTCACGAGTTCATCGACTGGACCCGTGATTTTAATTACGCCAAGGCCCAAGAGATCGGCGATTTGCTGGCGGAGATGTTTATCGCCAAAAAGGTCGATAAAATTTTCATGGTATACAATGAGTTCAAGTCGGTCATACAACAGGAAGTGGTTGTGGAACAGCTCCTGCCCGTGGTTTCTGAGCCTTTGGAGGCCGCGAAAGAAACGGATCATGTGCCGGAATATATTTATGAGCCAGATGAAGAATCTATTCTGGATGCGCTTTTGCAACGCTATATGACCGTGCAAGTGTATCGTGCGTTGCTGGAGTCCAGCGCCAGTGAGCAGGGAGCCCGAATGACGGCAATGGACAACGCCTCGCGTAACGCCGGCGATATGATCAATGGACTGAGCTTGACATACAATAAAGCCCGGCAGGCCTATATCACCAAAGAATTAATCGAAATCGTAAACGGGGCCGAAGCGCTAAAGGCCTGATGATAGGAAATTTTAGAATCGTGGAGGAAGGATCTCAATGAGCGGAAAAAATATTGGAAAAATCTCCCAAGTGATGGGTCCCGTTGTGGATGTTAACTTTGCCGACGGAACACTGCCCGATTTATACAATGCGGTCAATATCAAAAACCCCATCGAAGGGGAAGCCGACATCGTTTGTGAAGTGGCTCTGCATCTTGGCAATAATTCGGTTCGTACCGTTTCAATGCACCCGACCGATGGATTGGTTCGCGGCGTCGATGTGGAAGACACCGGCGCACCGATCACCGTTCCCGTTGGCAAAGAGGTGTTAGGGCGGATCCTGAACGTGGTTGGAGAGCCTGCCGATAAAAAGCCTTCTGTAGAGTCCAAGGATCGTTGGAGCATTCATCGCGATGCGCCTTCTTTCGAAGATCAGGACACCAAAATGGAAATGCTGGAAACCGGCATCAAGGTCATCGATCTTCTGGAACCTTATCTCAAAGGCGGCAAGACCGGGCTGTTCGGTGGAGCGGGCGTGGGCAAGACCGTTCTCATCATGGAATTGATTCGTAATATCGGCGCCGAGCACAGTGGTTATTCCGTGTTCGCAGGCGTTGGCGAAAGAACCCGCGAAGGCAACGATTTGTACCATGAGATGGTGGATTCCAATGTTATCGACAAAACAGCGTTGATCTATGGCCAGATGACGGAGCCTCCGGGCGCCCGTATGCGCGTTGCCTTGACGGGGTTGACGATGGCCGAATATTTTCGCGATGTCGGTGGACAAGACGTTCTGCTGTTCATCGATAATATTTTCCGTTTCTCGCAGGCAGGCTCGGAAGTGTCGGCGCTGTTGGGGCGTATCCCTTCGGCGGTGGGTTATCAGCCGACGCTGGCAACGGAGATGGGAAATTTACAGGAGAGAATCACCTCTACGAAAAAAGGTTCGATCACCTCGGTTCAGGCGGTTTATGTGCCTGCCGATGACTTGACCGACCCGGCGCCGGCAACGACGTTCGCGCATCTCGATGCGACCACGGTTTTGAATCGACGTATCTCGGAGCTTGGGATTTATCCCGCAGTGGATCCACTGGATTCCACGTCCCGGATTCTCGACCCCGAAATTCTGGGTGAAGATCATTACAACGTGGCACGAGGTGTACAAAAGGTCCTTCAGCGCTATAAAGACCTTCAGGACATCATCGCTATTCTGGGAATGGACGAGTTGTCGGAAGAAGACAAGGCGACCGTCATGCGCGCCCGAAAAATTCAGAAATATCTCTCGCAACCATTTTTCGTTGCGGAAGTGTTCACCGGCTCGCCGGGGAAATATGTCAAAGTGAAAGACACCATCGAAGGGTTCAAAGAAATCATCGAAGGCCGGATGGACGACGTGTCCGAACAGGCGTTCTATATGGTGGGCAACCTGGATGAAGTGATGGAAAAAGAAAAGAAACTGCAATCGAAATCATCATAATATGGCTGATCAACTGACATTGAGTATCGTGACCCCGGAAAAGCTGGTGGTCAATGATATGGTGGACCAGGTTAACGTTCCCGGTTCGGAAGGCGACCTGGGTATTTTGTACGACCACGCGCCGATCATCACCAACCTGCGCCCAGGGCCTCTATCCTATGAAAAGGGCGAGGAAACCACGGAGCTCATCGTGAGCGGCGGGTATCTGGAAGTCACCGACAACCGCGTTATTATCCTGGCGGAGACGGCTGAGTTTCTTGACGAGGTCGACCGGACACGGGCCGAGACGGCGAAAGCCAAGGCCGAGAAAATTCTCAGCCAGCCCGATCTCACCGACGAAGCCTTTAAAGAAGCACAGGACGACCTGTTCCGCGCCGTCGCCCGTCTGGAACACACGGAAAAACACTAAAACTCATCTCCGGTTTTGGAGATCCCCTCCTTTAATTGTTCTGTAGCACTTCCTTTAAATACTGCCCGGTGAAGGAATTTTTATTTTTGCTCACCGTTTCCGGCGTTCCTTCCGCGAGAATCTGGCCGCCGTTGTCTCCCCCTTCAGGTCCGAGATCGATGATATGATCGGCGGTTTTGATCACATCCATATTGTGTTCGATGATGACCACGGTGTTTCCCGCATCCACCAGCCTGGCTAAAACTTTAAGAAGTTGTTCGATATCGGCGAAATGCAGGCCGGTCGTCGGTTCGTCGAGAATGTAGAGGGTTTGTCCGGTACTGCGTTTGCTCAATTCCTTGGAGAGCTTGACTCGCTGGGCCTCGCCACCGGACAGTGTTGTCGCCGGCTGACCCAGGTGGATGTAGTCGAGACCCACCTCGGCGATGGTTTGCAGTTTGATTTTGATGGAAGGAATATTTTTGAAAAACTCCGCGGCTTCCTCCACCGTCATCTCCAGGACATCGGCGATGTTCTTACCTTTGTATAGAATTTCCAGCGTTTCGCGGTTGAAGCGTTTGCCCTGGCAGACTTCGCAGGTGACGAACACGTCGGGAAGAAAATGCATTTCGACTTTCAACACGCCGTCGCCCTGGCAGGCCTCGCAACGGCCGCCTTTAACGTTAAAACTGAATCTGCCTGGTTTGTAGCCACGCACTCTGGCATCTGGAACCTGGCTGAACAATTCGCGGACGAGGGTGAAGACCCCCGTGTAAGTGGCCGGGTTGGAGCGCGGCGTTCTGCCGATGGGAGACTGGTCGATATCGATCACCTTGTCGAGGTATTGAATGCCGGCGATCTTGGCAAATTTTCCAGGCTTGTCGGTGGATCTCCAGAAGTGCTGTGACAGGGCTTTAAAGAGAATTTCTATGATCAATGTGCTTTTCCCGGAACCTGACACGCCGGTCACGCACACGAGCGTCCCCAGAGGAAATTTGGCCTCCAGGTTTTTCAGATTGTTTTGCCGGGCTCCCTGGATGCTGAGAGTTTTGCCGTTTCCCTTTCTGCGGGTTTTTGGGATGGGAATTTTTTTTCGTCCGGACAGGTATTTTCCGGTCAGAGAATTTTTATCTTTCAGCAGTTTTTTAGGCGGCCCGGTAAAAACGATGTCGCCGCCGTGCCGTCCGGCCCCCGGCCCCAGGTCGACGACGTGATCGGAAGTGAGGATGGTTTTTTCATCGTGTTCGACCACGATCACCGTGTTGCCCAGATCGCGAAGCCGGGTCAGGGTATTCAGCAGACGGTCGTTGTCCCGTTGGTGCAGGCCGATGCTCGGTTCGTCCAGCACGTAGAGAACCCCCATGAGGCTGGAGCCGATCTGTGTCGCCAGGCGAATGCGTTGGCTCTCGCCTCCGGACAGGGTGGCGGCGGAACGGTTCAGGGTCAGGTAGTCGAGGCCGACATTGGACAGAAAACCGAGCCGTTCCTTGACTTCCTTGACGATGCGCCGGGCGATGGATTGTTCCTGCTCCGTCAGCTTGAGCTTGTTGAAAAAATCCGCGAGCTGAGTGATTGACATATCTGTCAGCGCCACGATGTTTTTGTCGCCGACGCGAACGGCAACCGATTCTTTTTTCAGGCGCGTGCCGTTGCACATCGAGCAGGGCAGGGGACGCATGTATTTGGCGATGTCCTCGCGAATGGAATGCGAGTCGGTTTCGCGGTAGCGCCGTTCCAAATCGGGGATGATTCCGTCGAAGGTACCCGTATAAAAATGACGGCGGCTCTCCTTTTCATAATAATATTTGATCGGTTCCTCTCCCGCTCCGTACAAAAGGATTTTTTGCACCTTCTTGGGAAGATCCTTATAGGGTTTGGTGAGTTTGAATTTGAAATGCGTGGAGATGGTGTCCAGCATTTGATGAAAGTGCAGCGAGTTTTTGTTCTCCCAGGGTTTGAAGGCTCCGTCGCGGATTGACAGAGAGGGGTCGGGGATGACCAGATCGGGATCGATGACCATCTTGTTTCCCAGTCCGTCGCATTTTGGGCAGGCGCCATTAGGGTTGTTGAAGGAAAACAGGCGCGGTTCCAGTTCCGGGTAACTGATGCCGCAATAATTGCAGGCGAATTTTTCGCTGAACAGCAACTCCCTGCCGGAGCCGTTTTCACCGAGAAGCGACACCACCAGCGATCCTTCTCCCTGGTTGAGGCCCATCTCGACCGATTCCGCCAGCCGTTTGCCCATGTCGTCCTTGATGACCAGACGGTCGACCACGGCTTCGATGCTGTGCTTGAACTTTTTATCCAGCACGATCTCTTCGTCGAGGGAAACCACATTGTTATCCACCCGCGCTCGGACAAAACCTTTTTTCCTAAGTCCGGCCAGCTCTTTCTTGAACTCCCCTTTGCGGTTTTGCACCAACGGCGCGAGGATGAGGATTTTTTCTCCGAGAGGGATGTCCAGCACCTGGTCGGTGATCTGTTGCACCGTTTGCGAGGAGATCTGGCGTTCGCATCCGTAACAAAATACCTTCCCGACGCGCGCGTACAGGAGCCTGAGATAATCGTAGATTTCGGTGACCGTTCCCACGGTGGAGCGCGGGTTGCGGCTGGAGGTTTTTTGTTCGATGGAAATTGCAGGAGACAGCCCTTCGATATAATCGACGTCCGGTTTTTCCATCAATTCCAGAAACTGCCGGGCATAGGCGGAAAGGGATTCCACATAGCGGCGCTGTCCCTCGGCATAGATGGTGTCGAAGGCCAGTGAAGACTTGCCGGAACCACTCAAGCCGGTGATGACCACCAGCTTGTTTCTCGGAAGCGTCAGGGAAATGTTCTTGAGGTTGTGTTCCCTCGCGCCTTTGATTGTCAGATTGTCTGAAGCCATATGGGTGCTTAAAAATGTTGAAATGATTTATTATTATATTTGAAAGCTAAAATAGTGGAGGATTTAATCTATGACTATGTTGGCAATAAGCGCATCCGTTCCAGTTCTTCCAATGCTGCGGGAAGCTCAATTAATGGGCAATCCTCAAAACTGGCTGTTTTGCGGAACATATCAATTGCCAGGGATTTTTTTTCCTGAAGAAGATAAAATTGTCCTAGATGAAAATATGCGAAACACTTTTTCAGACTTTCCAAAGTTTTGTCGTTGTCCTCACTTTTGTCAATAACTTCCCTAGGTGAGATACCACCGAGATACAAAGAAATCAAAAGACCCGGCCATTCCTGAAGGTCAAAGCCCCGGGATATTTCTTTTAAAATGGTCTTGCCATTCTTTCCCTGACGCTCTAAGGCCAAGTAGCGCCAAATTGTCGCATAAATTGATAACGTTACGTCTTCTTCATTGATAGCTGAATTTTCAAAATCATTGGCAGCTTCGATATTACGACCTAAGTAAAAATTGGCATAACCTCTCTGGATGTAGGGTGAATAACCAAGGGGGTTTCGGGCGATAGCGGAGTCAAAATTTTTTAGGGCCAAGTCATATTGTTTAATGTTCCAATAAAATTGCCCTCGAGAGATATAAGCGGTCACATTGTTTGGGTCAAGAGCAATTGCTCTATCATATTCAGCGATTGCTTGATCGTTTCGACCCAATGTTTCAAAAAGAGAGCCGCGACTAACATAAGCATGGGAAAATTCTGGATTTAAATTTATGGCTTCGTCGAAATTAGAAAGTGCCTGATCATACTCTTGTTGATATTCATAAGCTAAGCCGCGATTATGATGTGCTTCTGCATAATCCGGTTTCAGAGAAATGGCTTTGCTGTAATCCGCGATGGCTTGGTCATACTGGCTATTTTTGAAGTAGGAAATTCCTCGGATGTTGTAAATAACATGAGGCGGATACTCGTATGAATTACTTTTATCTGATAATGCCTTGCTAAAATATTCGATCGCTTTTTCATAGTCTCCTTGATTATGATAGCGTGCTCCTATAGATAAATTTCCTGCACAAGCGCCTAAAAAAGAAAGGGTTAATGCCGATAAAACTATTTTTAAAAAATTCATGACAAATATTTTCTACGTCAATAGGCCAAATAGTTTTTCCCACTTCCCGTCAACCTGCTCCTTGATCTCCTGCGACATGACGATTTCGTCCGGCCAGTTTTGTCGGTAACCTTCCTCGGGGAATTTACGGGTCACGTCGATTCCCAGATGGTCGCCTACAAAGTGGAAATCCCGTTTGGGGTCGAGGTTATTGAAAAATTTCCACATGACGGCAGAATAATTCTGTAGATCGACATGCTCCTCCAGCACGATGAGGATGGAGATCGAAGCGAATCCCGGATTCTTGAAAAACTCGGAAATGAACTGACTTGCCTGGTGGGCGCGGGCTTTTTTGAACGCCACGAACATCACCGGATGCCGGACTTTACGGTCCAGGATTCTGCAATCTTTGACTTCTTTAAACCTCTCCACCACCGCCCTCGGGTGAGGCAGGGTTTCTGGAGAGCGGCTGGAAGTTAAATCTTCTTCAAAGCCGGGTTCGCCATCTATTTTGGTGGTGACGTCGATTCCCAGTTTGGAGCCATACAAAGCTTGATCTGAAGCGTGGTTCAAAACGTCGAGAATGCCTTCGGAGAAAAACAGGTCGCGCTTAAAATCCACCCGGTCGAAAAGAACCTGTAAAACAGCTTCCGTGTCGTGGACATCGACATTCGCGTCCACCACCAGAATGGTTTTGACGAAGCTCATCTGCCCCAGGCCCCACAGGGCGCTCATCATGCGCCGGGCCTGCATGGGATAGCGTTTGTCGATGGAGATGATGACGGAGTTGTGAAACACGCCTTCTAACGGCATGTCCATGTCGACGATTTCCGGCAGTTGTGTGCGCATGAGCGGCAGAAAGATGCGCTCGGTGGCCTTGCCGAGATAAAAATCCTCCTGCGGCGGGATGCCGACGATGGTGGTCAGGTAGACGGGGTTTTTGCGATGGGTGACGGCCGTCACATGGAACACCGGATAGTCCCCGTCCTGGGAATAATATCCGGTGTGATCGCCAAAGGGGCCTTCCAGGCGCATCTCCTGAGGATCGATGTATCCTTCCAGAACGATTTCCGCTGTGGCCGGGACTTCCAGATCGACCGTTTTGCATTTGACCAGCGGCACCGCTGACTTGCGGATGAAGCCCGCCAGCAGAAATTCGTCGATGCCGTAGGGCAGGGGAGCGGAGGCGGAATAGCACACCGCCGGGTCGGCGCCGATGGCGACGGCCACTTCCATTTTCTTGTTCTGGCGGCGGAACTCGTGAAAAAAATGCGCTCCGTCTTTATGAATGTGCCAGTGCATGGCGGTGGTTTTTTTGTCGTAGATCTGCATGCGGTAGAGACCGACATTTCTCAATTTATCGTCGGCACTGCGGTTGACGACGATGGGAAAGGTGATGAAGCGTCCGGCATCGGCAGGCCAGCATTGCAGGACCGGGATCGTGTAAAGATCGACGGCGTCACCGAGATGGACCACTTCCTGGCAGGGGGCCTTGCTTTTGCCCACCATTTTTGGCGGAAAATTTGCCGCGTTCAACAAAAGCGGAAGAAGTTTGACCTTGTCGATGAGCGTCGCCGGTGGGGCGATCTTCAGGTAGCGGTCGA
The DNA here is from genome assembly GCA_021604505.1 of Nitrospinaceae bacterium. NCBI lineage: Bacteria > Pseudomonadati > Nitrospinota > Nitrospinia > Nitrospinales > Nitrospinaceae > Nitrospinaceae bacterium. The sequence goes on along the minus strand of BQJC01000004.1, from coordinate 182,909 downwards.
TTTCCTGGGCGATGTCTTCGATGTCGTCGACGCCCAAAGCCAGGTTCATCCGGCGGGTGCTGCCGAAGGCGTTGATCAGCACCGGCATGGCGGAGCCTTCGACGTTTTCGAACAACAGCGCCCTGCCGCCACCGGGCATTTTGGACACCCGGTCGGTGATCTCGGAAATCTCCAGAATGGGAGAAACCGGTTCGCTGATTCTTACCAGCTCATCTTCCTGCTCAAGGCGGTCGATGAATTCTTTAAGTGAATAAAAGGCCATGGAGCTTCAGTACCGGGATTTTAAAAGATTAGTGGGGAGATGGAATCTTAAATGGAAACGAGCATTATATCTTACGCCGGAAAGGCGGAGCAACCCCTCACGCGCCATTGCCCGGAAACTTTTCGATTATGGTAGGATGTCGAAATGATTGGCTATTTTTTCAAACGCTTACTGCACGGCATTCCGGTATTGATCACGGTGGCGACCTTGACCTTCGGCATCATGCACCTGGTTCCCGGCGGGCCGTTTGACAGCGAGAAAAAACTCCCACCGGAAATCATCGCCAATATCGAAGCCAAATACCATCTGGACAAACCGCTGGTCACGCAATACCTGCTTTATATGAAACAGATATTGCAGGGCGATCTGGGACCTTCTTTCAAATACCTGGGCCGCGATGTGTCCGCCATCATCGCGGAAACGTTTCCTGTTTCATTGACGCTGGGGTTGTGCGCGGTGGGGGTCATCATCGGCTTCGGCATTCCGGCGGGGATCATTTCCGCGTATTGGCGAAATTCGGCGGTGGACCGGACGGTTGTTTTTCTGGCGACCCTGGGGATTTCCGTACCCAGCTTTGTCCTGGGGACGGTGCTGGTCTGGGGACTTTCACACAAGCTTCATTGGCTGCCCCCGGCGCTGTGGGAAGGGCCGCGCCATGTGCTGATGCCCGCCTTCGCGTTGGGCGCCGGATTCGCCGGATACATCGCCCGCTTGACGCGCTCCACGGTGCTCGACGTGTTGACTTCCGATTACATTCGCACCGCCCGAGCGAAAGGTTTGTCGGAACCGGTCGTGCTTTTAAAACACGCGCTCAAAAATTCCATTTTTCCTATCGTTTCCGTCATGGGGCCGCTGGTTGCCGGGCTGGTGACCGGATCGTTTGTGATCGAATTCATTTTTTCGATTCCCGGCATGGGCAGTTTTTTCATCACCGCCGTGACCAACCGCGATTATCCGCTGATTATGGGAGTGACGCTGGTGTATGCGGTGCTGATCATTCTGGCGAACATCGTCGTCGATATGCTTTATGTCTGGCTCGATCCCAGAGTTTCTCTGGGGAAATAACTTGAGAATGGATAAAAAACCAATCATCCCCGCATGAAAAATTTTTCTTTATCTTCTCAACTCAGCGCGCTGTTCCTGTTAGTTCTCTCATTGGCCGCAATTTTCGCGCCGTGGGTGGCTCCGTTTTCGTATGAGACTCAGGACACGTTGAACACGCTGGCTTCGCCCAATGCGGCCAACTGGCTGGGGACCGACCGTCTGGGCCGGGATCTGCTGTCGCGGATGATTTACGGCGCGCGGGTCTCGCTTTTCATCGGTGTGGTCACCACCTTGCTGGCGATCGTCATCGGAACGATTTACGGCGCAGTCTCCGGATACATCGGCAATCGCACGGACAACGTGATGATGCGTTTCGTCGATGTGGTCTTTGCGTTGCCGGACCTTTTGATGATCATTCTGATCACGGTGGTGATGGGCCGGGGGGTGACCGGGATCTTCATCGCCCTGACCCTGGTGAGCTGGGTGACGGTGGCCCGGCTGGTGCGCGGGGAAGTCCTGAGGATCAAGGAACTGGCCTATGTGGAAGCGTCCCGCGCTTTGGGGGCCAGTCATTTGCGGATCGTCGCCAGGGAAATTCTTCCCAATATGATTGGTTTGTTGGTTGTTACTTTGAGCTTCCGCATTCCCGTTGCCATTCTTGCCGAATCGACCCTCAGTTTTATCGGACTTGGAATCACACCGCCTTTCAGCAGTTGGGGGACTTTGGCCAATGACGGCTGGACGGCAGTGAAATTTTATCCCCACCTGATATTGTTTCCTTCAATAGCCATTTTTTTAACGATTCTTGCTTTCAATATTCTGGGCGATGGATTGCGCGATGCGCTGGACCCTCGAACCGGGACAAAAGTTTGATTCGAAAAGGACCGTGCCGCGAGCCTGGGCTTCATTATTTCCTTTCATCCAATTTTTCTCTGGTATAAAATATTAGTATATGGAGAGGGTATTTTCTGTGCAGGATATTTTCATATAACTAGCTGTTTTTATTGATTAAAACTTGCCGGCCAAATATCGGTTTGACAAGCTTAAAAAATAGTTATAGATTAACCACCTTTTTCCTCACAATGGTGAAAGCCATTAGAATAGGAATTGAGAGACACTAATGAGCCAAATTAAAGATGATTTGATATGTGAAATAATTCGAGTTTCACAGACTAATCTTTTAGGACGCAAGCAGTCGGAAGCGGAAGGGCAGAGTAAAGGCGAAGAAAATATTTTGAATTGGATTAAAAATAACGCGGCAAGTTACCGCGAAAGTTTTATGGTCCATTTGGATGCGTTTTCCGCAACCGAACTTGGAGAAATTTTAAACAAGCTGACTCAATCCGGAAAAGATTTAAATCAGGTCCTGGAAGGCTGTAGCTGGACCCCGGTGCAAACGAAACCCACGCAGTAAATTTTTTTGAAGAAGTGAATTGATTTATGGAAGACACGCAAGCCTCGCCTGAAAAAAAAGAGGAAGCGGCGCCCGCCAAACCTGCCGGTGAAAAGCCCAAGCCCAAGCCAAAAGCGGCCGCAAAACCTAAAGCCAAAGAGAAACCTCCCGCAAAACCCTTGGTCGACAATGGCGATGGCACTGTCACCGACCCCAATAGCGGGTTGATGTGGAAAAAATCCGACGCCTGGCTCGACGAACACCGGTTTTACACCTGGATGGACCACCGGGAATATGTCGACAAAAATAATAAAGAAAAGTTTGCAGGGTATGACAACTGGCGTATTCCCAGCAAGGCCGAAGCTCTTACGATTTTCGACAAGACCAAGGAATGCATGGACAAAAACGGGACGCTGTTTCCCCTCGATCCCATTTTTGAAGCGGGTGGAGCCAGCAACACCTGGATCACCGAATGTTCGGATGAAAAGATAATTCGCTTCGATGGCAAAATAGGGATCGATACTCCCTATCCGACGCAGGAGGTCTGGTCCTCCATGCGCCTGGTGCGTAAGGACGGAGAGGCGCCACCTGCACCTGTTGGAAAGGAACCCGATCCAGCCGAAGCCAAAGCGGCTTCAGTTCCGGCGGAAACTGCCGAGCCGGAAGCGGCCAAAGCATCCGCCGAGTCAGCGGCTCCCAAACCTGCGGCGGCCAAAGCCCCGTCTGGCGGCGGAGTTCCAGGGCCCACACCCAAAAAGAATCGATCCGCCGCAGAAAAAGCCGCCATGCTGGCAAGGGCCAAGGCGCATGCGGCGGAAGTGCGAGCCCGCAAGGCGAAAGGCTAAATCACCGCCGGCGAATATTCATTCCTCCGTGATTTTGAATTTGACAACGAAATCCCCGCGTTTCTTCCCCCAAAGAATCGCCGCGCCCTGACCTTTGATTCGGAATTCCTCTCCTGTCAACGTTCCATCCTCCACCTCAATGGTTTGAACCGAATCCAGAGTTTCGATTTCCAGAGGACCGCCTTTCTCGGCCAATTCAGGAGAGATTGGGATTTCCGCATAGATGTCGTCCCGCACCCGTTTGAACCGCGGGTGCGGTTCCATGCAAATCTGCAACAAGAGATCCCCCGGCGGACCGCCGTTTTTACCTTCGCCGCCTTCGTTGTCGACTCTGAGTGTGTAGCGGTCCGCGACGCCTGGCGGAATTTTTACGTCTATCGCGGCGGGTTGGACCACCAGCCGCTTTCCTTTGCAGACAGGGCAGGGCCCGGCATCGTCGCTTCCGGTCCCGTCACAGTCCAGGCATTTGACATGCTTTTCATAGCTGTAGGGAATCGTTCCTCCCAAAGCGACTGTTTTGAGAGGAAGATCGACCATGAATTGCAGATCGAAGCCTCTGGTCGGAAATTCAGGATCAAATCTTTGTTCTTCCTCAGGCGGGGTCTGGCGGAAATCGTCCTGCTGTTGGGTCCGCCGTCTTCCCCTGAAGTCAAAATCGGATTCCTGACCGGACCAGCCGCCGCCCGATGGCCTTCTGGTTTGTGTTTTCCGCCCGTAGGTCTGGTCGTATTCCTTGCGCTTTTTTTTGTTGCTGAGAGTGTCGTAAGCGGTGGAGATGATCTTGAAGTTGTTTTCCGCCTTCTTACTGCCGTTGTTGACGTCGGGGTGATGCTTTTTGGCCAGCTCGCGGTAGCGTTTCTTGATTTCCGCAAAGGAAGCATTTTTTTCAACGCCGAGAATTTTGTAGTAATTTTGAGTCGGGCTCATTATCCGGAGAAAAAACAGGGAACTTCATTTAAAAAATCATTTTAGCGTTAATGGAAAGGAGGAACAAGAACCCATTCTTTTATTAAATAATTCGGTATTTTTTACCAAATTACTTTTGCAGAAAACCTCAAAAATGTGTATATTTTTATATATTATATCCGGTCGTTGAACCTCAGGTATTGTGATGAATGGGATTTTTTTTAGAGTCGTTTCTGGTTGTATACTGCTAACTTTGCTCGGTTGCGCTCATCCCATATCCCAGGGCATGCGTGAGTCTCTGGACCCTCTGGTCAGCGCCTCCGGCCTGTTTGAATCGCCGGACAATTATGTCGGGAAAAAGGTGATGCTGGGAGGGGATATTGTCGAGACCCGTAATTTCCCGGATAAAAGTGAGATCGAGGTGGTGCAAAAAGAAATCGATTCCACGGGCAATGTGAGCGGCAAAGATTCAACCCTGGGGCGTTTTATTTTCCTCCGGCCCGGTTACCTGGAATCCGAAATTTATTTCAAGGGGCGGCAAATCATAGGAGCCGGAAGGGTGGTTGGCAGTCAGATGGGAAAAATCGGCGACCGGGAATACCGTTTTCCGGTGATCGAGGCCGAGGAACTGCGTCTGGCGGAGCTTTACAACCAATATCCTTACTATTATGATCCCTATTATCCTTCCTACTATTACCCCTTTTACCATCCTTTTTACAATCATCACCATCACCGGCATCCATTTTTTTGGTGACTTTTCTCATGAAGGCACAATTTAGCCAAAATCTGTTGCTGTTGTTTCTGGTATTTTTTTCAGGATGCGCTCCGGTTCTTTCGCAATCGCTCATCGATGAGTCTGATCAGAATGTTTTATTCGGGGATTTGCAGCGCAACACCGAGCGGTATGCCGGAAAATCGGTTTTATTTGGCGGAACCATCATTCGGGTGGGCAATGACCCCTCCGGGGGCTGGGCGGAAATTTTGCAAAGACCCCTGGGGTATCGTCTCGAGCCTGAAATGCACGACCAGGTGGGCGGGCGTTTTTTAGTGCGGACTCAGGAAGTTCTGGACGAGCAGATTTTTTCCAAGGGACGGAAAATCACCCTGGTGGGAAAAGTGGAGGGCAAAGAAACCCGGTCCCTGGATCAAACGTCCTACGAGTACCCGCTTTTGCGTGCCCAGGAATATCATCTCTGGCCGCTGGGAACCGACCGCTACCGATCTGGACCCGATGTGCATTTCAGCATTGGGGTGTTTGGGTCTTTTTAGAAAATTCCTCCACTTTCGATTTAATACTCATGCTTTCGGTGAGTTTGATCCGAGACTGACTTCCCCGGAATCGAGAGCCAATTCCTCTCCGTTTGCCGTGCGGATCAGTAGTCTGCCGTTGTCATCCAGCTTGGTCGCGGTCCCGTGAATCACCGACCCGGCCTTTGTGACGGTGATTTTTTCACCGAACATGTCCGAGTGTTGCATCCATTTTTTCAGGATCGCCGGGATCCCGTCTTTCAGATAGGCGTGGTACTCCCGGTCCAGGTGGCCAAGGAGGACGGCGGCCAGGGCCAGGCGGTCGATGGCCTGGCCGGTTTCGATCTTGAGGGAGGTGGCGAATGGCAGCAATTCTTGTGGAAAATCCGCGGGGGAGTGGTTGGCATTGACGCCGATGCCTATGATGACCGCCTTTTCACCGTTCGGAGCCGCGTCGTATTCTGATAGGATTCCAGAGAGTTTTTTTCCGTTTAACAGGATGTCATTGGGCCACTTCAACTGGGCCTTTGTGTGGGTGAATTTATTGACTGCCTGGACGACAGCCACTCCGGCCAACAGGGTTAACTGAGGCAGGTGTTCAGGCTCAATCGGGGGTTTTAAAATCACGGACAGGTAGATGCCGGTTTGCGGCGGCGAAACCCAGGTGCGCCCCATGCGGCCCCGGCCCTTGGTTTGCGATTCGGCGATCAGCACCAGTCCCTCCTGGGCGCCTTCCTTAAGGGACCGCCTGGCCTGGTCATTGGTCGAATCGAGCGTATCAAAAACCAGGATTTTTGAACCCAGGCGCAGTGGATGGAGGTTTTTTTTGATTTTTTCGGCGTCCATCCTGGAAGAATCAGGCATTAAAGCTCCGAGTTCGGGAAAAGCAATTTGAGTTTCCGGATGGAGATTGTAAGGAAAAAAATTAAAAAATTCATTGAATTATTGGAGAAATATTGATAAAAAGCTTAATCTGAAATTCGGAGTTTTGATTTTTTTGAGTGCATGCGCGTCAAAACAAAAAGGAGAGAGTTGGATGAGAAAGGTTTTGTTCTTGTTAGTTTTAATGATTAGTATGGCGGTCCTTACCTCGTGTTCTATGGAAAATAAGTTCCCCCATGGCAAGCAGGTAAAGCCGGATAACGTAGAAGAAAAAAAATAACAGGCTTTTTTGATCGACCGATGCCCGCCTCCAGAGGGAGGCGGAATGGCCTGTGGTCCCGGGGCGGGAATCTGTCCTCGTCCTATCTTTTGAGTGCCTTTCCTGGCATATCGAATCTCCAGTCAAATGCTTTCCTAAGCTTCCCTTTCTTTCCGTTCCCTTCCTTTTTCAACAATGCGTTTCTAACTACTTGACAATTCTGACGTGTGGAGTGATAGAATAGCTGGAACCCCCCCGGTCCCTATCCTGGTGGGTGGCGTTTGCCTTGCGCGGGCAAGGGACGTTTTCGTAAATAATTGTTTATTGATCAAGGAGATATAAGAGCTTATGGAAGTAGGCGCGGTGACGGTCCAAGAGGTCCGGGAGGCTCAGGAATGTCTCAAGGTGGGAATGGAACATCATGAGAAAAAAAATTTCAATGACGCGGTTGATGCCTTCAAAACAACAGCGTTGATTCATCCGTTTGATGAAAAGCACCTCCCTGAGCTGGAGAAGAAGTTAAAAGCCGGGGGATTTAAAAAGCAGCAGGAAAGCATCGCTTATATGGGGTGCGCCGCAGTGCATCTCAAGCAATTGGTCCAGGAATTGAGTGACGATCAGAAAACGGAAGTGCCTGTGGACGATCAGTTGATGGCCATTTTCAAGGATTGGGATTAGTACAGGTATCTATCTTCGTTTTAAGCCGACCGGAGTTGGTTGCATTGGAAAGGAAACCGGATAGTGGACAAAGAATTTCTTCATGACATTTTTAGAGCCGAAATCAAGGATCGGAAAATTCCACTGAGCCTTGGAAAAACCTGCCCGGTGAAGTGCACGTTTTGCTACGAGAAAGATCACAGCTACCGAAAAACCTTTGACACTCCCCGCACCACGCAAGAAGATTGGGAATTCATTCTCAACGAAATTCAAAAATACCCTACAAAGAAGGATGAATCCTGGGTCCTGGGCGGCAACGAATATATGGAATGGACGGATTTGCCCCTGCATCCGAAGGCTCTGGATTGGATCGAGGAGTTTCTCGATAAGACCGACAAGAATATCATCATGTTCACCGTCGGTTATGCCGACCCGGTACGGATCAACAAGTTGGCGGAAAAACATCCCGGCCGGATCAACTTTGAACTGTCAGTGATCACCCTCACCGAAGCCCGGAAAAAACTGATGCCCAAGGGGCCCAGTGCGGAACAGGTCCTTAAAATACTGGATGGGCCGGCGGTGACCTCCGCCAATTTTTATTCGCTTGGGCCCGACACCATGTCGCGGGACGCTAAAATGATTTCCAAGGTCAACTCCAAGGTGCTTTTGTGGATGGGTTGCCTCACGCCTTTGAAGTATATCGATCCGGAAACGACGGCGCTGATGCGGTATGGGAAGAAATTTCTTCCGGATGAGGCGCGGAAAACGTATGACCACAATCTTCCCAATACCATGATGCTTCATACAGAGTCTGACATCACTTCCTTTCTCAACCGTAAAAAAATCATGAAGGTATTTGACGCCTGCGAATTGGAAAAAAAGGACACCGTGGTGATGGCCGGGAATGTTTACAAGATTCTGACCCTGTTTCGTCCCAATCGCGCCAGATACCTTTATGTGCCCAACGACACTTTAGGGGGCGATTCCAACTGCTCGACCCTTCTCACCTTCAGCGATGTCGCCAAACGATTGACGGGCCAGACCCGGGTTTATTTGCCGAAAGTCATACTGGAAAAATCGTCTCAGGAGGAAATGGACATCGCCGGAGAAACGTTTGACGAATTCAAGGCCAAGTTTCCCCGTTGCACCTTCAAAGTTCTGAATAAAGTGAATTCCAATTTGTCCAATAAAAAATTGTATGAAAAGGGCTATCTGAAAAATTACGTTGAGGATTATCTGGGTGATCCTCTGTCAAAGAAATTTGAAATGATGCCTTCCCCGAATTGAGACCTGCCCATATTCTTAAAGATAATTAGTTAAAAGGAGAGCGCATGCAGTACCGGTTGAAGGTGGTTTTTGTCGATAATCAGGAAATGGAATGTGAACAAACAGAAAAACACGGCTTCAGTGACGACCTGGAATTGTTTGAAATCACCACCGTGGAGGAGATCATTGTGATTCCCCTTAAGCAGATCAAATATATATCCTGTGATTCTAAAATTTTTAAGAACTGACGGGGACAGGGCGGAGGGGTGGATGAAATGCAGTTCCACCCTCGTTCAATGCAAAAATGACTGGCATGGCCTTTGTCATTTTGCTTTGAACTGAGAAGGAATAAAATCTGAGTTTAAAGTTTGATGCCTATTTTTTTCATCCACTTTTCGGCGTCAAATTTTCCTTGAAAATACCTCTCGAAGAGAATTTCGTTGGGGGTCAAATTTCTGCCATCGACCTTGAACGGGTTGGGCGCTTGGTTTTTTTCCGGTTTTTTGGCCTCTTGAGGGGCGAACTCATCTGACATAGGCTCAAGACTAAAAGAATCATCGTCTGTGAAAACCAGGTCGGAAAGTTCTTCCAGGCTGAGTATCAAATTCAGAACGGAAAGGTTGTTGATCATATCTTTTTCTTTAAAATCTGCCAGAACCGCTCTGACATCCTCTGAGGATACGATCGCGTTCATGATCGCTTTATTCAGTTTTTCATACGCCTTATCCAAGTGAGAATCGAAGGGATCCATGAAAGCCTTCTCCTAAAAAAGATTAATCAACCTCATCCTTGTTATCGGATTTTGGAAATACAATCTTTATCATGAGCAAGAGTTGTGCCATCCTGTGAGAGGGTTCTGCCAACTTTTCAAGGCTTTAAAGTAAAAAGGGTTCTAGGTTTCGCGGTTTTTAAGGGGAGTCAAAAGTCTGTGCTTTTGGCATTAGATTTCAATGAATTGTGTCAAAATTTTAACACTGTGATTAAAAAAAGAGTCATGTATTTGGGTTTTGATTTCCGGAACTCAAGTCGTCTTCCGGGACCGGGAATCGGCAAATTTTTCCCTGGCGGCAGGTTATGGTTTCCAGAGATTCAATAATTTGAAGGTGGACGCAAACCTGTGATAGTCTTTCATTTTTGCCCCAGAGATTTTTAAAACAAAATCAGCTTCATCTTTCTTATTCAAGTTTTTTTCATTTCGTTTTTATGTCCTTTCCAATTCATCGATATAGACGGCTGCGAGCCAGCAAGGGAATTCTACGGTTGGTTCAGGAGACCCGCCTATCCGTGGATGATTTGATCGACCCCATGTTTGTGTGTGAAGGGAAGGGGGTTCGGCAGGAAATCTCCTCCATGCCGGGGATCTTCCGTTGCTCGATCGATAATCTGCTCCTGGATGTCAAAGAAAGCCACACTCTGGGAATTCCCGCGGTCATTTTATTTGGCATTCCTGATAAAAAAGATGCTCGCGGTTCTGAAGCCTACAACCCGGATGGAATCGTGCAACGCGCGGTGCGGGAAATCAAATCGGCCTTCCCGGAGATGATTGTCATCACCGATGTGTGTATCGATGAATACACCGATCACGGGCATTGCGGATTAGTGGAAGGCAATCAGATTTTAAACGACCCGACTTTGGAGTTGCTGGCAAAAATGGCGCACACACATGCCGAAGCGGGAGCGGATATCGTGGCCCCCTCGGACATGATGGATGGAAGGGTGCAGGCGATCCGGGGGGCGCTGGATGAGACGAGTCATCAGGACACGATCATTCTCTCCTATGCCGCGAAGTATGCTTCGGGGTTTTATGGCCCGTTCCGGGAAGCGGCGGACTCTTCTCCCAAATTTGGCGACCGCTGTTCTTACCAGATGGACCCGGCCAACAGCGATGAAAGCCTGCGTGAGGTCCTGCAGGACATCGAAGAGGGAGCGGACATGGTGATGGTCAAGCCGGCTTTGTCTTATCTGGATATCATTCGCCGGGTTCGTGAGGAAGTGCGGGTTCCCGTGGCCGCTTATAATGTGAGCGGGGAATACTCCATGGTCAAAGCCGCCGCCGAAAAAAACTGGGTGGATGGAGAACGGGTGATGCTGGAGATTCTCTTGAGCATCAAGCGCGCCGGGGCGCAAATGATTTTGACCTACTTCGCCAGGGAGGCGGCAAAAATTCTCAATTCCTGATGCCTGCTAAGAGGGCGGCGATGGAATCGACAGGTCTGTCCGGGTTCGTATTGTATAAAAACCTGCCCATTTGCTAATAACCGTTTGATAAAGAAAGTTTGCTTTGTTTATAATAGCGATGTCAGAACCATTTTTCGGAGAAGGAGAAGATTGAATGTCAATATTGGCCAAAAACCTAAGGACGATTCGCAAGGAACTTAAGTGCACCCAGTCCATGATGGCGGATATTCTGAAGGTGGGGTTTCGAACCTATGTCAGGTATGAAGCAGGAGAGCGGGATGCTCCGGTTTCGGTACTTGTCAAAATCTCCAGATTGGGAAATCTGTCTTTAGAACAGTTGTTGACCAAGGAAGTGGCAAGAAGTCTTATATCGCCTGTAAAGACGTTGACGAAAAACTCAACTCCTCCTGAGGTCAGGACGGTCAATTTCGCTGCGGGGCAAATCAACCTGAAAAAGCCATCCAAACAAGAGCTTTTGACGGTCAACGCGGCTGAAAAGAAACTGCTCTCTATTTTCCGGAAAATGGACCCGGAGCTTCAGAAAAACAGTTTGGAAAATATCGGCAAAGCCCCCAAAAAAGGAAAAAAAGCTGGGGCCACCGCCGGCAAAAAGAAGGTGGGCCGCGCTAAAAAAACCACCAAGACCAAAAAAGCGGCCAAACGGGTAAAGTCCAAAGCCGCCCGGCCAGCAAAAAAAACCGCGCGAAGAGGCCGGTAAACGTTCCAAGGAAATCCGTTCCGCCCATAAATTTACTGCGAGATAAAATTTGGTGAAATCCGCCGGTGTTTCAGGGAAATGGCAGGGAATCCTACTGCTTTCTCTTTTTTTAGCTGTGGGCGTCCTGGAGTTTTATGGAAAGATTTTTGAGCGCGGTATCGGCCACTACCTCAAGTGGCAGAACCATAAGCGGCCACAACTGGGCCGCATCTGGGAGCGGGACCGGCAGGCTCTCGTGGCGCAGGCCAAGATACAATCGATTCGTTCGGTTCTGGACCTTCAAGAAAACTCCGCTGAGTCGATTCAAACCTTTAAGCAGTTATTTGAACAGGTGGAACCCGCCTTTCCCCTGGTTGTCACCCGGAAAAAATTTCTAGAATTGTATTTCGACTTTCCCGGCCCCTGGTCTGAGCGCATTATTTCGTCCTATGAGTTATTGCAAATCGATGCTGAAAAAACCTGGGATCGCGTGTTCTTGAAGCGGTTCGGTCCCTGGATCACCATAGGGTTTCTCGATCTTCAAGGTGTGCCCCTGCGGGAAGTTTTTCTTTCTGTGGATGCGTTGTTCGAAGTGCAATCGACCCGCACGATCAAGCGCGGCCGGTTGGAGGAAATGGGGTTTACGGAAGCGCTGATTTTTTCCAGAGATCAGGTGGTTTCGATCGTTCAGACTCTGGACCCCAAAACTCAAAAAACCGTGTTTCCCGAGCCGCGGTGGTTTCTGGGCAAGGATTATCACGTGACCCGCGTCGGAGTTTCCGATGAAGTTTCCAACTCTGAAAACCACATGGTGTTCGGCATTGAATATTCCACCGATTACTACATCGGCGTTCTGCTGATTCCAGTGCCTCTGGACATTGCGTACAATATGTTGTCTCAACTTGAAAAAACGGAGGGTGACTATTCGACTGGAGATTTAACTTCCCTGGCGATTCCTTCCGGAGGAACCTTTTGACCCGCCCCCTGGTTGAAAAATTTTATTTCTTTTTATACGCCTTTCTGATCTTTTTGGTTTTGGCTGGAATGGGCGTCTATTTTGCTCTCAGCAAAGACCTTCCGCAACTTCCGGACAATTTGGAAACCATCAATCTGAGCCTGCCGACGGAAATCTATTCCACAGATGGACACAGGATCAAAGTTCTCGGTGAGCGGCGGCCGGTTTCCATTGAAGATATCTCCCCTTACTTTTTAAACGCGATGGTCGCGGTCGAGGACGCGAATTTTTTCAGCCACCGGGGGCTCGACCATGTTGGGCTTGTGCGCGCCTTCATCGCCAATATCCGGGCCAAACGGGTCATTCAGGGCGGCAGCACCATCACCCAGCAATTGTCGAAGAATCTGTTTTTTTCTTTTGAGAGGGATTTCGTCCGCAAGATCAAGGAACTCCTCATCGCGTTGCAACTCGAGGCCACATTTACAAAAGATGAGATCCTGGAAGCCTACAGCAATCAAATTTACTTTGGCAGCGGCGCCTATGGGGTTGAGGAAGCCTCACAGGTCTATTTCGGGAAACGCGCGCAGGATTTGACCCTGTTGCAGGCGGCGCTATTGGCCGGACTGCCCAACTCTCCCAACAGCGCCAATCCTTTCAATAATATGGAACGGGCCATGAATCGGGCTCGTCACGTGCTGAAGCGAATGCAGAACGAAGGGTGGATCACTGCGGAACAAAAAGAGGAGGCCATCCAATCGGACCTCAACTTGTTACAGCCAAAAAACTTTTCAGATCCCAATCTTTATTTTCTGGATTTTGTCCTCGATAAGCTGGAAAAAGACTATGGCAAGGAGTTCGTCCATTTTGGCGGGTTGAAGATTTACACCACTCTGGACAGCCGCCAGCAATCACTGGCTTTAAAAGCGGCCCTCTCGCATCTTGAAGCGCTTGAAGAAGGGATGCGAAAACGGGAATCCAGGGACGGCCTGCAGGTTGCGTTGATTTCCGTGGAGAACAAGAGCGGCGCGGTGCGAGCCATGCTGGGCGGAAAAAATTATTCCCACAGCCAGTTCAACCGGGCGGTCTCCAGCAACCGTCTTCCCGGCTCCTCTTTCAAGCCCTTTGTCTATCTGACGGCTATGGAAGAATTGGGTTACTCACCGGCCACGGTTGTGACGGATGAGCCGGTCACCATCGAAATAAAAGGCACCGCTCCCTGGGAGCCGAAAAATTTCGGTGAAGAATTTGCCGGCGACATCATTCTGAAAAAAGCGCTGATGAAATCGATCAATGTTGTGTCCGCGAAACTCATGCAGGAAGTGGGGCCTGAAAAAGTGATCAAAACCGCGCGGCGGTTTGGCATCAAGAGTCCTTTGGGGAAAAACCTGTCTCTGGCTTTGGGAACATCAGGGGTATCGCCCCTGGAAATAGCTTCGGCCTTCAGCGTGGTTGCCAACCTGGGGGTTTACAACGAACCCTATTTCATCGAACGAATTGAAGATTTTCAAGGCAATCAACTCTACGAACATTTTTACCAAGGGGTCCAAAGATTTCCACAGAAGATGATGTATCCCCTGCTGGACATGATGCAGGGGGTGGTGGATGGAGGGACCGGAAGAGGGGTGCGCCGAATGGGATTCAAGCACCCGGCGGCGGGCAAGACAGGCACGACCAACGACTTTAAAGACGCCTGGTTCAATGGGTTCACGAAAGACCTTTCGGTTTCGGTCTGGGTGGGTTACGACAACAACGAATCGATGGTGAGCCGCAACGGCAAAGGGTTGACGGGCGGACGGGCGGCGGCGCCGATCTGGTTTTTTTTCCTGCAAAAGTTACTGGCGGGAAAAAATGTAGTGCAATTCCCGGTTCCGGCGGGGATCAAGTTTGAAACGGTCGATGTTCGAACCGGAAAATTCCCCGACCGTTTATCTCTGGAAACCCTGAGAGTGGCGGTCCCGGAAGAACTGGATCTAAGCCCCCTCCCTGAAGAGCCAAACCCGGAAGAGGAAATCTCAGCGTCACCGGAACTATTTTTCACTCCGGAAAACCAATGATGATGTTTCAAACCCTGAAATTCTTTCTGGTGCGGACCGGGATTTCACTTTTCCTGTTGATCTTTCTGGGGTTTTTTACACTATTTCTGGTTCACGAAATTGCACTTCCCAAGACCGGGTTTGACGATGAGATGATTCAGTGGGCGCTTCTTTTTATCTGCTTCTTCTTTGGTTTTTTTGCTTACGGACAGATTGGCGACCAGCGGTTTCATAATGCCTTTCATGCCCTGAAGGAGGTCGGTCCGCTTCAGGATAAGGAGTTGATCACCCGGCAATTCGAAAATCTTCTCCGCTTCACGGAGTCCTCCTACTTTCTTCCCGGTCAGGCCCGCCGGTTTCGCGGCCTGGTGGTCAGAAGATACGCCGACTTTCTTTTGTCCATTGGCCGTGAAGAACCGGAAGCCCTCAAGATCTATTTGAAGGCGTTTCTGCAAAACCCCAAAAACTCGAAATTTCGGGCTCCTCTGCTTTCCATCCTCGGGCAGGGAGGGGATTTGACAGATTATGAAATCGATCTGCTCCTGGTGATGTTGCGTGCGGAGGACTTCAAAGACAAATTTATCATCAACCATCTCGCCAAAATATTTCTTCGGCAGAAAAAGTTTACCGGTAAAACGGAGCCGATGTTTCTTTATGCGGTGGAGAACAAATCAGGGATGGCTTCTGAAATCCTGCAATTTGTGATTCCCGTTTTGCTCGATAACCAACGCGCCGACATAAACGCGCTTCGGTTTTACTTGCAGGCTCTTCCGCTTCATTTGCCGGAAGAGGGAAAGATGCGGGAAATCCTCGGTCGAAGTTATTGCGAAGGGCATTTAGAAGGGATCGACCCGGTTTTGCACGAAAAGTGCGGGCAAGCGTTTTCCCAGTTGGAATCGGGGAAACAGACTGAAATCAGGAAAACGGTGGAAGAAAGCCGGATTTCAGGGCGTCTTAAAAAAGTTCATTTGTTGAGTGGCGACGACATTCAGGAAATCAGCCGTCTCAAGGTTCGGCTGGGAATGAAAACCTCCTTCACCCACCAGTTGTGGACGGGAGTCGTTGCCGTGGGAAACTTCCTGAAACGTCTGAGCAGGAAGTTTCTTCTCAAAGGGATTGACGGGATGATCGTGTTTGGTAAATCCCGTCTGTGGCTAAAACTGGGTTCTCTATCTGTCGTCTTTTTTCTGATTCTGGCGGGGTTGGGTCTCCTGGAGTGGAAAACCGGCCAAAAGAAACCCGTTGAAGAGAAAACACCGTCCTTGGAGGTTGCTTCACCCGGTCCCAAACCGGTGGCCTCGAAACCGAAAAAAGTGCATTCCATTCAAGTCGCCGCGGTCACTTCCTCGAAGCATGCAGAGCGGCTCATCCAATCTCTTAAAGAGAATGGCGTCAAAGATATCTTTATCATCAAATCGCCACGGCAGGCGGGAGGAACCTGGTACAAAATCCGCGTTGGCCCTTTTGAGATGAAAGAAAAAGCCATGCAGATGGCCAACCGGTTGATGGACGATAAACTGGTGCAAAACTATTTTGTCGTATCGACTCCCAAACCGGAGGCCGTTAAATAGGAAAGTTTCGTCGGAAATTCTCTGGGGGCCTTAAAAGGCCGTTTAAGTCAGTATGGCGGGTTTAACCCCTTCAATGGCTTTGACGATGTCTAAATAGACATTTCTTTCAGATTGCACTTCGAACCCGGCTTTCTTGACGTTTTGGACCGTGTTCCGGTCCAGGTGGGTTCCCTCTAAGGCTTCGGTGAACAGGGACATGAACTTCAGACTCAAGCCATAAATGAAGTTTTTGCTCATAACATGCTCAAACATCAGTAGTTTCCCTCCGGGTTTCAGAACCCGCCGGCATTCCTCCAAACCCCGGACCGGGTGGGCGACGGTGCAGAACACACAGACGGTAACGATGGTGTCGAAGGTGTTGTCGGGAAACGCGAGCGATTCCGAATTCATCAGGCAAAACTTGATTCTGCCCTGATACTGACTCGCTCTCCAGAGGGCGCGCTCCAGCATTTTGGGGCTGAGGTCGATGCCCGTGATGAAAAGATCCGGCGGAAAATTGATGATCTCCATTCCGGTGCCGACACCGATGTGCAAAACATTTCCCTTCATTTGCTGAAAAAGATTTTTTTGCGCGTCCCCCCAGCGGCGCATGTCGCCTTTTCTAAAATAGTCAAAAAACCTGGCAACGCCATCGTAGCTTTTTTTGGGGGCCATGAGTCAATGGGAACGAAGCAGGTTTTTATTGGAAAAAAATATGATCATAGCCACAATCCATCCTGTCAGGCCGCCGATGGTTGTGATGCACCAAACGGGAGCACTGCCTTCCGAGGCCGCCATGCCGCTTCCCATGCCGACGATCATGGCAATGAGGCTCACCGGAATCATGACTTCAAACGCCCCGAAAAACGGAGCTAAAAGAATCAACAGCGTAAACTTCAGAGCCATGCCGATGACTCCACCAGCCGCCATTGCCAAAAACATATTCCCATGGGCAGGGATGATTTGACTCACCGTAAAAGCTATAATGGTTCCAGAGAAGGTTCCAATCAGTAAATCAATAATTTTAAAGTTCATTGCCCGGTGAAAGCAGAAAAAAGAAGTTCAGAATGGAATGTTAAAACCAAATACTTTTTGTTCAGGATGTATAATGACTTTGAAATTGTCAACGGAATTTCCCAGCCTGCCTGAATTCTGGAAAGGATCGATGTGACCTCCCTTGAGTTGAATTATGAAAATATTGCGCCGTTCGTGACCGATCAGGAAATTCAAAGCCTGCAACCCAGGATCGACCAATTGCATGGAGATTTGGAAAAGAGGACGGGAAAGGGATCGGATTTTCTCGGCTGGATGGACTTGCCCTCCAAGACGACCAAAGAGCAACTGGGTGAAATCGAACAGTCGGCCAAGCACATAAGCGCTCATTCCGATGTGTTTGTCAGTATAGGCATCGGCGGCTCTTACCTGGGAGCCAGGGCGGCGATCTCCTTTTTGGGGCATACCTTTGCCAATCAGTTGACCGGGGGAAGCCATGGGTCTCCGGAAGTTCATTTTGCCGGGCACAACCTGAGTTCCGACTACCACGCGGATTTGTTCGACCTGATTGCCGAACGCGACGTTTGCTTGAACGTCATCTCCAAATCAGGAACGACGACAGAACCCGCGGTGGCGTTTCGGTTGCTGAAAGATAAGCTGGAGAAAAAATACGGGAAATCGGGCGCAAAAAAGCGCATCGTCGTCACCACTGACCGGGAAAAAGGAGCGCTGAAAACGCTGGCCGATGAAGAAGGGTACACCACCTTTGTGATCCCGGACGATGTCGGAGGCAGGTATTCGGTGTTGACGCCTGTGGGTCTGCTTCCCATTGCGGTGGCGGGCGTCGATATTCGCGAGTTGATCGAAGGGGCGAAAACTGCGGAAGCGGCGGCTTCCGCCAATTCCAGTCTGGAAAAGAATTTATCTTATCTTTACGCGGCGATCAGGCACCTGCTTTACAGCAAGGGAAAGACTCTTGAGGTTCTGGCGGCGTTTCATCCCTCCCTGGCCTATATTCTGGAATGGTGGAAGCAGTTGGCGGGGGAAAGTGAAGGCAAAGAGCATAAAGGAATCTTTCCGGCTTCCGTCGAATACACCACCGATCTGCATTCTATGGGACAATGGGTGCAGGAGGGCAACCGCATCCTTTTTGAAACATTTCTTCGCGTGGCAACGTCACGCCGGCAGTTGCAAGTTCCCGCTTTTGAGAACGACGATGACGGGTTGAATTATCTGGCGGGAAAGACACTGGATTTTGTCAACGACAAGGCATACAAGGGCACGGCGATGGCGCATCTGGAAGGGGAGGTCCCCAATATGGAAATCACCGTGAAGGACCGGTCGCCGGATGCGTTGGGTCAATTATTTTATTTCTTTGAACGCGCGATCGCCATGACGGGATATCTGCTGGATGTGGACCCTTTTGATCAGCCTGGCGTCGAGTTCTATAAAAAAAATATGTTTCAACTTTTGAATAAACCAGGGTATGGGAAAGGATGAGTCGATGACGACATTGAGTCAAAAATTGGATGAGTTGATCCACCAGATCGCTCATGAAGAAGTGACCGGCGAAAAACCTGCCGCTGAAACAAATGCATTGCTGGAAAAACTGTGCTCTATGGGAAGCGAGCTGTGGATCGACACGGGAGACCTCGAAAAAGCCCGGTCCATCTGGAAAAATGAACTGGCCGCTTTGACCACCAACAACACGCTTGCCAATCAGGTCGTGCAAAGCGGGGTGATGGACGACACCATCCGCGAAACGGTCGGAAAAATCCGCGCGGAGGCGCCTGACCTGAAGGAAGACGAACTGGTCACGGAAATCGGGTTTGTCATCAACTGCAAAATCGCGCTCCGGCTGGTGCAGGCGTTCAAGGTGAAGGTGAGCGTGGAACTGCATCCGGCGATGTCCCGGAATGTCGAAAAAACACTGGCCTATGCGAGACGCTATTATAAAGTCTGTCCGAAATATTTTATTGTCAAGATCCCGCTTACCCCGGAAGGGTTTATTGCGGTACGTCAACTCCGCAAGGAAGGGATTCCGATCAATTACACTCTGGGATTTTCCGCCCGGCAGAACTATCTGGCCGCCCGGATGTCCAATCCGAGCTATGTAAACGTATTTTTAGGCAGGCTCAATCAGGTGGTCATCGACAATTCCCTGGGAAGCGGCGAGATGGTGGGCGAAAAAGTGACCCTCGCCACGCAGGGCGTTCTTTGGGACTTAAGGACGGACGATGCCGATGTGACCACGAAACTGATCGGGGCCAGCATTAGAAACGGCGCTCAGGTGGGGTTCCTGGCGGGGCTGGATGTGTTGACCATTCCTCCTGCGGCCATGCAGGATTTTATGGACACGGGCGATGCCAAGACACTCAAGTCCCGCGTTTCCGATGACATCACGCCAGGGATCGATTCCAATCATTCCGCGGCCGGCAGATTTGATTTGTTGTGGGAAGTTTCCGATGACTTCAAGGGCTTTGTGGATCTGTTGTTGAGTCAAGAGGGACTGGATGCCATGTCCGGAGATGCCCTGATAGATTTTTGCGATGAGAACGACATAAACCTGTTTCACCCTTTCTCGAAGGAAGACCTGGACAAAATCACCGAGCATGGAAAAATCCCAAAGTTGGGAGAATGGCCGGATTCCGTGGCGCTGGACGATCTGATGACGCATTCGGCTTTGCAGTCGTTTGCGAAAGATCAGAAAGCCTTGGATGAAAGAATCCGCTCCTTTATTCAATAGAGGCTGAGTTTCTAACCGGAAGGGATAAGAATTCTATGATTCTGGCGGTGGATATCGGGGGAACCAAGGTCAACCTGGCTTTGTTCCAAGAGGCAAACGGCCACCTTGAGCAGGTGGATGAAACCAGGTTTGCCAGCCGGGAATATCCCAGTCTGGAGAATATCCTCGATGAATTCAGCCAAAAGAAACATCCAAAAATAGAGCGGGCCGGTTTTGGCATCGCGGGACCTGTGAAGAATGGAAAATGCGAGGTCACCAACCTTCCCTGGGTCGTGGATGTCAACCATCTGAAAAAGCAATTGGGACTGGAATCGGTGTGGTTGATCAACGATCTGGCGGCGATGGCTTGCGCCATTCCCTTTTTGCCGGATGCCGAACTGGAGGTGTTGCAGGAGGGCCGGGAGGAGAAGGGCGGCAGGGTGGCTGTATTGGCTGCTGGAACCGGTCTCGGACAGGCATTCCTTCTTCCGGACGGGAACGGGCGGTATTTACTGATCGACTCTGAAGGAGGTCATAGCGATTTTCCCGCACGCACGGAATTGGAGATGGGACTGCTTCAGTTTTTAAACCAGAAGTTCGGCAGAACCAGTATCGAACGGGTCCTTTCGGGCCCGGGACTTCACAATATCTATCAGTTTTTAAACGAGACCCATGCGTTTGAGGAACCGTCGTGGCTGGCTGAGGAAATTCAGAACGGCGATCCCGGACAGGTCATCACGGAAAATGGTTTGCAGAGAAAATCCCCTGCCTGTGAAAAAGCCCTGGAAGTGCTGGTTTCTCTTTATGGAGCCATCGCCGGAAACCTGGCCCTGCAACTTTTGACGGGAGGAGGGTTATATATTGGCGGAGGGATAGCTCCCAAAATCCTGCCGCTCATCAAAACCGGCCTGTTTATGGAATCCTTCTATTCTAAAGGGCGGTTCAAACCTTTCATGCGCGAAATCCCGGTCAAGGTGATTCTAAACGACAAGGCGTCGCTTCTGGGGGTGGCGCAATATGCCCTGGGGGGCAAATTCGCCCGTTGATGTCCTGGAAAAGACGCGGTATGATACCCGGCTTGTTACCGGTCTGTGCCCTTTTCAGGTTCCATGGCATGGCATGAAATATCCCGTTTTTTTAATTGAAGAGGATCGATGGAAAGCGAATTAAAGAAAATTGTTCTGGCCTATTCCGGAGGATTGGATACCTCTGTAATCATTCAATGGCTCAAGGAACAGCACGGCTGTGAGATCATTGCGTTTTCCGCCGATGTGGGGCAGGGCGAAGAATTGGAACCGGTGCGCGAAAAAGCCCTGGCGACGGGAGCGTCCAAAGTTTACATCGAAGATTTGCAGGAAGAGTTCGCGAAAGATTTTCTATTTCCCATGCTGCGCGCCAATGCGTTTTATGAAAACAATTATCTTCTGGGCACGGCGATTGCGCGTCCGTTGATCGCCAAGGAACAAATCCGGATTGCCGCAAAGGAAGGGGCGGACGGGGTGTCGCATGGATCGACCGGAAAAGGCAACGACCAGATCCGCTTTGAACTGGCCTACCAGACCTTGAACCCGCATATCAAGATCATCGCCCCCTGGCGGCATTGGGATCTCACGTCCCGCTCTTCCTTAATGGATTATGCAAAGAAACACGGTATTCCCGTCCCGGTTACCAAGGCCAAACCCTACAGCATGGACCGCAATTTGTTTCACATCAGTTTCGAGGGCGGAGTGCTGGAAGACCCCTGGGATGCGCCGGATGAAGACATGTTTCGAATGAGCGTGGCTCCTGAAAACGCTCCAGATAAGGCCACCACCATCGAAGTCGAATACGAAGCGGGAGACCCGGTGGCGGTGAACGGCGAGCGCATGAGCCCCGCCCGGCTTCTTGCCTGTCTCAATGAATACGGTGGTAAAAACGGAATAGGGCGGATCGATATCGTCGAGAACCGGTTTGTCGGTATGAAATCGAGAGGCGTTTATGAAACTCCGGGAGGAACCATCCTGCACGCCGCTCATCGAGCCGTTGAATCGCTCACCATGGACCGGGAAATCATGTATCTCAGGGACTCCCTGATTCCCGACTATGCAAGAGCCGTGTACAACGGGTTCTGGTTTTCTCCTGAGCGCGAGTTGATGCAAAAGACCATCGACGAGACTCAAAAAAATGTTTATGGCACCGCCCGGCTGAAGCTGTATAAAGGAAACTGTACCGTCACCGGGAGAAAAGCTGTGAAGTCGTTGTACAACGAAAGAATCGCCACGTTTGAAGAAGGCGATGCTTATCGTCAGGACGATGCAGAAGGGTTCATCCGTCTGAACGCTTTGCGGTTGAAAATATATTCCGAGACCTTTGGAAAAAAGTAAAAACGCGGGACTTATCTTTCAAAGAATCCCGCTCCCACCTTTCCCAAACTTGATTTGTTCCTTCTTTCAGGGTAAATTTTAAGAGCGCCCCGAACCAGCATGAAGCTGGACCCAATAGGGGCGTTTGCCATCTAATGTTTTGCAATTGCGAAGGCCATAAAATTTCAATTTTAAGAAATCCCCGTTAAAAATGAATTCAATTCTTGTCGTCGATGATGAAAAGAGTTTGCGCGACCTCCTCACCATTATGCTGGAGAATGAGGGATATGAAGTGCAAACCGCAAGCAGTGGAGAAAAGGCCTTCAAGTTAGTGCAGGATACCCAATTCGATCTGGTCATCACGGATTTTAAAATGAAAGGAGCCAACGGCATCGATGTGCTGGAGGCGGTCAAGTCGAAGAACTCCGCCACGCCAGTGGTGCTGATGACCGCCTACGCCTCGGCGGAAACAGCGGTCGAGGCCATGAAAAAGGGCGCCTACGACTATATCTCCAAACCTTTTAAAGTCGAAGACCTGCAACTCATCGTCAAAAACGCGATTGAAAAAAAGAACCTTTCCGATGAAAATCAATATCTGAAATCCGCCCTGAACGAAAAATATGGATTTACCAATTTCATAGGCAGTAGTCAGGCCATGAAAAATATTTTTAAACTGATTGAGAAAGTGGCCGATAGCAATGCCACGGTTTTGATCGGAGGAGAAAGCGGCACCGGGAAGGAACTGGTGGCCAAGGCGATTCATTTTAATGGAGCCCGGAAAAACCATCCCTTCGTTTCCGTCAACTGCGGAGCGGTTCCTGAAAACCTGCTGGAGAGTGAATTGTTCGGGCATGAGAAGGGAGCTTTCACCAGCGCCGATTCAACCAAGGTCGGATTGATGGAAACCGCCAATAAGGGCTCGTTTTTCCTGGATGAAGTGGGGGAAACGCCTCTCAATATTCAGGTGAAATTGCTGAGAGTCCTGCAGGAAAAGGAAATCACCCGGGTGGGAGGGACGAAATCCATCCCCATCGATTTGAGAATCATCGCCGCGTCCAATCTGGATTTGACCAAGGCGGCCAAGAATAAAACCTTTCGTGAAGATCTTTATTACCGGTTGAATGTCATACCGATTGAGCTTCCGCCGCTCAGGGAAAGGCGGGAAGATATTTCTTTGCTGGTGGATCATTTCATCAAAAAGTACAACGAGGAGCGTTCGGATAACAGCAAGATTCGGGGAGTCCATCCGGATGCGTTGACGTTGATGGAAAAATACCCCTGGCCGGGCAACGTGCGCGAACTGGAAAATGTGATTGAACGGGCGGTGGTTTTGGAAACGGGAGACATGATTCAGGTGGCCAGTCTGCCCGATGGGATTACCGGTGAAGCCGAGTCGGCTTCCAATGTGGTTCTGCCGTCCGCCGATCAACCCGTCGATCTGGAAAAAACCCTGGATCAGATAGAAATGAAAATGATCCGCGGCGCCCTGGATCAATCCAACGGGATCATCAACAAAGCGGCCAAACAGCTTAATTTGAGTTTCCGGTCGATGCGCTATCGCATTCAAAAGCACAAACTCAAAGGAAAGGAGGAAGAAGACGATTGACTTCTCCCCCTTGTCCATGTTGCAGACCCGCCTTTGAACAATCACACCTTGAAAAATGCTCCGTAATTGATACGGTCACCTGCTGATATGAATGATTCATATAAAAGGAAGCTCCTTTTTAATCTTGTTTTTCTGGAAAGAATCGTTTTTTGCCTTTGGCTTTCCTGTCTGGTTGGAGTGGGTCTACCTCACCCCCTCCTGGCAGAGCCGGTCGTGGACAAAGCCCCATCGACCGATCCTTTCCGGCAGGCGGAGTTCTATTTTCATGCCGGAAATTTTGATAAGGCCCGTCCGCTTTATCAGGAAACTTATAATAATCAACCCACGGGAATCCGGGCGCAAAAAACCCTCGTCCGGTTGGGGCAGTTGGATCAAAGGAGCGGCTCGTTTGCCACGGCGTTGCGCTATTATCGATTGCTGGCCAAAAATTTCCCCGGCAGTTCGCTAATCAACCCAGTGATTTATCTGATGGGAGAGTGCTATTTTGAATTGGGGCAGTATTCAGAAGCGGAACGGTATTTTCGAAGGGTGGCCAGCAAGCATCCGGACATTAAATGGCGATGGAAGGCCTTATATCAGCTTGGCAGGCTCGATGAAAAACGCTTTGACTATGTCAAAGCTCTGGATAAGCTGACGCGGGTTTTCGAGCAAAATGAAAATACCGAAATTAAGGGTTTTTCCAGGCAGGAAATTGAGCAGATCATTGAGGAGAAGCTGTCCGAGGAGCACCTTTTATCTTTAACGGGAAAATACCATACGGCTTTTCCGGCGGATTTGTTGCTGTTGAAGCTGATTGGCATTTATCGATCCCAGGGAGATATAGCCAGATTTAAATCGGCATCGATGGATTTTTTCAATCGCTTTCCTGACCATTCTGAAAGACTCATTATTGAAGAACGATTAAAAAATATCGAAAAAAACGATGCGGGGAAAGTCCGGCTGGGAGTGGTTTTACCTTTGACCGGGAAGCTTGCGGTCACGGGCCAGCAGGTTTTGCAGGGCATTCAACTGGCGCTCAACCAGCAAGGCTTTGAGGGGAAACAGAAAGTGGAACTCGTCGTGAAAGATTCGGCGACGGGGAAATCCTTAACCGATATTATGGAGGATCTGGCAAACGATCCGTATGTGGTGGGAATCCTTGGACCGGTCCAGAGCGGGGAGATTAAAGAAATCGTTTCGGTGGTTGACCGTTATCAAATTCCGGTGATCACGCCAACCGCTTCTTCGGAAGGTCTGCCGGAAATGAGTCCCTATATTTTCAGGAATGCGCTCACCCGGAAAATACAGGCCAAGTTTCTGGCCGAGTATGCGGTCAATGGATTGGGCTTGAACCGGTTCGCTATTCTCTACCCGGTGGA
The DNA here is from genome assembly GCA_021604505.1 of Nitrospinaceae bacterium. Lineage (NCBI taxonomy): Bacteria > Pseudomonadati > Nitrospinota > Nitrospinia > Nitrospinales > Nitrospinaceae > Nitrospinaceae bacterium. Next base: position 157,710 of record BQJC01000004.1, on the reverse strand, counting down.
AGGCTATGGCATCGAATTTCGCGATATGTTTGAGAAGGAGGTGGAATCGCTGGGCGGTCAGGTGGTCACCACGGTGGCGTATGACCGGACGCAGACGGATTTCAAGACTCAAATTCTGGAGTTGGGGGGAATCACCGATGACCAGTTGGAAAGGCTGACCAAGGAAAGTGTTTTTGAGCAAGGCGATGACCCCAGGTTTGGCAGAGAAGGGAGACTTTCGCGGCCGGTGGTGGACATGAGGCACTGGAACAATGAAGAGATCGAAAATTTGCAGGCGTCTCTTGAACTGAGTTACGACGCTATATTTATTCCGGGTTTTTTTGATAAGGTGGGGCTGATTGTCCCGCAGTTGGTTTTCTACAATATCGACAACGTCACTCTTTTGGGAGGCAGTGGATGGAATTCCCCCGAACTGGTCAAAATTGCCGGGAATTATATTAAAAAGGGAATTTTTGTGGACGGGTTTTTCATCGATTCCAACCGCCAGGAAGTGCAGGAGTTTGTGGCGGCTTTCAAATCTAATTTTGGAAAGGACCCCACTCTTTATTCGGCGCAGGCTTACGACAGCGCGAATATCATGATTGACAGCATTTTGCAGAAGGGTGCGGACAACCGCATCAAGGTGAAAGAGCACCTCGACACCCTGGAAAACTACCCAGGAGTTTCGGGAAAGACCACGCTTCTTCCCACGGGGGATTCCGAGAAGGAATTATTTACTTTGCGGATCAAGAACCGCAAGGTTCAACAAATAAACTGATTACGGTTAAAACGTGTTTTCTTTAAGAGGATCGATACTTTCCGTGTCGAGTTCCGGCACGTTGTCATCGATAAAAACCTCGAAGCGGGCATCCGGATCTCCAAAGTTTGCCTTTTCCCCGGTTTCCCGGTTGGTTTTGGTGAATACGATTTCATTTGAAACCGGAAAGTTCATCACGGGTTCTCCCTGAACCACGTGTTTCATGTACTGAAGCCAGATGGGAATGGCCGCCCGTGACCCGGTTTCGTTCACTCCCAGCGGCTCGTAGTTGTCTTTTCCGACCCAAACGCCGGTCACGACTCCCGGCAGGAAGCCTATGAACCAGGCGTCCACATTATTGTTGGTGGTCCCGGTTTTTCCAGCGACAGGACGATTCAGAACCTTCACCTTTTTCGCGGTGCCGTGTTGCACGACGCTTTGCATCAGGCTGGTGATCGTGTACGCGAGGCCGCTGGAAATGGGCTGGCTCACATGCGGTTGTGCGGAATATAACAACTCCCCGTCCCTGTTTTCGATCACCCTTACAGCCGTCGGAAAGACGCGTTCGCCGCCGTTGGCAAAGGTGGAATATGCGGAGGTGATTTCGAGAAGGGTCACCCCCGACGATCCCAAAGCGATGGATAAATTGTCCGCCAGATGGGTGGTGATGCCGAGGTTCCGGGCCATTTGAATGGCGCTGTCCACGCCGATATTTTGTAACAGTTTTACCGTCACGATGTTCCGTGAGTGAGTCAGCGCGGTTCTAAGGGACGTTGGACCGTAGAATTTCTTCTCAAAATTGACCGGTTTCCATTTATCGAAGGCGTCTTCTTTTTCTTTGAATATGATGGGAGAATCGATGATGATGCTGGCCGGGTCATAGCCCGCCGCAATTGCTGAGGCGTAGATGATCGGTTTGAAGGCGGAGCCGGGTTGCCGGGTGGCCTGTACCGCCCGGTTGAACTGGCTTTTGGAAAAATCGTAACCGCCGACCATGGCTTTGATGTGCCCCGTTCCAGGCTCCAGACTGACAAGGCCCGCTTCTACTTGAGGTTCCTGTTCCAGACTGAGCGACCATCTCATGTCCTGATCCCGGCGCCCGAGGACTTTTACCAGAATCAGGTCTCCCGGCGACAGAGCCTCTCTGGCGCGGGCTATTTTCGCCCACCGGCCATCGACGTTGATGTTGGGCTTTCTCGCCCATTGCATATCCTTGAGTTCGATGATGCCTTCATCTTTTCCCAGTTCTACAAGAACGTCATCGTCCGTCACTTCCAGCACGGCGCCTTTTATAATTGTCCCCGATTCCACACCGGGGTGGTCGTCTCCTTCAAAGCCGTTGAGCTCAAGAAGGGTTTCCCGGCGCGTGAGGGGATTGAGGGTCAAGTCCACTTTTCCCAGGGGACCGCGGTAACCGTAGCGTTTGTCCGCCACGCGCAGGTTGTCAGTGACAGCCTGTTGAGCGACTTCCTGAAAGTCCAGGTTCAAGGTGGTGTAAACTTTCAATCCGCCGCGGTAGAGTTTGGTGCTGCCATAAGTGTCCTCCAGAAACTGGCGGATGTGTTCCACGAAATAGGGGGCCTTGTTGAGCATGTCGGTGATTTCCCCCAGTTTAAAATTTTCTTTTTGTGCTCGTTCAGACTCTTCGTGGGAAATGAAGCCCAGGTGCTCCATTCTTCTAAGGGCGTGAGAGCGTCTTTTTCTGGCGCGCTCAGGGTAGCGGTACGGGCTGTAATTGTTGGGCGCTTTGGGGAGGCTTGCGAGCATGGCGCATTCCTCGACGCTAAGGTCGTGAGCTTTTTTCCCAAAGTAAGTGCGTGCCGCCGCTTCGACCCCGTAGCTTCCGTGGCCGTAATAAATCTGGTTCAGATACATCTCAAGGATCTCATCCTTGGAAAAAATCAATTCCATGCGGATGGCCAGTATGGCCTCCTTGATTTTTCGGGTCAGGGTTCGGTCGCGGGTGAGAAATAAGGTTTTCGACAATTGCTGGGTGATGGTGCTTCCGCCTTCCACCACGTGGCCGGCCTTGAAGTTCGTGATCATCGCCCGGAAAATGGCCTTGGGGTCCATGCCGAAATGAGAATAGAAATTGGAATCTTCGACGGCAAGGGTGGCTTGTTTTAACTGCAGTGGGATATCTTCCTGGGCGATGATGATTCTTTTTTCGATGTAAAACTCAGCGATCAGTTCATCCGTGTCCGAATACAATTTGGTGATGGTGCTGGGCTGATAGTCCTTCAACGCCCGGACATCCGGCAGGTCTTTGGAGTAGTGGAAATACAGGAAAGCGGCTCCGAGCGAAGAAAGAAACAAACCGCTCAGGAACAGGAACATGCAACTGATTAAAACAAGCTTTTTTATGGACAGGGGCTTTTTTTTGGCGGCGGTCTTTTCAGGGCGCTGATTTTTTAATATTTTTTTCATGTAAGAGAATAATGGCGGTTGGCATACCCGGTTCTGCTTGTCAGACTGGAGCTAGCCAAATGAAAAGTTTTTCATTTGGCTTTAAGGCGGCCTTCTTCCAGGTCAATGAGATCGACCCATGTGGTGACATCCGTCCGCGAGGAATCTATCTTATCACGTGTTTTGAAAAAATGCTTCCAACGATCTTCACTGTCGGGTTGTCGTTCTAAAATTTTTTTATTGATGGATTCAATTTCCTGCGGTTGCCGGGAACGGAAACTTGCCTCGAGCCACTCGGAGATTTGTTCTTCATTTTTTGAATCTGCCAGACGGGCCCATTCGTCAGAATCTATTTTAAGAAACTCTAAAATAATTTTATCCAAAGGGCATGGGAAGATATACCCGCCCAGGGAATTTTGTTTAAAAGCCCGGGCCTTATCGATCATTCGCGGGATGAAAACCAATCCGTTCATTTTTTCTCTGGGACTGCGGGGAGGTGTTTTTTTAAGGTTCACGGGAAACAATATGGGTTTTCGGCTGAAGATCCTGGTTAATTTTGAGAAGGCCAAAGGGGTCAGTCCAATCGCACACGGCTCACGCGGGCCAGATTTTTTGAAGTTTTTATGGCGCGCGCGCCTTCAGATCCAATTCGATTTCTGAAAAGGTCCAGGGTCGTTAATTGGTTCAGATTTTTAGAGTTTGCAAGGAATTTGGCGCCTTCTTCTCCAACGCGGTTGAATTTTAGAATGAGCTGATCCAACTGGGAAAGTTTTTCGGATTCCGCCAACGACCTGGCGCCCTCAGCGGTAATGTTATTGGATTTTAAATTCAGCACTTTTAATTTTGCCAGATAAGGAGATTGGCAAAGGGCGGCGACGCCTTCATCGCTGATTTCATTTTCCCCTAAATCCAAATTGATCACCTGCGCGAGGACTTCCAGCGCCGCGAGTTTTTTTGCGCCCTCATCGCCGATTTTTCTGTTCTCGAGATTCAGGGTGACTTCATCTATCAGATTTTTTTGAACGAGTTCTTCAATTTCCATCATCGGACCTGGAATAGTGGTTGTCATTATTTTGTTGTTTCTCAATGCATATCGATTCGAATTTATATTAAACCCAATCGAAAATAGGGTCAATTTTTAAAGGCGTTGTTGGGGGGGCACGGCCAAAATTCAAAGCGCTTTCACTTAATTTCTTTTAAGGTCATGGCGTGAATCTTATTGCATGAACACGGCATCCACTGGCTGACTTTCGGGCGGGTGGAAAAACCTCGCCGGTCCATGGCTAAGGATGGGTGGGCCGGCGACTGCGATGGGAGGTGGTGCTTTCTCTGTGTTTATTATTCACATCATAATGCTTTGTTTTTTTGACCACTAGATGGTCCACCAGCTTTTTTAATGATGGGTCCGCTGGCTGTCAATTTTCACCCCTCGAAAGGGGATAAATAATTGTTTGCAAGAATTTTGGAAAATGATAAGTTTATAAGCATCAGAAAGTTTCATTCATTGGGGAAATATTCACCTAATTTTGGGGAGTTCACTGTTATGCGAAAAGTACTGGTCATTTTAATAGCACTTTCTTTCTTTTTGGTTCCTATGAGCGCAATCGCCGGGGAAGGCCCGATGAAGCTGCCCGCCGGAGCCAATGCGGAAGCCAATAAACATAATGAAGAAGGGATCTCGCATTGGAATCAGGGGCACTATGATGTAGCTTTGAAACATTTTCAGGCGGCTTCCAAGATCGACTCCAGCATTGGAGAGACTCATTTCAACGAAGCGATTTGTCTCGATAAAATGGGGGATCACGGGGCCGCAACCATGCATTTTAAAGCGGCTAAAAAGAACGCCAACGGCAATGCGAGTATTCTGAATTCTCCCATTCTAAACGGTCATATCGGCGGGTAGTTATTTTTTGAAAAAAGTGGTTTTGGTTTAAATCACAAAATCTTTTAAGAGGCCGGCAGTTTTGCCGGCCTTTTTTCGTGGTTACGGTTTCCAGGGGGAAAGTGGTTGGAAAATTGCCAGGTTTCGGGGCTTTATGTTCTTTTCGGGGATATTTCCTTCGCTCAAATGAGAGGGGGGAGAATATTGTGTTTTTCCCATTGATTTCTGATAGACTACACAAAAATCCACTGCAATTTGGCTATAGGAGATTCATACCATGATGGGCATAGGCTTTCCTGAATTGATGATTATTTTGGTCATTATCATGATTATTTTTGGCGCCGGTAAACTCCCCGAGATTGGCAATGCTTTTGGGAAAAGCATCAAGAACTTTAAAAAATCCATGAAAGAAGCCGAAGAGGAATCCTTAGAGGATTCCAGCCAGGCCGCTTCAGCCAATAATGCAGAAACTTCCGACAGTCAGACGGCCTCAGAGAATTCGGAAGCGGCTAAGAAAGAAGAAGAAATGATTGACGAAGCCGCCGCTGAGATTGAGAAAAACCGCATTGGGACCATCAAAACCGCGCATGACGGATTGGTTCAGCAGGGGGATGTTTTTACCGACTCCATGAAACGAACTCCCGGAGGAAGAGGCAGAGACCGGGGAGTTTCCAGGGATGTTTTTTAATTCCGCTTGATCGTTGTTGGACAGCGAATTCAGCTTTGTGTGTCGGGTTGGACTTTGGCGGGTTTGAAGGCCAGGCTCCAACCCAGGAGCAAGCCCGCTGAAACCCATATCAGTTCCTTGACCCGGCGAACGAAAGACACGGTCAGGCCCAAATCCGCCGTCATTCCCATGGCGACAAAGATAAGAATCATTCCTCCTTCCTGGGCTCCCAGGCTCATGGGGATAAAAAATGACCCCACCCGAATGAGTTGGACCAATGCTTCAATGATCCATAATTCCTGAAAACTGGGATTGTAGCCAAGAAGATACAAGGCGAGATAAAGCTCAGCCAACCCCACCACCCAGCCAATCAATGCGTACAGGATGGATAGATAAACTCTTCCCTGATGCTCTTTGTAATATTTTGACATCAGGGTATTTAACACCTGTAAATGACTGAGAAAACCGTCCTCTTTTTTCCTGGTAAACAGCCGGTCCGCCCAGGACGCCAATACTCCCAATGTCCCGGTGATTTGAAATAAAAAGAACAGGAAGATCAATGTGGAGAACACGATCATTCCGGCGAGGCTGACGCTTTTAAATTCCCCGGACACGACTTGTGAGGTTTGAATCATGTAAACCCCGGGGATGAAAAATATAATGAGCCCGGTGAGCAGGGTTGTCCGGGTGATGACTAACGAGGCCAAGCCCTGCTTGAAAGTCAAATGGTGATAATCCTTTAGGAGCTGGGCTTTGACGGGTTCGCCTCCCACCGTTCCGAAAGGTGTGATGACATTGTAGGCTTCGCCGATCTGGCGTATTCTCCATAGTTGCAGTGAACTGAATCTGCGGGCCTGTTCAGGTTTGAAAGTGTATCGCCAGGCCAGGGTATCGATGTAGGTGACCAGGGCGTAGACCAGCATGATGAGGACAAAACCAAATCCTATGTCCCAAAGCAGGGAGAGCACGCGGGTCATATCGACAAACTTTAGCGACCATGCGAATAGTGCGAGACCGGCTAAAAGAAAGGCAACCTTTAAAAACTTTGCCATTGGCGAAGGCGGGCGGGTTAAATGGTTTAAAAAAGATTACGTCCGAAAATACGATTCTAACCGACGATTATTTTTTGTGAAGTATGGAGGGCATTTTCGAGAAAGGCGGGATAAGGTCAACGATCGCATTCCCCGCCGATCATATTGATCATGTCAAATGTGGGAATGATGTCAGCGAGCATACCGCCTTTGCAAAGCGTTTCCATGGCCCCGGTCATTGTGAAGCTGGGGGGGCGGACTCTGCATTTGTAGGGTTTTCCCGTTCCATCGCTCACCAGATAAAACCCCAGTTCTCCATTGGCTGCTTCCGAAGGAAAGTACACTTCGCCGACAGGCGGTTTCAACCCGTCGATGATCATCTTAAAGTGGGCGATCATTTCTTCCATGCGGGAATAAACATCGGGTTTCGCCGGTGTCCGCATATAAGGGTTGGCCACGTTGATGGGGCCGTCGGGCATGTCCTTCATGGCTTGTTTGATGATCCGAAAGCTTTGCTTGATTTCTTCCATGCGGACAAGATAGCGGTCGAAATTGTCGCCGGTGGTTCCCAGGGGAATGTCAAAATCGATACGGTCATAACCCATGTAGGGGTGCTGTTTGCGGACATCGTAATCCACCCCGCAGGCCCGCAGGCAGGGACCGGTGAACCCCCAGTTGATCGCATCTTCCGCCGAAATGGCGCCTGTGTCCCGCATGCGGTCGAGGAAGATCCGGTTTTTGGTGAGCAATTTATCCACGTCGTCGAACAGGGAATCCAGTTTTTTGTAGGACGTCTGCAAATCTTCGTCGAATCCGGGAGGCAGGTCGCACATCAGCCCGCCGATGCGGATGTAATTGGACGTTAACCGGGCGCCGCATACTTTTTCCAGAAGATCCCAAACGATTTCCCGCGCTTCCACAAAATAAATAAACGCCGTCAATGCGCCCAACTCCAGAGCGGCGGCGGCGATATTGGTGTAGTGGTCCGAGATGCGGGCCAGTTCGTTCGTCACCATACGAATGTAATTGCAACGGTCCGTGGCTTCGATGCCGCAAAGTTTTTCCACCGCGATCGCAAAGCCTACGTTGTTCATGATGGCCGAGCAATAATTCAGCCGATCGGTGTAGGGGAAAACGTTGGAATAGGTCACGCTCTCGCACATTTTTTCAAACCCGCGATGCAGGTAACCGATCTCAACATCCATGTTTACCACCGTTTCCCCGTCCAGGGTCAGCAGAAACTTGACGGTTCCGTGGGTGGCGGGGTGAGACGGCCCCATGTTGAGGACCATGTGATCGGTATGCAGTTGTTCTTTTAAATCGGCCATGAGCGGTCTTTTTTTTAATTACTCGATAAAAAAATGTTCCGGGAAACTCAATCTGCTTTGGAAACTTTGATGGAGATCAGACCTTCTTCCCCGTTCCTTAACTGGTGTACGGGCACATCCACCCAGTTTTGCGGGATGTAAACCATGCCTTTTGCGGTCACGTAGCTTGCTTTCACGGGCACTTCCACTTTAGCATTTTGCGATTCAACGACGATGCGGTCTCCCTCTTGAAGGTTCAGGGATTCGGCATCTTCGGGGTGTATTTCGGCGTAACACTCAGGTCCTACCTCGACCAGCGCTTTTGCGTGCTGGGTGTAACTGCCAATATGGAACATGTGATTGTTGGTTTGCAGGCGAAATGGGAATCCATCTTTGGAAGCCGCACCCTGATAAGCCTGAGGAATTTTAAATTCCGGTTTGTCCGCGAACCCTGAAGCGGGCCATTGCCTGGACTCATCTCCCGGCATCGTTCCACTATAAAAGGAGACGGTGCGTTCGATTTCTTCCTGCACCTCTTCAACGGAATTTTGAGTGAACGGTTTGTCCAAAGCGTCCGCGATTTCACAGAAGATATCGAAATCCGGTTTCGACATTCCCTGCGGCAGGGTCGCCGCTTTCACCTGTTGGACATGGCGCGTCATATTGGTGAAGGTCCCGTCTTTTTCCGCAAACGTCGAGGTGGGAAGAACGATGTCGGCCATTTTGGCGGTTTCGGTCATGAACACGTCCTGGACAACAAGGAACGGAACGGTTTGCAGTGCGTCTTTCACAAGCGCCGCTTTGTAGTAGGACTGTATCGGGTCTTCACCAGCGATGTACAACAGTTTGGTTTTGCCATTGGCGCAATTGGTGAAAAGATCTTCCGCCAGGTTCTCTTCTGTGGGTTTCAATGGTTCTCTTTCCCAGGTTTTTGACAACGCTTCTAACGCCGCTGGGTCCTGAGCCGGTTGATATCCGGGGAGAAACGCCGGTGTCACGCCCATGTCGTTCACACCCTGGGAATTGCAGTGCTCCCTGGGCGGATAGATGCTGATGCTGCCTTCCCCTCCATAATGGACCAGAAGAGACAGGTTGAGCAGGGCTTTCAGGATATCTTCCCCCTGGCCGGTGTCTAGAATATCATTGCCGAGAATGACGAATCGGTCCGCTTCTCTGGCAAATCGTTTGGCCGCCTGAGTGAGAATGTCATCCTTTAAGCCGGTCATTTTTTCTGCATCCTTGGCGCTATAGGGCTTCAAGGATTTGACCAGGTCGTCAAAATTGGGAACAGCGGCTTTGGCTTTATCCAGGTCGATGAGTTTCTCGTCGAGGATGATCCGGGTCAACCGGCTGATAACGGCCAGATCCGCGCCGTGGCTGAAGGTCATACGGATATCGCATTGGGCTTCGTTGTTGAATACCACGTCTCTGGGGTTGGCGATGATGATATCTGTTCCGGTAAACACGACACCTTTACGGATGGAGTTGCCGCCCACCGGGTATTCGGATGGAAGATCCGAATTGAAAATCAGGACCACATCAGCATGCTCAAGTTCGGTGACGGGTTTGGATTCGATGCCGCCTTTGAAGCAGTCCAGCATGAACTGGTTGACGTAAGGCGCTCTGAGATTAGCCAGATTGGTGATCTGATTGGAGCCGAATTGATTGCGAAAGAGCTTCTGGAACAGGTAGGCTTCCTCGTTGGTCATTTTTTCAGACCCAATCCCCGCAATACTCCCAGGGCCGCTTCGGTTGACGGTGGTTTGCATTCGTTCGGCGATGGTTTGAATGGCTTCGTCCCAGCTGATCTCTTTAAATTCGCCGCCGTAATTCATCAATGGGGATTTGATTCTGTCTTCGTTGTGGATGATGCCATGCCCGAACCGGCCTTTAGCACAGAGATTGCCTTCGTTGATGCCGACGTTGTAACCTTCGTCTCCCTCAATGCGCAGAACCTCACCTTTTTTGGTTTGCAGTCGAAACGTGCATCCCCACGAACAGTAGTTGCAAGTGGTGTGGGTGTTGGTGAACATGGCGGCCAGACCTCGCGCTTCGGAAGTCATGTCCATGAGGGCGCCTGTCGGGCAGACGGTGATGCACTGCCCGCAGAACTCGCAATCGAGCGGTTCGTCGTTGGCGGTGCCGATGCCGACGCTCATGCCGCGTTTGTGGAAATCCAGGGCCTGCACCCCTTGCGTTTCATCACACGCGCGTACGCACAATCCGCACATGATGCAACGGTTCAAATAAAATTCGATGATGGGGTTGCTCTTGATACTGGGTTCGTTCCTGCGGTTGATCTCAAAGCGGCCGTTGTAGAGCTTGAGAGCATCGGTGTTGTCTTGCAGAGGGCAGACTCCGGACTTGTCGCAAATCGGACAGTCCAGGGGATGCTCCACTAAAAGCATTTCCAGGCAGGCTTTGTTGTAGCGGTCGGTTTCCTCGGTGTTGGTTTTCACCTCCATGCCTTCGGCCACGGGATGGGTGCAGGAATACACCAATTCCTTCTCGCCGTCGGTGACCGTTTCTACCATACAGGTGCGGCAGGCCGCAAAGGGCTTCAGTTTTCTGTTGTAGCAGAGGTTGGTCACCTCGAAACCGTGTTGCTTTGCGGCTTCCAGAATCACGGTGCCTTCCGGTGCGGTGACCTCCTTGCCATCAATTTTCAGATTTATGGTTTTCTTGACGACGGTGCTCATTCAGACGTTATCTCCTCGGTCTCCGCTGGTGCGTCCTCCTCCAGTTTGTAGCAAGCCAGCATTGGCAGTGTTTTTTCAGGATCGATGGTTCCGTGGGTGTCCTCCCCGATGATGGCCATGGGAGCGGCGCCGCAGTTGCCGAGGCAGGAGGCGGTTTGCATGGTGAATAATTTGCTCTTGTCGGTTTCTCCGGGACCAATATGATACTTTTCCTGGATTTTGTTGGCGATGATCTCGGCCCCTTTAACAAAGCAGGCCGTTCCATAACACAGTTTGATGATGTATTTGCCGGGCTCTTCAATCATGAGTCCGGGATAAAACGAGATCACTCCGAAAATTTCGGCCCGGGCAATGCGCAATTTGGCCATCAGGAGCCGGATCACCGGATCGGGCAGATAACGGTAGGCATCCTGGATTTTCTGCAGAGTGGGGATGAGATACCGTCTATTATTGGGAGTGTCCGGAATTTTGCCGATAATTTCTTTCCCTGCAGTCAGATCTACCGGTTGTTCTTCTTCTTCCGGGCTGGTGTCGGTTGCTAGTGCCGTATCGTTGGTTTCCATAAAGGATCACTCTTTTATAAGAAAATATTGGTATCTATTATAAAAGACTTTCGGGGTTAAACTGATAAATTAAAAACCCTGTCTTCATGAGGTTTGAGTTTATTTTTCTGCCGCGCTTCCACGAACTACGGGGTGGAGGGGGAAGTATAAAGGCAGAGTTTAATTTATGTCAACTTATTTATTGATTCCCTGATGAGGTAAAACTCCTTTGTTTTGAAGGCCCTTGGTAAAAGTCTTTGATCGAAATGGCGCCTCGCAAAATACTGAGTTGAAAACCTTTTTCTTCAGCGATTTTTTATTTCTATTGAGGGTTTTTCCGGTTACCGGATAGACACTTTTAAGACCAATCGGATGTTGCACTCCTTAGGCGACGTTCGCCTTTTTCAAGACCGGGAAAAACGGTAATCCATTTGTTTTGCTGAGGTTATTTGATTGACAATGGGTCTGAGCGGTTTTTGATCGTGAGGCTTCCCTGGAAGGATAATTCCTTGCCGGAATTCAGGGCGTGATGATGATCACCGGATGACCCGGTTTTCGGGTTTTTCGGGTTTTTGTGGGGTTTTTCCCATTGTCTTTTACATCTCCATTCAACTTTCTTTTCGCCAGTTCCAATCGTTCCTGCGCCCCGCTGTGGTTGGGATTCAAACGAATGGCCTCTTCAAACTGACGGGTCGCTTCCTTGAAATTTTTGGTTTCGCCGTACGCCCAACCCAGGTTGAAATATGCGTTGGCGTTGGCGGGATTCAAACGAATGGCTTGTTTGAGGGGGGCGACGGCTTCCAGGGGGCGGTTCATTTCCAGATAGGCCCAGCCCAAGCTGGAGTAGGCATCCGCAAAGGTGGGGTCGATTGCAATGACTTTTTTATATTTTTCAATGGATTCATCGAACCGCCCGAGCACGTCGTAGATGAGTCCTGTTTTATAGTGGGCCTGAATGTGGTTCGGATCGATTCGAATCACCTCTGCAAAATTTTTAAGGGCTTCTTCATGGTTTTCGAGCAGGGTGTGGATGGAACCCTGATTGATGAAGCCGTTCAGAAACCTGGGGTCGAGTTTGGTTCCGGCCTGGTAAATTTTGATGGCGCTGTCATAGCGTTTCAATTCCACCAATACCGCTCCCAGTCGGTCGTATCCCTCAAGAAAATCGGGGGTCAGGGAGATAGCCGCCTTTAAGGGTTCCACGGCGTCTTCAAACCGGCCCGATCGCGCGTAGGCCATTCCCAGAAAAAATTGAGCCTTGGAGATGTTGGGAGCGATTTGAATGGACTTTTCCAAATGCGGCAGGGCTTCCTTGTAGCGTCCGAGCTCACTGTAGGAGATGCCGAGACTCAACCGGGTCAGCGGGTTTTCAGGGTCGTTTTTGGCGGCCTGGTTCAAAGGTTTCAGAGCTTTCTGGTATTGTTTCAGATTGACGTGCGCAAACCCCAGTTCGAAATGAGCGTCGGGGTGTTTGGGATTCAGTTTGACGGCGGTGGTCAACGGTTTGATGGCTTTCCGGTATTGCTGTAATTCAATATAGGTGAGTCCAAGATTGTATTGCATGTCAGCGGATTTTGGATCGATGACGACGGCGTGTTGGAATTGATCGCGTGCAGGTTCGTACCATTTCAATTTCAGGTAATTTTCTCCCAACCGCTGGTGCGCCGATGGGTGCTTTGGGTTGATTTTAAGGACCTGCTTGTAAGCATCCGCCGCCAGATTGTAGCGCTTCATCTGCTCGTGAATGGTTCCCATATTAAAATACGCCCGGCTGTTGTTCTTCTGGATGCGGACCACTTCCTGATAATTTTTCAGGGCCAGGGGATATTGCCTGGTTTTTTGGTGAAGCCAGGCGATTTTGAAATAGGCGGCGGCGTAATCCCGGTTCCATTTGACGGCGTTTTCAAAACTTTTGATGGCTTTTTGAGTCTGGCCCAGATTGGCGTAGGCCTGTCCCAGCTTATAATGTGCCACGGGATTCTGGTATTTGATTTTGACAAAACTTTGAAATGCATTCAGAGCTTTTTGATGATTCTTCAGCTTTTGGTAGGCTTCTCCCAACGCTTCGTAGGCTTTGTCGTCTTTGGGGTTGATCAATAGCGCGGACTTTAGAGGTTCGAGGGCGTCTTGATAACGCCCGGATTGAATATGAGCCTGTCCGATTCCGGTGAGCGCTTCATGAAAACCGGGATTGATTTCAAGGGCTTCCTGAAAAGCGGCGATCGCGTCGCCGTATTTTTTCAGGAGCAGGTAACTATGACCCAGGCCCAGATGCGCCTCGAAATAAAGAGGAGTCAATTGCAGGGTTTCGTTGAACTCCTCGATGGCTTTCTCAGGCTGGCCGAGCTCGGCGTAACAGTGGCCCAACGTATAGTGGGCCGCGGTCAAATCGGGCTTTAAGCTGATGGCGACCTTTAAGGGTTCCAGAGCCTTTTTGCACTTGCCCAACTTGCTGTACACCCAGCCCAGACCGTATTGACCCTCCGCATAGTTGGGGTCGAGGCGGGTGGCTTCCAGGTAGGCCGCCTCTGACTCCTTGAATCGTTCCAGTTCGCCGTAACTGCCGCCAAGGCCGTGATAAGCCGCCGAAAAAAGAGGCTCGAGACGAAGGGTTTCCTTATATTCGAAAATAGCCTCTTCGTGCAGTCCCAGGGTCTGATAGATCTGCCCCAATGCAAAATGCGGGGCATAATCGTTGGGATCGGCCTCAATGGCTTTTTTATAACTCTCAATCTTGTCTTCAAAAGCCTGCGAGGGCAGGGCGATACCGATTATCAGACAATAGAGGCATAGAGCGACCGCCCCATGAAATTTCATGGTCCTACCTCTTTAAGAGATGCGTTACATGAACCGCGCCGAGATGTCCTCAGGGTTAGCCTCCAGTTTGTGAATGGTGAGGTCGGAACCCCGCATTTCTTCTTCAGGGGAAAGCCGGATTCCAAAAGAGGCATCCAGAACTTTGTAAACCGCGAATCCAAACCCCAGGGAAATGACGATGGCGACCAGCGAACCGACCGTTTGGGCGACCAGGCTGACACCGCCCATGCCGCCTAAAGCTTCTTGCCCAAAGATGCCGCAGGCGATCCCGCCCCAGGTGCCGGAGATGCCGTGTAAGGGCCAGACTCCCAGCACATCGTCGATCTTCAGTTTTTCCTGTTCCCAGGTGAACCCCTTCACAAAGATAACAGCGGCAATTCCGCCTATGATAAAGGCGCCCAGGGGATGGACCTTATCCGATCCGGCGCAAATGGCAACCAGGCCCGCCAGAGCTCCGTTGTGAATAAAACCGGGATCGTTTTTCGATACCACCAAAGCAACCAGGATTCCTCCCGCCATGGCGAATAAGGAATTGATTGCCACAAGACCGGTAATCCCATCCATTGTAGCGGCTGACATGACGTTGAATCCAAACCATCCGATGCAAAGCATCCAGCTTCCTAGGGCCATGAAAGGCACACTGCTGATGGGAAGGGGCCGGCTTCTTCCATTGGAATCCCAGCGTCCTATCCGTGGCCCCAGAACGAGGACCGCCGCCAGAGCGATCCAGCCGCCCACTGAATGCACCACCACTGACCCTGCATAATCGTGGAAAGGGATGCCACCGGATATTCCCGCAAGCCAGGAGTCGTCCTGGCCTAGCAAGGTGATTTGTCCCCAGACCATTCCCTCAAAGAACGGATAGACGAAGGCCACGAAAATGCCTGCGGCCAGGGCCTGGGTCCAGAATTTGGCGCGTTCGGCGATTCCTCCGGAAATGATCGCCGGAATTGCCGCCGCAAAGGTGAGTAAAAAGAAAAAGTGAACCAGCTCGTACCCCTGGTTGTTTCCCACCAGATCGGGTGCGGATTGATAAAAAGAAACTCCGTAAGCGATTGCATAACCGATGGTGAAATAAATAATGGTGCATATGGCGAAATCAGAAAGTATTTTCACCAGGGCGTTCACCTGATTTTTTTTGCGGACCGTTCCAACTTCAAGAAATGCAAACCCACCGTGCATGGCAAAAACCATGACCGCCCCCAGCATCATGAACAGCACATCGCCGCTGTTGCTGAGTGCAACTATTTCCTTGTCCATTATACTTTTCCTCCTGCGATCGGAACGGATGGGGGGATTCGCGCGGTTACGGGAAATCCGATTCCTAGTTCATTGAATAAAACCTCCGTATCATTTTGACCAAAAGCGATTGGTTCAGGTTATTTTTTTAATCGCTAGCAAACAATAGTAAATTTTTGCCGCACCTTCAAGTAATTAGAAGGCTGGGGAATCTTTTGAGTGCTAAACCCTGAGGGCGCTGGTTTTTCCAGGAGTGCCAAAATGGACGTCATAGAAGGTTTTTGAATCATCTGGCCAGGCAATGGAGGAGCTGTTTGTCGGAAAACATTTTCTTTAAGGACCCTGAAAGGGAAGCATTGACCAGGGTTTCATTGGGAAACGATGTGGGGATAATGGGATTCCGGGTCAACCGCTCCTTGTAGTCCATTTTATAGGTTTGGTTTATGTTTTGGCACCTGGCCCGCAAAACCGATTCGACTTTTAAACCCAGGTTGGGACTTTTTTTGTGGTAAACGCTTTTTAACCGGAGGATTTCGACCGTTAAAGCCGGCGTTTGCTTTACGGGATTGCGTTTGGGGACAAACCCCAGGTTTTGCAAGCCGTTTTCAATTTTGTTTTGCAAGACGGCGGTAAGGTCTTCATCGGGAGCGATTCTAAAACTTCTAAAGTTAAGTTTTCCCTTCCAGTTCGAAATGAGATTGCTGGGGCGTGAATCGATGACCTTCACGTTCAAGACGATGTTCCGCCCTATATCCGATCGACTCACTGGCAGGGCCGGGTTGATGGTGACGGAATGCATCTGAGAACACCCTGAGAAATATAGGAGGAGGGATACTAAAGTAAAAATCTTGAACGGTCGATAGGATTTCATAACCAAACCAGAGTCCAATAGGCATTCCCATTTAAGCTGGGGAAATTCAGGGGTATATATTGCCATCTATCACCTGTACTGTAAATATAATTTTAAATTGGTTTTGGGTCGGCTCGCAACAAAAGGGTCGAGTTTCCCTTAATATATTGATATCATTTATATTAGTGTGTTTGAAGGCAGCTTGATCTTTACCGGATTGATAATTCTATGGCCACTATAAAAATTAGAGATTTAGAAGAGGGGATGACCCTTGCCCGGGATGTCCTGGATCGGAACGGGCGTTTGATCGTATCCGCCGGTGAGAACATTACCGGCAAGCATCTTCGAATGTTTAAAGCCTGGGGAGTGACCGAGGCCGGGGTCGAGGGCAGCAATGGGCCTGGGAAAACCGAAGGGAATGTTCCCGAAAACTTTTGGGAGAAGGTTCCCACTGAAGTGAGAAAGCATGTAGAGGAATTGTTCCGATATGCTGACAAGCAACATCCCGCCGTAGCGGAACTAATGGAATTGTGCGCTTTGAGAAAAATGGAGCCCGTTTAGGAGGGAGTATGGATACTACTCAGGACATTGTGAGTCTCGTGGACAGTACGGTGCAACTGGGGTCTTTGCCAACAATTTTTTATCAAATCAACGAGGCGGTGGAGGACCCAGAATGTTCCTTTTCTGAAATCGGTGAAATCATCAGCAAGGATTCTGCCCTTTGCGCCCGTTTGCTTAAAATTGTCAACAGCTCCTTTTTCGGGTTCTCCTCCAAGGTCGAAACGATCACCCATGCGGTGACCATTGTGGGCATGGTGCAGCTGCGGGATCTGGCCCTGGCGACGGCCATCATCAACAATTTTAAGGGGATTCCAAGAGACGCCGTCAATATGAAATCGTTCTGGCATCACAGTATTGCGGTGGGCCTGGCGGGACAGGTGATCGGCACTTTCTTGAAAAAACCCAACCCGGAGCGGTTTTATGTTCTCGGCCTGCTTCACGATTTAGGACGCTTGCTTTTATTCCTTGCTGTTCCGGAAGACATGAACCGGGTACTGGAATTGAACAAGGATGAAGGGCTTTTGCATGAAGCGGAATGCAAGGTTTTGGGATGGGATCACGCTGACGTGGGGGCTGAATTGTTAAAGAAATGGTATCTTCCTGACCGGTTGGTCCAGGGGGTTCG
Source organism: Nitrospinaceae bacterium (assembly GCA_021604505.1). Taxonomy (NCBI): domain Bacteria; kingdom Pseudomonadati; phylum Nitrospinota; class Nitrospinia; order Nitrospinales; family Nitrospinaceae; species Nitrospinaceae bacterium. Next base: position 140,348 of record BQJC01000004.1, on the reverse strand, counting down.
ATATCATCACAGCCCGTCAAATGCTCCGAACTTTCCGTTTGAGGCGGCGGTCGTCCATGTCGGAGATATCGTGGCTCAAACCATGGAACAGGGAAGCAGTGGGGAGCGTTTTGTTCCTCCCCTGGATGGCAAGGCCTGGGATATTCTTGGAATGCAGCCCAGTATGTTGTCTTCCATCGTGACTCAGGTGGATCGTCAGGTGGGTGATTTAGTAGAAGTTTTTTTATAGGGATGGTTTATGGGCGAGAAACGGGAATCTGGGGAATATAGCGACAAACGGGAGGTCCGCATTGGATACCTCGAAAATCTGGCCCGCTCGAATCTTTATGGTCTGGGACTGCTGGCTTCTCTGGATGAGCTTCAGCACGATGCCGCCATGGAATGTGACACCCCCCGGATTCTTAAACTGTGCGAAGAACATTTAAAAAAATTGTTGAACTTTCAGGTCATGTCGTTTTTTCTGGTTCCCGAAGAACGTTCCGATTTTGAGTTGGCTGAGGTGAGCCCTGAGAACGAAAAATCCGGGATTCAGAAAGAGATCGAAGACCAGATTGAAAATGGCAGTTTTGCCTGGGCGGTCAGTCAGAACCGGCCGGTGGTGGTCCAGTCGAAGAGGTACGGCAAGACATTAATTCTGCACGTTTTAGCGACCAAATCCAAAGTGAGAGGGATGTTTGCCGGAATCCTGACCGAGGAGCAAAAGGATATTCAGGAAACCGTATTATACCCGCTCTCCATTATATTGCAGAATACTTCCTACGCAGTTGAGGGGGTCGCTCTCAACAAGCTGATTTCCGACCAGAATAAAAACCTGGAGGAAATTGTTCACAAGCGAACCCAGGCCCTGGAAGAACAGACCCACGAACTCAAGCAGGAAATCGCCTACCGGCGGCTGGCCGAGGAATCCCTGGTGGTTGCCAAGGAGGAAGCCGAGCGGGCCGCACGCGTAAAAAGCGAATTCATCGCCAATATCAGCCACGAGTTTCGCACTCCTTTAAATGCCATTCTGGGTTACTGTGAGATCCTTCAATACGAGACCAAAAAATTTGACCGCCCGGACATTGTCGAAGATCTCCGGTCCATAGAGGTTTCCGGGCGGCATTTGCTGGAACTGTTCAACGATATCCTCGACTATTCAAAAATTCAGGCTGGAAAAATGGATGTCAATCTGGAAGATTTCAAGGTGCTGAGTCTGGTGGAAGATGTGATGGCGACCATACGTCCGCTGGCCCGAAAAAACCGCAATACCATTTCCGTCACCAGTCAGGGGCAGGCGAAGACGATGTTTTCCGATCCGGGAAGGGTTCGGCAAGTGCTTTTGAATCTGCTCAGCAACGCCTGCAAGTTTACCGAAGATGGCTCCGTTTCTCTTAAAGTGAGCAGTGAGACACGTGATAAATTCGAATGGTGGACGTTTTCCATTGCCGATACAGGAATCGGAATGAGTCCCGAAATGATCCCAAAATTGTTCGAGGAATTCACTCAGGCTGAAAGTTCAGCCGTCCGGAAATACGGCGGCACCGGCTTGGGGTTGTCCATCAGCCGCCGCCTTTGTCAGATATTGGGGGGGGACATTTCCGTAAAAAGTGCACTGGGCGAGGGAACCATTTTTTGCGTCAGGTTGCCGGCGGATGCCAGTGAGCCGGGTTCTGTTCCAGGCCCGAAGGTTGAGGACGCTCCGCCTTCTGAACCTGCTGGAGATCCGGCCCTTTTAGAAGAATCGAAAGTTTCTCCAACCCCATCGTTTGAACTGCAAAAGGTGGATGCCACACCTTCTTCAGATCAAAAAGTAGAGACCCTGCTGGCGATCGACGATGATCCGGGTACTTTGGATCTCATTCGGAAGATTATGGAACAGGAAGGGTTTGCCGTCACCACGGCCTCCAATGCAACGGAAGGCCTGCGTTTGGCCCGGGAAATTCAGCCCGACATCATCACTCTGGATGTGATGATGCCTGAAACAAATGGCTGGATGGCGCTGTCGGAAATAAAGAAGGACCCTTTTCTTGCCCAGACTCCTGTCATCCTGCTCACGGTTGAGAATGAAAAAGAAAGGGCCATCCGGTCGGGTGCCGTGGACATAATCACCAAACCAGTGGATTGGGTTCGGTTTTTGGAGGCTGTGAAGGCAGTGGCGAAATCCGCTTCTCTCCCGATCCTGGTGGTGGAAGACGATGCGACCAACCGGGGCGCTTTATGCCGTGTTTTAAGGCGGGAAGGGTTTCAGGTGTTAGAAGCGGTCGATGGTAATGTGGCCCGAAATATGATGGAAACGGAGAATCCTGGGTTGCTCATTCTGGATTTGATTCTGCCGGATTTTAACGGGTACGATTTGCTTGCCGAAATAAGTCAAAATGTTCGATGGCAGCATATTCCAATCATCGTTATCACGGCCAAAGAGCTTTCGAGCGAAGAGTTGAAAGAACTTAAGAAAGAAGTGGACTGCATTTTTCAAAAGGGAAATTACTCCCGGACGGATCTTTTAAAACAAATAAACACCCTGACTGTAAAACAACCGCAATAGCCCTAAACATCCCCTGTTTTTTTCTCAATCCAACCTGCGGTTTTTCAATCGAATTCCACATTTCCTATTGATTTATAAGGACTTATGTATTTACAGGCCCTGCGAAACGGGCTATCCTTTGGGTACAACCCGAATTCGTTTGGGCCGGGTTGCTCTGGTGCGCACCGTCCGGTGGTGGACGGTTGAAAAGTTTTTTTGCCTGAAAACACTGAGAGATCATGGCATCTATCAATAAAAAAGTAATGTTTCTGGATGGCGACAACAAGGTCGTGGTGACGGCCAAAAAACTGCTGGCCCGTGAGAATTACCAGTTATTGGTTTCTTCCGATCCTGATGAAGCTTTGGAAGTTATCGATGATAAGGGACCCATGGCAGTGGTGGTGTGCGAAAACAAACTGTCGACCATGCGGGGGACGGAATTTTTCGAAAAATTGAAAGGACTGGCGCCCGATACCGTTAGAATCTTAATGACTGCCGGTACCGACGCCAAGCTCATTGAGGATGTGGTCAATACCGGGGAGGTTTTCCGCTTTGTCAAAAAGCCGTTGGATTTTAAGATTCTGACTCGAGCCATTCAAGAGGGCGTTGGTGAGAATGACCGTATTCTTAAATTAAAGGCTCAGCTCGGGGAGCATGAAAAAATACTCACAGAAAAGGCGGAGTTGGAGGCGCAAACGCAGAATTTAGATAATCAAGTTCAAGGATTGATGCAAATTAAAAAGAAACTGGTTTTGGCCATGGTGATCATGGCTTTGGGATTTGGGACGTTTGAAGCTTACTCCAGTTGGGCGAGAAATGTGAAGCTGGAAAGCACCAGCCAAAAAATGGGACACTGGGTGAAGTATGATAACGGAACGGCGAAGGACACTAAAACCGATTTAGTGTGGATGACCCGTGACTTCAGGATCATTGAGAAGCGGCAGCCTAAAGACTGGCAGGAAGCGATGTCGTGGGTGGAAAAGATTAACGAGCAACGTTATGGGGGATATACCGATTGGCGTGCTCCCACTATCGAAGACTATCAGGCGATCTATAATGAAAATGGCAAACAGCAGGCTTACGATCAAAAAGAGAAATTTCTTCTCGGCAACCCGGAAGCTTTTGAAAGCGGAGGCGGGTATGGGTTCTGGTCCAATGAGGAAATGGGAATGGAATCCGCGCGCTATTTCTTTTTTATGGGGGGTTATGGCGTGACTGAATTGAAAGGTTACAATAGCCCAACTTTAAGCATTCGGCTGGTCCGCAATTAGTGGTTGTCCCTTTGAGTTTTTTGAATTAGATGTTTTAATTCCCCCGATTCGACCATCTTCCTGACACGTAAAACCGCGCGGGGAGTAAAGTCTTTTCTTACATACAAGTTTCCAGGGGATGCAAGGTGGGAAAGGTGCAAGGTATCTTTTCTCCAATTGTGAATCGTGGAAATCATTAACTTCACTCCAGCAAACAGTGTTTTGCCCATTAAGGTCTGTTCATCGTCGTTGGAATCCAGTTCGATGGTTGTCTGGGCGGCGATTTTCCCGGTGTCGATTCCCCGGCTGGTTGAATGGACCGCCGCGCCAAGTTTCTCCAACCGCCCTTCATAAATGGGCCAGAAATTACAAGAAGACCCTCTGTAGAAGTCAGGCAGTCCCACATGAAGGTTGAAGATTCGTTCCGGAAAAAGCGCCAGAATTTTATCTTCCAACATCCCGGTTCCAAAAATGGCGATGAAGCCCGGATGGCATTTTTTTATAGCCTCGGCGGTTTCCGGTGAATTCAATTTCCCTTTTTGAATTCGTATGAGGGGAGGGGGGTTAACCGTTGGAAGCTGACTGGCGGTTCCAAACACCCGGTTTTCATATTGGGCGCGCCGGGTAAAAAACCAATCCCAGGCGCCGCTTTCTTCTTCGGAACCTGCCGGGGGGGCAGGATAATGCGAAGCCTCGGTGAAAATAGCGGCCAGAGGGAAATGGGCATTTATTTGATTGGCAAAATATTGATGGCGCAACTCCTCGCCTGTGATGACCAGGATGTTTTCCCGTGACTGCAAGAACTCTCCTCTGCGCCTGCCGGATTTCAGGAAGCTTCAGCTTCCTGAACGGCTCGTGCCGTGGCCCGGCTTGCCCGGGTACTGAAAAACCGCTGTTGCTCATATCCCCAAAGGATTTCCCAGGCTTCTTCCGGGTAGCGTTCGGCCAGGGGGAGCGCCACGTCATCCAGCATCCATTGACCGTGCCTGATGTCCTCTTTGATATGCAGATCCCAATAGGTGATGGCGTCTTCGCCCAAACCGAGGCGCTCTCCGGCCAGACGGAAATTATCAAAGGACGCGGGAACGGAAACTTCGGTATAGAGCAGGCTTCCCGCGTAGCGCAAAAAATGGCGGTTGCCTTCGCTGAGGAAAAAACTGTGATTGATATTGGCGAGAACCTCCCAGGGCACCCGGTCAAAATAGGCTTCCGGCTGGGTATTCATGCCGAGCCCTTCCAGCATGTTGGAAAAATAGGAGGAGTGCTTGCGCTGTAAACGGCCCCCTCCATACTCCTCCAAAAATATTCGCGTGAGCATAGATTGAACTTCATTGCTCGCCCCCCCTAGCATTCTGGACAGTTGACTCGCTTCCACCAATCCATCCAGAGAAGCGATGGCCAAAAGCCTGCAATATCCCTGCAGAGTCATTTCGTTGCGAAAATATAAACCATCCTCGGACGGTTCCGGGTGCAAGTCTCTTGCAATCTGTTCCCTCAATCCGCTTTTTACCTTGGCAGAGGAAAGATATGCCATTTTGAGATGATTTTTCTCCCAATCCTGCCATACAGACTCGATTTGATTGCGGACTTTAAAAAGATACTGGGAATTTTCATTGGCATAATTGCTCAGATCGTCGTACCAGAACAGTTTCAGGCGGTTGATCCGATATAGAATCCGGTGAATAAACAGGTGGGCCGAGGAAGAATCATGCGCCTCGTCGTCGAACGCTTCGGAAAGGATCTCGTCGAGGTCTTCTTCAAAAGATTCGACCCGGGCAGGCTCCTCGGCGATTCTCTGGTCCAGGTTTTCAAGGTTTATCAGTTCCTTAAATTCTTTTTCTATTTCGGGGTAATTGATTTTGCAAAGGGTGTTCTCGTCTTTTGTGTTCAAATACATTTGATTCCGAATTTTGGTTTTAGAATGGGAATGTTGGGGAAACTAAACTGCATTCTATTAAATTAACACAAATTGACTGTGGGTTACAGGCTCACCTTTAACTCTTTGTAATCATTTAGAAAATATAAATTTTGTGAGCAACCCCTTCTCTGTAAAGTATGAAATAAAGGGAAAAGATAAGGAATCTTTCAAGCAAAACAATACGCAAGCTTAAGGGATTTCCGGTTCAGAGCTTATATCCCTATGCCAATATCTAAACCCTTTAAATGTCACAAGTTTCCCTGCAGGAAGATTGTATAAACGGTGTGTTTAATTTATAATCCCCAGCCTATATGGTATCCGTTTCGTTGATTCGGAGTGAACGGCTTATGATCGAACCCCTTTAAATATTTAGACTTTGGAAATTTGAAAAGTGAGAATCGGCAGAAATTCAAAAACCGGGCTGACTGTTTTAATACTGGCTTTATTTTTAACGATTCTGCCCTCCCTGTCCGTTCATGCCGATAACAGTAAAAGGGAAAACGACCCGCAAACCCGCCTCGAAATCTCTCAAAAAGATATAAAGTCAAGACCATCGATAAGACCCAAGGTCGGAAAACATTTGCGAGAGGTTTACGAAGACTTCCAGTCCTTTAGAAAGAACAAGTCCTTCAGCTTCAAAGGGAAATTCAGGCCGCAAAACTCCATGGTCAAGGTGTCTGATAGCTATGTGGTGATCGATGCCATCGCCGTTTCGGATCCAAACGACTTGAAAGAGGAGTTGGAAGGAATCGGCCTTAAAAATGCCGGAATTTTTGGAAAGATGGTCTCAGGCCTCTTACCCATTTCGGCAGTCGATCAACTACCGCAATGCCATTATCTGACTTTTGCGCGTCCGTCCATGGCGGCCACCAACGCAGGGTCGGTGACCAGTCAGGGGGACCTTTCCATGCGGGCAGATATTGCGCGCACGACTTTCGGCGTGGATGGGTCGGGCGTGACGGTCGGGGTTCTTTCGGATAGTTACGATTGCCTCGGCGGGGCGGCGGGGGACATTTCATCCGGGGACCTTCCTGCGGGAGGTGTGACCGTTCTGGATGACACCGCCTCATGTGCTAGCAGTATCGACGAAGGCCGGGGCATGCTGCAGATCGTGCATGACGTAGCGCCGGGCGCTTCGCTGGCTTTTCACACAGCCTTCAATGGTCAGGCCAACTTTGCGCAAGGCATTATTGACCTCGCCAATGCCGGTGCGCAAGTTATTGTCGATGACATCATTTATTTTGCCGAACCGATGTTTCAAGACGGAATCATCGCCCAGGCCGTCGATCAGGTGAATGGAACGGGAGTTGCGTATTTTTCAGCGGCGGGGAACCAATCCCGGAACAGCTATGAGGATGTGTTCCGGGGAGGGCAGACGATCACCATCGGCCCGGAAGTTTTTGAGGTCCACGATTTTGATCCGGGCGGCGGGGTGGATATATTTCAGCAGGTGACGATTCCGGGCGGGGGAACCCTTTTGATTGCCCTGCAATGGGACTCTCCGGCGGCCTCGGCGGGTGGGGCCGGTTCTCCCAACGATGTGGATATCTACCTGGCCAATGCCGCTGCCACTACGGTGGTTGCGGCCAGTGCGGAAGCTAATATTGGTCTGGACCCGGTAGAAGTCCTGTTTTTTCAAAACACGGGAGCCACGCAGACTTTCAATATTGTCATCACCAATGGTGGGGGAGCGAATCCCGGTAAAATCAAATATGTCCAGTTCGGCAACTCAACGGTCAATCAGTTTAATACAGCGAGCCCCACTTCCTACGGGCACGCCAACGCCTTGGGAGCGGAAGCGGTAGGAGCGGCAAATTTTATCAATACCCCGGAGTTTGGAGTCAACCCGCCGCAATTGGAAGCGTTTTCCTCTATCGGCGGCGTCCCTATTCTGTTCGACCTCGCAGGGAACCCATTGGCTTCGCCTGAAATTCGATTCAAACCGAATATTGTCGGCCCGGATGGTGGCAGCACCACTTTTTTTGGCAGTCCCGACAGTAATGGAGACGGGTTCCCGGATTTTTTCGGGACCTCCGCCGCCGCTCCTCACGTCGCGGGGCTTGCCGCTTTGTTGTTTCAAAATAAACCTGGATTATTTCCAGCAGAAATTTATTTGGCTCTGGAATCGACTGCCATCGATATGGATGATCCTGGAACTGCAGGGTTTGACACCGGTGTCGATTTTGCCACGGGTTATGGATTGGTGCAGGCCGTTCCGGCCATTACAGTTATTGATGGTCTTGAAATTGATTCTATACCTCCTGTAATAACGGTTCCTGCGGATTTAACGGTTGAGGCAACCGGTATACAGACGGGTGTGTTTATTGGTCAAGCAACGGCAACTGATAATGTGAGTGCACCGGCTGATATTACTATCACCAACAATGCGCCACCCCCCCACCGGATAGGCTATATCCAGTTCCCGGTGGGTGTTACCCCGGTTATCTGGACCGCCACCGATGAGAGGGGTAATTCCTCAACAGCCACGCAAACCATTACGATTGTCGATACCACCCTGCCAGAGGTTACTGTCTATCTTCCAGATTTAGTGGTGGCTGCGACGGGGACATTGACACCAGTTGCCTTGGGCACAGTCACCGCCATTGACGGGGTGGATGGAACGATCATACCAATCAACGATGCCCCTGCAGGTGGTTTCCCAGCTGGCGTTACCATAGTGACGTATTCGGCAACGGACTCTTCGGGCAATACCGGAACGGCAACCCAAACAGTTACGGTTAAGACATCGCCCATTCTAACGGTGGATAGTGACGCCAATGTCATCCTCGATGGTCAAAACGCAGGGGATCGATTTGGTAATTCCGTGTCATCGGCCGGGGATTTTAATGGCGATGGCATTGACGATATAATCGTCGGTTCCAATTTATCGAATAGCGCCTTCATATTTTTTGGCCGCAACCTCGTTGGCGTTCAGCTTGGGCTAAGATCAGAGGCCGATGCCGATGTGATCCTAAGTGGCCAGAGTGCAAATGATTTGTTTGGTCTAACAGTTTCGTTTGTGGGGGACTTCAATGGTGACGGCAAAGACGACGTCATGGTAGGGGCATCAAATGATGATAACAGCCCGGATTGTACAAACGAATTTTGTGACTCTGGCAGTGCGTTCATCTTTTTCGGCCGTAGCACAGGGGGCGTTCAGTTGACATTAGTGGCCGATGCGGATGCGGACGTGATCTTGAATGGCCAAACTGCAGGTGGTCGATTTGGTGGTGTGTTCTCCTCAACTGGGGACTTCAATGGTGACGGCAAGAGTGATGTCATCGTCGGAGTTCCATTGGACGATAGTATCGGGTTAGCTAATAACGGGAGTGCCTCCATATTTTTGGGCCGTGATCCGGGTGCGGGTGTTCAGTTGACTTTAAGTGCGGATGCCGATGTCGATGTGATCATCAATGGTCAAAATCTATTAGGTAGGTTTGGCGGATCTGTATCCCCGGCGGGTGATTTCAATGGCGATGGAAAGGACGACGTCATCGTCGGAGCCGCTTTTGCCAGTAATAACGGCCAAACTCAATCTGGCAGCGCCTTTATCTTTTTCGGCCGCCAACCGGTTGGACAATTGACCCTAGGGGCGAATAGCCACGCGAACATGATCTTGTGGGGCCAGAGTACAGATGACTTTTTCGGGTCTTCAGTGTCCTCAGCGGGCGACTTCAACGGCGACGGTGTAGATGATATTATCGTTGGCGCTCATAATGACGATAATAACGGTAAAATCAATTCCGGTAGTGCCTTTATTTTTTTCGGCCGTGATCCGGAAGGTGTTCAGTTGTTTTTACGAGCGGATGCTGACGCGGATGTGATCCTCAATGGACAGAACGCACAGAACAACTTTGGTTCTAGGGTGTCATTGGCGGGTGACTTCAACGGCGACGGATTAGGCGACGTTATCGTCGGAGTACCTTCCGATGATAACAACCCGGATTGCCTAAGCGAACTTTGTAACTCTGGCAGCGCTTTCATCTTTTTCGGCCGCAACCCCGCTGGAGCTCAGTTGACATTAAGGGCCGACGCAGATTCGGACGTGATTTTGAATGGTCAGAACGAAAATGATTCGTTTGGTTTTTCTATATCGTCAGCAGGCGATTACAATGGCGACGGCATCGACGATGTCATCGTGGGAGCTTATCAAGACGATAACAACGGCGAAAACGATTCCGGCTCGGCCTTCATCTTTTTTAGCCAAAGTTCTGGTCCGCCGCCAGTCAACACTCCCCCCACGGTCAACGCCGGTCCGGACCAGTCGATTGTTCTTCCGGCGGGTGCGACGCTGAATGGAACGGTCACCGACGACGGTCTGGTGCAGGCGACTCCGACGATTACCTGGAATTTGGAAAGCGGGCCTGCGGGTGGAACGGCGACCTTTGCCAACGCCAATGCGGAAGACACGACCGTCAGTTTCAATTTGCCGGGGACCTACGTTTTGCGCCTGACTGCCTTCGATGGCGAGTTCTCTGTCTTCGACGATTTGAGCATCACTTTAACTGAAAGTCCCAGCCAGGATGTGCTCGATATTCGGGTTGCATCGGGTTCGGACGATGCGGAAGAACGGGCCTCAGGGGATATGTCACTGACCAGCTCCGATCTCGAGCTGACCTTTGATGCCGGAGGTGACCAGACCATCGGCATGCGCTTTAACGGGGTGAATATTCCCGCAGGCGCAACGATCACCAAAGCCTATGTTCAGTTTCAGGCGGATGAAAGCCATTCCGGGTCCACGTCGCTCACGGTTCGCGGGCAGGCTGCGACCAACGCCGCGACGTTTACCAGTCAAACCAACAACATCACCGACCGGTCGTTAACGGGAGCGTCGGTGGCCTGGCCTGGGGTTCCTGCATGGAATTCGGTGGGAGAAGCCGGGCCAAATCAGCGGACTCCGGATATAGCATCGGTCATTCAGGAAATCATCAACCTGCCGGGATGGGCGAGTGGCAATTCTCTGGCGGTCATTATCAGCGGGACCGGGGAGCGAGCGGCTGAATCCTTCAACGGGGTTCCCGGCGCCGCACCTTTATTGCATGTGGAATTTTTAGCAGTGACTGATTCAGAACCCCCCTCCGTTCCCACGGGGTTAACGGGAACGGGTGTTTTATCCTCCCGCATCAACCTTACATGGAGTGCTTCAACGGACAACATTGCGGTTGCTGGATACGATGTGTTTCGCTGTCAAGGTTTCGGTTGCACGCCCAGCGCATTTATAGGTTCAACATCGGCAACTTCGTTTCTTGATACGGACCTTTCGACGATTACGAGTTATACGTATGAAGTTGTTGCACGGGATAGTTCGAATAATCTTTCAGAAGCAAGTCTTCCCGCAAGCGCGACAACGCTTGATCCCGGTCAAATTACTTCTTATACGCTGGTCGGCGCGGGGGATATTGCCGATGATGGTTCCATAACAGGGGGGCCCGAGGCAACCGCACAAATCATCGATAACGTGGTTGCCAATGATCCTGGCGCCATTGTATTCACTGCAGGGGACAATGCCTATGACAACGGCACAGCAGCTGATTTTCTGCAGAAATACGACCCGACGTGGGGCAGACACCGTTCGCGAACCTTTCCCTCGCCCGGCAACCATGACTACGGGGTTGCAGGTGCGGCGGATTATCTGGATTATTTCTGTCCTACAGCCAATGATTGCGTCTTTCCTGGAAATACACAACAACTTTTTTACAGCTACGACCTCGGAAACTGGCACATCATTTCACTCGATTCGGAAGTTGATTTTGAGGCGGGTTCCGCACAAGTGGAGTGGTTGAAACAAGATCTAGCGGCGCATTCCGGATCCTGCATTCTTGCTTATTGGCACCGTCCGTACTACAGCTCAGGACGTCATGGAAGTTCAACGCGAACGATTGAATTTTGGCAAGAACTATACATCGCCGGGGCGGATATTGTTATTGCAGGTCACGATCATACTTACGAGCGGTTTGCGAAACAGGATTCAAACAGCAATCTTGACCCGAACGGCATCCGGGCCTTTGTCGTCGGTACCGGCGGGAGATCCCTTTACAATTTTGACAATCCAATCCCCAATAGCGAGGTTAAATACAATTCCTCACTGGGTATTATCAAATTAACATTAAGAGACAATGGCTATGATTGGGAATTCCTTCCTGAGGCGGGGTTTGAATTTACGGATACAGGTTCAGACACGTGTAATATTGGTGGCAATGCCAATAGTGCTCCGGTGCCAGACGCAGGGCCTGACCAGACGATCACCCTTCCGGCTAACGCAATTTTAGATGGAACCGTTACCGACGACGGCCAGATACAGACAACTCCGACGATTACCTGGAGCCAGCAGAGCGGGCCTGCGGGTGGAACGGCTACCTTTGCCAATTTCAATGCTGAGGACACGACCGTCAGTTTCTCCGAAGCTGGTACGTATGTCCTCCGATTGACCGCGTTTGATGGCGAGTTGACGGCTTTCGATGAGTTGACCGTCACCGTCAACCCCGCCGTCGCGGTCAATGCTCCGCCAACGGTCAACGCCGGTCCGGACCAGTCGATTGTTCTTCCGGCGGGTGCGACGCTGAATGGAACGGTCACCGACGACGGCCTGGTGCAGGCGACTCCGGCGATTACCTGGAATCAGGAAAGCGGTCCTGCAGGTGGAACGGCGAGCTTTGCCAACGCCAATGCGGAAGACACGACCGTCAGTTTCAATTTGCCGGGGACCTACGTTTTACGCCTGACTGCCTTCGACGGCGAGTTCACTATCTTTGACGAGTTGAGCATCACGGCAACTGAAAGTCCCAGCCAGGATGTGCTCGATATTCGGGTTGCATCGGGTTCGGACGATGCGGAAGAACGGTCCTCAGGGGATCTGTCTTTGACCAGCTCCGATCTCGAGCTGACCTTTGATGCCGGAGGCGATCAGACCATCGGCATGCGCTTTAACGGGGTGAATATTCCCGCAGGCGCAACGATCACCAAAGCCTATGTTCAGTTCCAGGCGGATGAAAGCCATTCCGGGTCCACGTCGCTGACGGTGCGCGGGCAGGCTGCGGCGAACGCCGCGACGTTTACCAGTGAAACCAACAACATCACCGACCGGCCCCTGACAGGAGCGTCGGTGGCCTGGCCTGGGGTTCCTGCATGGAATTCGGTGGGAGAAGCAGGTGTCGATCAGCGGACTCCGGATATAGCATCGGTCATTCAGGAAATCATCAACCTGCCGGGATGGGCGAGTGGCAATTCGTTGGCGGTCATTATCAGCGGGGCCGGAGAGCGAGCCGCTGAATCTTTCAACGGGGTTCCGAGCGCCGCGCCTCTTCTGCATGTGGAATACGGTTCCAGTCAGGGCAACCAGCCCCCCACGGTGGGGATCAACGCACCAGCGGACGGTTTGACTTTCAACGCGGGGGCCAGCATCACTTTCAGCGGCACGGCCAATGATTTTGAGGACGGTAACCTGTCGTCGAATCTCACGTGGACTTCCAACCTGGATGGGGTTCTCAACGGTGGAGTGCAGGCGGTTTCCTTTGCAACGGCTGGGTTATCGACAGGAATACACACCATCACCGCTTCAGTGACGGACAGCGGCGGCCTGCCGGGACAGGACACGATCACCGTGGAGGTTGTCACCCCGCCGTCCAACACTCCCCCCACGGTCAACGCCGGTCCGGACCAGTCGATTGTTCTTCCGGCAAGTGCGACACTGAATGGAACGGTCACCGACGACGGCCTGGTGCAGGCGACTCCGACGATTACCTGGAATCAGGAAAGCGGGCCTGCGGGCGGAACGGCGACCTTTGCCAACGCCAATGCGGAAGACACGACCGTCAGTTTCAATTTGCCGGGGACCTACGTTTTGCGCCTGACTGCCTTTGACGGCGAGTTCACTGTCTTCGACGAGTTGAGCATCACTGTGACCGAGAGTTCGGGGACAACGGTTCTCGATATTCGGGTTGCATCGGGTTCGGACGATGCGGAAGAACGGGCCTCTGGGGATATGTCGCTGACCAGCTCCGATCTCGAGCTGACCTTTGATGCCGGAGGCGACCAGACCATCGGTATGCGCTTTAACGGGGTGAATATTCCCGCAGGTGCAACGATCACCAAAGCCTATGTTCAGTTTCAGGCGGATGAAAGCCATTCCGGGTCCACGTCGCTCACGGTTCGCGGGCAGGCGGCGGCCAACGCCGCGACGTTTACCAGTGAAACCAACAACATCACCGACCGGTCGTTAACGGGAGCGTCGGTGGCCTGGCCTTCTGTTCCTGCATGGAATTCGGTGGGAGAAGCCGGGCCAAATCAGCGGACACCGGATATAGCATCGGTCATTCAGGAAATCATCAACCTGCCGGGATGGGTGAGTGGCAATTCGCTGGCGGTCATTATCAGCGGGACCGGAGAGCGGGTTGCTGAATCCTTCAACGGGGTTCCCGGCGCCGCACCTTTATTGTATGTGGAATTTTCAAGCACGCCACCGGTATTGGTGTCGGTCCCTGACGTTGTGGGTCTGACGCAAGCTGCTGCGGAAGCGGCGATTGTCGGTGCGGGACTGGATGTTGGAACGGTTTCAACGCAGAGCAGCGCTACGGTTTCTGCGGGAGATGTGATCAGCCAGAATCCGATAGGCGGAGCCAGTGCTGCGGCAGGCAGCAGTGTCAAAATCGTTGTCTCCACGGGTCCACCTTCAGCTTCTACGATTCTCGACATCCGTGTTTCATCGAGTACGGACGATGCGGAAGAACGGGCCTCGGGAAGTATGTCGCTGACCAGCTCCGATCTCGAAATGACCTTTGATGCCGGAGACAACCAGACCATTGGCCTGCGCTTTAACGGGGTGAGTGTCCCCGGTTGTTCGACGATCACCAATGCCTATGTTCAGTTTCAGGCGGATGAAAGCCATTCCGGGACCACGTCGCTCACGGTGCGCGGGCAGGCTGCGGCCAACGCCGCGACGTTTACCAGTGCAAGCAACAACATCACCGACCGGCCGCTGACGGGAGCCTCGGTGGGCTGGCCTGGGGTTCCTTCGTGGACTTCGGTGGGAGAAGCCGGGTTGGATCAGCGAACTCCGGATATCGCTTCCGTCATTCAGGAAATCATTAACCTGCCGGGATGGGTGAGCGGCAATTCGCTGGCGGTCATTATCAGTGGAACCGGAGAACGAGCCGCTGAATCTTTCAACGGGGTTCCCAGCGCCGCGCCTCTTCTGCATATGGAATACGTTCCCAACCCTTGTTGACTCCAAATATCAAAAAACGTTTTCTTAAAAGCTCAGTTGTGGGTTATTGCTGAAGAAGCTCTGACATATTTCAGGCTCTTCAAGTCGGAGAGCTTAGAGATTTGGGAAATGGGGAAAAGGCCGGAAACCACACGCCCAAAGCTGGCGGAGTTTTTTAAACCCAATGTCTCCATATCGGTTTTCAGGGCCTTGGTATCATTCGACGCGATGGCGTCGATGGTCACAAACCCGTCAGAAACCGGAAGCATTGGCTGTTCCAGGCTTCCGTTTGTTTTCCTGCCGTTTGAGCGGTCATTCTGTGCTTGATAGGTTTTGTAGAGGTTCAGCAAATCCTGGCTTATTTTCGGCCTATCGGGATTCTTTTGCATTTCCTTAGGGGTGTTTAAGGAAACGGTTGGCTTTAAAGTGGGGAGAGTGGGAGCGGTTTGTGCTTCATCTGTGCCTGCAACGGCTAAAGAAACGGATAGCCCGCAAAGTAAAATAACCAATGGAAGTTTAATTTTTTTCATTTTTTTTCTTAAAGCGGCCCTTATCATTTAAGAAGAATAGAAACGATATTTCCAAGGTTTATTTTTCTGTTTTTTCCTGAGC
The DNA here is from genome assembly GCA_021604505.1 of Nitrospinaceae bacterium. NCBI lineage: Bacteria > Pseudomonadati > Nitrospinota > Nitrospinia > Nitrospinales > Nitrospinaceae > Nitrospinaceae bacterium. Next base: position 124,863 of record BQJC01000004.1, on the reverse strand, counting down.
GATACTTTAAAATAACCCCAATATCAGCCACAAGCAATGGTGGATCCTCTGTTTCCAAGCCGCCCTTTAGGTTCGAGACGAGAAGATTTGAACTGAAGGCCACTCGTCTCCCAATAATACCGCCCCATTTCCCGATACGAGGGAAAATATTGAAAATTTTATCCTTAATTTGTTAATTGCGCTATGGGTTACAGGTGAATGGAAAATAGAGTCGATTTGTTACGCTGACAAAAAATATTAGATTATTTTGATTCCGCAGGTATTTGGAGTGATATATTTCAACATGATCTTTTTTCATTGACCTGTTGAAATGAACCCTTCAAAAATAACAGAATTCAATTTGCCTGCTGGCAAGTCCATTGCTGGAAAATACAAGGTCCTTTCCAGGTTGGGTTCTGGCTGGGAGGGAGAAGTTTATAAAATTTATGAAGTTAAAACTGGAATTGAAAAAGCGGCAAAATTATTTTATCCGCAAAGGAACCTGCGGGGTAAATCCGCAAAAAGATATGCCCAGAAATTACACAAACTACGCCAATGCTCTTTGCTCATCCAGTATCACACTCAAGAGGAAATCATCTATCATAAATTTCCCGTCACTGTTTTAGTTTCCGAATATGTGGAAGGAGTTCTGTTGTCGGAATTTCTTCTTAATTTTCCGGGGAAGAAACTGGACCCCTATAAAGCCCTGCATCTTTTGCATGCTTTGGCAAAGGGAATTGAGGAAATTCATCTTAGAAATGAATATCACGGCGATTTGCACAGCGATAATATTATTGTCAATAAATTTGGTCTCAACTTCGAACTCAAGCTTTTAGATTTATTTCACTATGGAGCCGCTCGACCTGAGTTTCTTAGGGATGATTTGATTGGATTGATTAATATTTTCTATGAAGTTTTAGGCGGAAGCAAAAATTATTCCAAGCATCCGCAGGCAATTAAATATATCTGTTGCGGCCTTAAAAAGAGTATGATTGTGAAAAAATTCAAAACAGTGTCCCAGCTTAGAGAGCATTTGGAAGTGATGGAATGGACCTTTTAATATTCGAGGAAAACTAGATGAAAGTCGCGGTCATTTACAATAAACCTAAAGATAATGAAGGCGTCCTCAACGTTTTTGGAATGCAGAATCAGGAAACTTATAACCCGAAAACAGTTGAGATGGTTGCATCCGCCTTAGAAAAAGGCGGCCACAACGTACGCGTCATTGATGGAAACATCAATGTCATCGAGCAACTGCAGGATTTTATGCCGCGGGTCGTTCAAGGGGAACAACCCGGCATGGTTTTTAACATGGCATACGGTATTCAGGGAGTCAGCCGTTATACCCATATCCCCTCCCTGCTTGAAATGCTTGGGGTCCCCTATGTGGGGTCGAGTCCCGCGGGTCATGGGGTGGCGCTTGATAAAGTCACCACGAAAGTAATGATCCACGCGGCAGGACTCCCCACAGCGCCGTACTGGGTTTTTTATGACGCCGAACAGATCCCCGATGATTTGCCGTTTCCCGTGATCACCAAGCCAAAGATGGAAGCGGTTTCTATGGGCATCCAGGTCATCCACGACCTGCCTTCTTTAAAGACGGCTATCGCCGATCTGGTAGAGCAGTTTAAACAGCCTATCTTAGTCGAACAGTTCATTCCTGGAAGGGAGTTTGCGGTGGGATTATTGGGCAACCGGGATCCTGAGATTTTCCCTGTATTGGAAATTGATCTCGAAGGGGACCCGGACGCGATTCAAAGCCTTGAAGACAAGCTTAAAAAACCTAAGGGGAAAATATGCCCATCCCAGATCGATGAAAAAGTGAGTGAAGAAATTCGCCGTTTGACCAAGGAGACATTCCGTGTTCTGGGGATTTATGATTTTTGCCGGGTGGATTTTCGCATGGATAAGGACGGAAACTTATATATTCTGGAGTTGAACTCGATGGCCAGTCTTGGCCGGACCGGCTCTTATGTTCATGCCGCCAAGGTAGCAGGCTACACTTATGATTCCATGGTGAACAGAATGCTGGATGTGGCGGTGGAACGTTATTTTGGCGGTCAGCAAATAGATCAAATAGCTGTTGAAGAGCCTGAAACGAAAACCAAAAAGGACCCGCTTCGGATTCGCTTGAGAAGTCATCTGCGTGGAAACCTTCAAACCATGGAAGATGACCTTGAGAAGATGGTGGATATTAACTCCTTTGTGCAAAATATCGAGGGCATCAATTCCCTGGGCCATTGGGTTGCCAATAAATTGAGTGCTATTGGATTTCATCGTCAAGTGTATTCACGGGCGGAATTCGGAAATATTCTGTATCTTACCAATCACATGGAAGAGACCAACGATATTCTTGTGGTTGGCAATCTGGACAACCCGGTGGATTTTGAAGATTACAGTTCTTTCAATGAGGAAAAGGGTCGTTTATACGGAACCGGAGTGGCCAGAGGAAAAGGCGGCATTGCCGTTTTGTTGGGCGCTATTAAAGCATTGCGGTACACGCGGACCTTAAAAAGGGTCAAGTGTGGAATCCTGTTGATTACGGATGAATCGATGGGCGAGCGGTCCTCGAAGCCGGTCATTGAGGAGCTTTCTAAAAAATCGAATTATGTCGTTGGATTGAGGGGCGCGGGTTTGAGTGGCGAGATCATGACATCCTGCTCCGGGACTTTAAGGTATGAGATTGAAATCAACCGGACACAGAATAAGCAGGGTTTAAAATCTTCCTCTGAGGTCAGCGACCCCATACTTTTTTCGTCTCAAAAAATTAACGCGTTGAGGAAATTAAATTCCGAGCAGGATGGAATTTTTACCACCATAACAGGATTGCAGACGAAGGGAATGGAAGACCAGCCCACCTATCATGCCGCATTATCATTTGTCATCCGCTATCGTACGTTAGACCAGAGAAAAAGGCTGGGGGAGCAGGTCAATCTGATATTTGCCGCCAAACCGCAAGATAACATCAAGGTCCATGTCACCAAGGGAGCGCAAAGAAAGCCCTTTTTGGAAACCGAAAAAAATCTTAAGTTTTTCGAGAAGATCAAAAAAATGGCTAAGTTACTGGAAGTCAGGGTTAAAAAATCTGAGAACAGTATGGTTTCCTATATGGCAAATGTAGCAGAGGGTGTTCCGGCTCTTGATGGATTTGGTCCGGTTACAGGCGCTTATGGCTCCAATAACGAGCACGTCGTTCGCGACAGCCTCATTGACCGGGGCGTTCTTCTTGCTTACCTCATTTATCAATCTTCCAAGAATTTCGATTTATGAAACTGGATAATATTGAAAGTAGTTTTTCTCCCACGGAAGATGGAAAATGCGCCACCTCGTCAGGAGGCATGGTCTCCACCGCTTTTCCTGAAGCGACGGAAGCGGGGGTGGAAATGCTTCGCAGAGGCGGCAATGCCATTGATGCCGCCTGCGCCGCCGCTTTTGCATTGAGCGTGTGTGAGCCGCAAGCCAGCGGCCTTGGAGGCCAGTCCATGGCTATTTTGCATATCGATGAAAGGACCATTGCTTTGGATGGCTCGAGCCGCGTTCCTTCTCTTGCTCATATGGACCGCATTGATAAGAAGACCCAAAGGTTCCGAGGTTATAAGGCCACGACCGTTCCCAGCACCCCTGCTGTTCTTGGCCATTTGAATTTTCGTTATGGAAAACTGGAATGGTCACAAATTTTGGAGCCGGCGATTCGTATCGCCCGTGAAGGGTACGCGATCACCCAACTTCAGCATGATCTGCAAATCCGGGAAACTGACAACTTCCTGCTCATGGATTCTCTGTCGGGAGCCAAATACTTTTTAAAAGACGGTCAAACCCCTTATCCTGTGGGAGAGCGATTTGTACAGGAAGACCTGGCGCAGTTATTGGAGCATCTGTCCCGGCACGGGGTGAAATCATTTTACACGGGGGATATTGCGAAACGCATTGATGAGGATATGCGGTTTCACGAAGGGTTTTTACGCGCTGAAGACCTGGCCTTGATTCCCTGGCCGGTTGAAAGAAAACCGATCAGCAGAAATTACCGGAAGATCAAGGTGTTTACCAGCCCGCCTCCCGGGGCAGGTAGAACGTTGTTACTGGTTTTGCAAATTTTAAAAAACCTGCCTTCCAAAGTATTGAAGAGTAGAAGCGCGCAGGCCTATCATTTCATGGCGGAGATTTTTAGAAAGGGGCTGTTGAATCATAAAGAACGTCCTTTCGATCCAAACATCTATCCGCAATTACCGGATGATAGAAAAATTCTGAGTCAGTCGTTTGCCAGAAATCTTTCTTCCACCATTCGAGATGGAATCGACCCCTCTCTTCCCTTGACGGAATTATTTTCTTTGGCCAATGACACCACGCATCTTTCGGTCATGGATAAGGAAGGCAACGCCATCGGTATTACTCAGTCTATTGAATTGGTTTATGGAGCAAAAGTAGCGGGACGGGGCCTGGGCTTTCTATACAACAATTATATGAGCTCTCTCGACACGCTTGACCCTTCTCATCCCTACTACTTAAGACCCAACGCCATTCCCTGGAGTTCGGTCGCTCCTATAATCGCCTTTTACAAGGATAAACCCTGGCTGGTTGCGGGAAGCCCTGGAAGTGAGCGTATCTTTTCATCGATGAGTCAGTTTCTTTCCCATATTGTGGACTCCGATCTTTCCATTGACGAAGCCATGGAAAAACCCAGGTTTCACTGCACCGTGGGAGGAAAATTGAGTATTGAAGCGGAGAGATTTGACGCCGAGGTCATCCGGTATCTTGAACAGGTGGGATATAAAATTGATCGCAGGGAAGCCTACTCTTTTTATCTTGGCGCCATTCATGCCGTCCTCAAATGCCAGACCAAAGATCAGTTTCAAGGCGTTGCCGAAATCAGGCGTGACGGTACGGCGCAAGGGCCATGAATAATGGCTAAACTTCCATTTCTGATCTCTATTCCCCATGGGGGAACAAAAACTCCCCAAGAAATTTCCGATCGGGTTTGTATCACGCAGAAGGATTTGTTTGAGGATGGGGATGCCTTCACCCGGGAGATCTACGGGATCCGCGATGAAGTTCAGGCTTTTATCGAAACGGACATCGCCAGAGCGTTTGTCGATTTGAACCGTGAAACTTCAGACCGGCCTCCCAAAAACCCGGACGGCATTGTCAAAACCAAAACCTGCCATGGCCAGCCGATCTATTCTCCTGGGTTGTTGCTCGACGAAACAATCGGTGAGGAACTGATTCAAAAATACCACGACCCTTACCACAAAAAAATCCGGGAGTTGTTGAACACCCATTCCGGGATCAAATTAGGCCTGGATTGTCATACCATGGAGCCTGTTGGCCCTCCCATCGCTCCCGATAGTGGGAAAGAGCGTCCTCTTATTTGCCTGGGAAATAATTATGGAAAAAGTTGTTCCGATGAGTGGGTGCAAAAATTAGCTGAATGCCTTCAGGAAGGTTTTCACTTAAAAGCAGGGGACGTGACGATCAACGAGCCTTTCGCGGGGGGGTATATCACCAGAAAATACGGAAACGATCCGGTACCCTGGATTCAAATTGAAATGAATCGAAAATTATATCTCTCCAACCCCTGGTTCGACCCAAAAAGCTTAACAGTAGACCCCAGACGATTGAGCCAACTGCGGGAAGCTTTTAAAACGGGGCTCAATTTGTTTGAAAAAACCTTGTAGGTCCAATTTCCCGTTTTAATACTTGTCACTCTATAAACGACAATGGGTCATCAGCATGAACTGATAACCCATTGTTTTATATGGTCGGGACGAGAGGATTTGAACCTCCGACCACTTGACCCCCAGTCAAGTACGCTAACCAGGCTGCGCTACGTCCCGTTTTAAGTGTATGTTCCGATTCCCGAAGCGTGGTTTCCGATCCATTCCAGTATGTTTTGATGGATGCGGGGGTTGTTTCTCCACGGAAAAACTTCAGGATTGTTTTTATAAAAAATAGTGGATATAGCCTGCGAAGTCAATAAAATTGGAGGGAAAAACTCCTTGAATTTCAATTTGGTTGGATGGCTGGATTTTCTATGATAAAATTTGCAGAATCGCATGTTTTCCAGATGTTTCCGTGAGGGTAGGGGGAGGCGAATGACTGGCAGTGGCCTGGGTCCGATCCCTTATAATTTAAGAATTTCCAACTCGCCGGGGCGGTATGAACGTTGTTAAAGTTAGAGATCGGGTGGCTTTCAGCCCCGAAAAGTTAAAAAAGGTCCCTCTTTTCGATACGGACAATTTCTTTTGTGATGTATATTGTTTTGAACCGGGTCAGTCCCAGAAAATTCACTCTCATGATGGGCCGGACAAGGTTTACTACGTTCTGGAAGGAAAAGGCAAGGTGACCGTCGGCACTGTGGAACGCGAAATGACCGCTGATGAAATCACTCTGGCTCCCAGTGGACAGGACCACGGTGTGGTCAACCATACGAACGCAAAATTGGTGATGCTGGTGTTTATGGCTCCCAAGCCAGCGTAACGCTGGACTTAATATTAACGTGCGATGGTTTTTGGATTAACCGATTTCAGTTCCGTGAATGAATCGTTGCACGTCGTGAGCAAACCCGCCCTGCGCGCAGGAGCCAGGCTTAGCTTGGAATCCATGTCATCGAGCGGCGGGTTAATGGCTTTCCAAAATTTGTGAACACGAATGGCGCTTATTGCAAATAAAGGAATTTGCTGATGATTTATCTGGTGTTTCCATCTTCCTGGCATCCTTCTCAGCCTTATCTCAGTCTCCCCAGCCTCAAGGCGTTTCTTGCAAAAAACGGCATCCACGATGTCGCTCAGCGCGATCTGGCGATCGAACTGCTGGACGATTTGTGCACCTGGGAGAAAACCAAGCCGTTGTACGAGCGTATCATTCGCGAGCTCAACGAACTGAGAGCGAATTCCAACCGCAATAAATTTGAGCAGGAGAAGTACGCCAAACTGCTGGAGGCGGAAGAGATCATTCCATCACTGAAAGATCAGATAGACGCGGCGAAGCAATCTCTGCGCTCGGAGGATTTTTACGATCTGGAACGGTATATGGAAAGCCTCAAGATCATCGATGTCTGGCTGGACAATATCCTGTCGCCTTATTACCCATCGCAGTTGACCGTCATTGGCAGTCAGTTGCGGTTCACGCCGTATTCTTCTGTGGAGATCATCGATTCGTTCAACCACCCGGAAGAGAATTATTTCTACGATCTTTATGAGCGATGGTATCTGCCGTCGATTCTGGAAAAGGACATCGACATCCTGGGAATTTCCATCACCTCGGTTGAGCAGATCATCCCTGGATTGACGCTGGCGCACCTGGTCAAGAAACACCGCAAGGACATTCATATCACGGTCGGCGGCAGTGTGTTCACCAAGCTGGTGGACCGGCTGGAAAAAAACGGTTCGCCTCTCTTTAAGTTTATCGACAGTTTCATCGTGCACGAAGGGGAGACGCCCCTCCTACGTCTGGTGCAGGAATTGCGAGGCGGCAAGGATCTTACCAAGGTGCCGAATCTGGCTTATGAAGTGGAAGGCAAGGTGCAGGTCAACCGTCCTTTCGCCAAGGAAGAGCTGAATGCGCTTCCCACGCCGGATTTTGACGGCCTGCCTCTGGATCTTTATTTGTCGCCGGAGCGCGTTCTGCCGATCATGGGGTCACGCGGTTGCTACTGGGAGCGGTGCGCTTTTTGTTCGATTCCTTTCGATCATATGGATTTTCACGTGCGCTATGCGGAAAATGTGGTCAACGACGTGAGAAACCTCAAGGAGAAATACAACTGCAATTATTTCTTCTTCACCGACGAGGCGTTGCCCATCAACTTCATGAAAACCTTCGCCGGAAAAATCGTCGATCAGGAGCTGGACATTCAGTGGACCGGTGAGTTGAAGTTTGAGAAGAGTCTCTTGAAGGAAAACCGGATGGAACTGCTCTACCGTTCGGGATGCCGGAAACTGATTTTCGGTTTGGAATCCTACAACCAGCGCGTTCTCGATTCCATGAAAAAAGGGGTTGAACTGGAGGTCGTCGACAAAACGGTGGAAGAATGTCTGCGCATCGGCATCGCCATGCATTTTTACCTGATCTGCGGGTTTCCCACTGAGACGCGGGAAGAAGTCATGGATTCCGTCAACTTTGTGCTCGACAATCAGAGACTGCTCGATTCGCCGGGTTTTTCCTGCATCGCCTCGCAATTCGACCTGGAAAAAGGCACACCCCTCGAAAAGAATCCCGCCGAATGGCATATCACCAAAATCTACACGCCGCCGGATCAGGATTTGAGCCTGGGGTATTCCTATGAAGGGACGGTGGGCATGACGGCGGAACAAGCCACGGAACTGTATCAGGAAATCATCGAAAAACTGGGACGGGAAGTGATGACCTTCCCGGACAACTACTCCCTGTCAGACGGCCTGCTGTATCTTGGGCATCATCAAAGAGAAGATATTCGGGAACGCCTCAACATCCTGTCTCCAGCGTGAAGCAAAGCCCTCAGTAACTACCCACTTCCTCAATGGGAATGGGTTCCGTCCGGTCCATGGGCGTGGCCATGCGTCAGTTCTTCCTGGGTAGCTTCCCGAATGCCGACGATCTCAACTGAAAAATGCAGTGTTTGTCCCGCCAGGGGATGATTGCCGTCGACAAAAACATCGTCGTTTTGAACATCCATGACGGTGAACGTGTGCTCGCGATCGCCGCCGATGTTGGCGCGAAACTGCATCCCGGCCTTGATTTCCGCATCGGGGGGGAACATTTTGCGTTCCACCTTCATTTTTAATTCAGGATTCAACTCTCCATAGCCTTCCTGGGCGGTGAGAGTGACATCCTTTTTATCACCGATAACCAACCCTTCGAGGGCATTTTCCAGACCGGGAACGATCTGTCCCGACCCTTGAAGGTAGGTGAGGGGCTTGGCGCTATCGGCACTGCCCAGTTCTTCACCTGCGGCATTTTTCAAGTTGTAACTCATGCTGACCACGCTATCCTTCTTAACCATTGCTATCCTTCCTTAATTTGAATCAAAGATTCAATTGATTGATAATATTTTTAGATTTAGTAAAGGTGAAATCCTAACATTAATAGCCTTCCCGAGTCACCTAAAGTTTCCACGGTGCCGGATAAAGGCCGAAAAGGCCCATTCGGGTTCTCTTATTTCCAGCGGGCGGTGGGCGAGAGGGGTCCCATTCTCAGCGTTCCCATTCGCAAGGCTCCCAGTATTTCAAGCGAAGGCAGGAAAAACAGGGAAGGGCATACCGCAATATCGCTCCAGGGAGCCTTGAGGGAATCGGAGGGCACGGCGATTCGATCGAGAATCCCCTGAAAGGGCCGGACGTGATTACAAAATGCCATTAGGTAATGTTTGGATTCGGTTTCTGTTTTACAGCCATATAGATGAGAGATGAGGCCGGATTGGTTTTCGGTGAGGGTTGTAACATCCCTGGATAAGCTGTTGTCCGCGGTTGCTTTTTCCGATGTCATATTTAGGGCCAATAAATAACTGCTTTGCGCGTATTCCGCGTTCTGCTGGCCAATCAAAGCTTCTACAGCTGTTTCCCGGCTTTTAGGAGAAGGATGCTCCGGGTCTGCAACCGGAGTTGCCAGGACCATTTCATGAACGTCGGCGATATTTTTCAGGTGGGTCCTGCTTTGCTCGGCCAGTTCGCGGAGAACCTCCGGTTCCGAGGCGGAAAAACTAAACAGGAGGTGCGGACCGGGCTCGTCATCGTCCTCATCATCTTCTTCGATCTCATCCTCGTTTTCTTCGACCTCAAGATGGGAAAACCCAGGGGGCATGGCGCCCTGCCAGATGAAATTCCACACCTGCCAGCCGAACCCGATGGTATAGACCAGATCCGAACCCGTGGCCGACTTTCTAAATTCATTGGCGAGCCCTGGAACATTGGCCGCAACGTGCCCGACGCTCATTGCGGTCAAGGGGATATCCCGGACCTGGAAAGAGACAATCAAGGTGTGTTTTGGAAGGAGGGGAGAAATCCCGGTCTGGGCTCGAGACATGCGAATAATTGTAAGAAAAAATTACTGAAATTCAACCAAGGCCGTAATATACCCTAAAATTCGATCCTAACGCGAACAAATCGTTTATGAGTCGAAAATAAGGTCCATTCGGAAATACTCCTTATTTCCATTAATACCCGCCTGAACCTTCCCGCCTTTTCTTTTCGTAATCGGATTTTGATTTTTCGTAGGTGGACCCGCCCTGGTGCTTGGGGCCTGCGCAACCCGAAACTCCCAATGCCAAGGGTGTCAGAAAGACAATAAGAATTCCCAGACTCATGAGTTGTTTCATTTGGCTTTCCCTTCGATCGAAAAAATTGAACATTAAAACCCAGGCCAATGGATGACTGGAATTTTTTGTTTGGTCGGCGAGGATATCCGTTCCTTACAGATTGAGCGAGTTTCACGGGATGCTAGATAGACGGCCGAAACCGCCTCAGCACAAGAGACGCAAAAAAGACCGTGCCGAAGGAACAGACGAGCGTGGCGCCTGTAGGTAAATCGAGAAAAAACGAAAGGAGCAAACCCGCCAGACTGACGACAATGCCAAGGATGGAACCTGTGATGAATTGCCGGACCATCGATGGGGAAAACAGCGCCCCGCAGACCGCGGGGATAATAAGAAATGTGAAAATCAAAAAAACACCCGCCGTTCTGACCGAGAAGACGATCACCAACCCTAAGGTGACGTAAAACAAAAAATCCCAGGTTTTACTCAGTGAATTTGCGGCATCGGCGTTTTTGTAAGTTTCCGAGAGTTTAAAAAACTGGGCTCTCATTGCCCAGTGCAATCCGCCGACTCCCAGGGTCACACCGAAAATTTGCAGGACTCCCCCCCAGGTGATCCACAGGATGGAGCCGTTTAAAAGCGTTTTCAAATGCTCCGCTCCGTGCGGCATCCCGCTTGCGAGAAGCAGGGCCACCGAGGCGCTGACGACGTAAACGATTCCGATGACGGCTTCCTGGGGAATGCTTTTCCCGAGATTGCGCGTGGTTGAAAAAAACACCGACCCCGCAACCACAAACAAAAGTGACAGGGCGAAAGAACCGGAAGCATCCAGTTCGAGGTCAAGTGCGAAGGCGGTGGTTGTCCCCAGCGCGGCCAACTGGGCAAGCGATAGATCGATGAAAATGATCTCGCGCTTTAAAACGTGACAGCCAAAATAGGTGTAAATGACGGCGAGCAGGAAGCAGGCAGCTGCCGATGGACCCATGAATGTCAGAAATTCACTCATATCGATTTAATGATTTTCCTTTTTAATGAGGGATTGATGTTTCGCAAAAGCCTTTTCCAGTTTATCGACCAAAATCTCAAATAAAGTGAAGGTGTCCTGCGCTTCTTCCGTGCCTCCTACCGCCACTGGAAGAGCCAGCACCGTTGCCTCGGTCTTGCTGGCCAGCAATTGTGAAAATTCGTCATCGAAATAGTTGGCCTGCAGAATGACTTTGGTGCCGGTTTGATTCATCAAGGTTGCCAGTTCGGCGAGGTGTCGTCCACTGGGGGGAATTCCGGGGCGGTTTTCAATGGCGCCAACCGATTCGATTTTAAAAAAATCCAGAAGGTAACTCCAGGTCGTGTGGTACGTGACCACCTTGGAACCCTTGAATTTTTCCAACCGGGATTTCCATTCAACAACTTTCGCTTTCAGACGCTGACGGAACTTTTCTAAATTGGCCTGATAGCTTTGTGAGCCGGATGGGTCGAGCTGACTCAACCGCTCCGCGATGACAGCGGCGATCAACAGACCATTCTCGGGATTCAAGGTGTAGTGCGGGTTTCCGAGCGGATGCACATCGCCCATCGAGCGGTCCAGTTGCCCTGCGGGAACTTCCAGGGGCGTGATGGCGTGGGATACGTCCAGATGGCCCAATTGTCCCGGCATGACTTTTTTATTCCTGCCACCTTGGATCAATAAGGGAAGCCAGCCCACCTCCAGTTCCAGACCCTGATACGCCAGTAAATCGGCGCGGTTGATTTTCAGCATGTAGCTGGGCTTGGCTTCAACGACGTGCGGGTCCTGATAGCCTCTGGCGATGCTTTGCACGGCAACCCGGTTTCCCCCGACTTCTCTGACAATGGATGCAATGTCTTCGGTGGTGGTCACGACATTGATTTTGGCCATCGCCATTGCCGGATGGGATAAACCGATTAAGAAAAAAACGAAAACAATTTTTATTAAATTGAAAGGTCTCATGGTTTCACCTGGTTGAATTTTGTTCGATCAATAAGAGTGCGCCGGATGCGACCCGAATGTGAAGTTGAGTTGCAAAAGCACCTGATGCTCGTTTTCAGCGATGGACGAATCCAGAAAACTGTATTGCAGTCTGAGTGCGGAAAATTCGCTGAGCACAAACGCCAGAAGACCGGCGTAACGGTGTTTGTCCTGTTTCACCTCGCCGCCGCCGACGGCGTCGCGGGGAAGGGTCAAAAAATCGTAGCGCCCCTGGACCCACCAGCGGCGGGCGAACTGGTGTTGCACGAGCGTGTAAATGCCCTTTTTATCTATGTTTTTAGATGAGTTCATGAACTCGGTCTGCCATATCAGCGTGCGGTATTTTTCCCGGCCTGCCGGTTTCCATTTGAACGTCATGTCGGCTCCCGCCAGGGTGGTGTGGTTATAGGGGCCGGTTATGAGGTCGTTGCGGCCATAGGCGAAGGAGCCTCCAAGTTCGGCGGTCAACTCGCGTGTGAGGTCGATGAGATTTTTCCAATGGGCGAGATAAAGAAAATCATCATTCAACGGACCGCTGAACAGCGCGTTGTCACCTTCCAGGATTTGCAGGTTGACCTCCGAGAACCAGGGGGTTGGCAATAGAACCGACGCACCCACTCCAACTTCATTGATGCCTTCCTCACCGAGAATTTCCTCATTGATTAAAGGCGCGTCAATGAATGGGAAGTTATGGGTGTGCAGAAGGTTGTGCTTTCCAAAGGGCGTGAAAAACTTTCCGGCCCGGAAAGCCAGATTGTTGGTCACAAGCAGGGAAGCGATGATCTCTTCAATTTCCACTTCATCGCCTTCAAAGGCGATCGTCAGATCTCCTGTGAGGTAGGAGTCGATGTTTGCGGTGAAGCGCATTTCCACTTCCTGAATCTTCATTCCGGTTTTTACTTCCCGCGAGGCGTCATTTCTTCCCCGGTTGGTATAGGTTCCAAGAAGCAGGCCGTTGACGCTGATGGCGGGATTGAAATAGCGGGAAATTCCTGTAGCTGTGGTCGACCCGGAAGCGCGTTCACTACCGGATGGGGAAGCTTTTTGGGACTTTTCAGATTCCAGTTGCTTCACGCGGTTTTCGAGTTGCTCGATACGGTTTTTAAAATATTTTTTATCTTCGGCGCTGGCATTTGAGCCCATCAGGACGCAGAGCAACACCAAAGAGAACAGGTTCAAGGATTTCATAAACACTCTCCATTAAGAGGACCACGGGCGAACGCGTCTTTGCGCAGGAGTGATCCCAAATTTATAGTTGGATGATTAGCGAGAGGTTACGAAAGCAGGGGAGGGCCGCGGTTGAGGACGTTGCCAGTGAACGGCTGGCCGATGAACTCGGCAGGAAAAAAGATCGAAAATTGTAGCAGGGGGGCTGCTGCCAATGTGTTGACGGAGGTTTCGACGGATTGATTGGATTGAACCCAGTGACAGGGAGCGCAATTGTCATGAGCTACATCGAAATCAAATTCATGAGCGTGCAACACCGGAGCCAGGCCGGTCATGAACCCGAAGCTGAGCAAAACCAGAAGAACACCCAGCCTTGGAAGAAAGGATTTTAGTTTTTTATCCAGAAGGACCATTTTTTTGCACAGAAGACCACGGGGAAACGTTCCTTTACGCAGGAAGCATTTCAAGGATCTTAAAAAAATATTGTTTGTTTTACGAGTGGGGTGCTACGAAAGAAGAGGGGGACCGCGGTTGAGGACGTTGCTGGTAAACTGCTGGCCGATGAACTCGGCAGGGGAAAATGGCTGGGTATACACCAGTGAGGTTTTGGATATCGTGTTTGCAGTGGTTTCAACGGATTGATGGGATTGGCTCCAGTGGCAGGGGGCGCAATCGTCATGTGCCGCATCAAAATCCAGTTCATGAGCGTGCAGCACCGGGGCCAGGCCAATCATGAATCCGAAGCTGAGCAACGCCAGAAGGACGCCCAGCCTGGGAATAAAGGATTTTAGTTTTTTGCCCGAATCAACCATTTTTACACTTTATGGTTTCTGGAATTTTAAAGCAAGAAAAATATCCCGAAGGGGATCGCGAAGATTAAGATGACCAAAACCCCGTTGAGGATTTGAAATAATAATAAACTGTCGGTGATCGGCTCTAAGATAATTTCCACGCCCACCCGCCGGACGGCGTGTTCGATGTCGCTGGACTCTATTTGGTCGGAAGGGTTTTTGAGCAATTCTTCCGCCACGCTGTCCAGAAATAAAATCTTCAATGCCTTGACCAGGACCCAAAAAAACAGGCTTGAGATCCAGCCGGTGATCCCTTTCAAGCGCAGTTTGTTCTGAAAATCCCTGCCGATATTTTCAAATTGTTTTTCGATTTCCTCCCTGGGAGTGCTTTTGTTGAACCTGGGAATTCTGGTCATGACTTCCCGGGTGAAAAGGTCCAGGAGGTCATGCAACCCGAGCACCGCCTCCTTGAACTTTTTTCCGACCACATGGATGACGGACGAGATCAGTCCGTGAAAAACTCCAAACCCCCCGAACCAGAAAAATACCAGGACAAGCACCAGGGTCTTGAGCCACGCCTGCCAATCCAGTTCCGCGATCATGGTGGATTTGAAGACGAACAAAACCAGCACACCGGAAACAAACCCCGTCAGGCTGAAGAGAAACAATTTTTTAAACGTGCCCAGAAAGAGGTCGGAAAAAAATTTTTGCCAGTAATTGAGCAGGGCCGGTTTATCCATATTTCGGAAAATTTTTACTGGTGCTGAGGTTCATTAGACAAGGAATGAGAAAAAGAGTGAACAGGGTGCTTAAGAATAACCCGGATAGTATCACGATGCCGATGCCCCGGTAAATTTCACTGCCGGCGCCCGGCAGGGCCACCAGCGGCATCAGGCCGAAAATACTGGTCAGGGTGCTCATGAAAATCGGACGGATACGCGTGTTGACGCTCTCCAGAATCGCCTGCTGGGGTTCCATATTTTCTTCGCGCATATTCCTTAAACTCTGGTGGATGATCAAAATCGCATTATTGACCACCACCCCGATTAGAATGATGAACCCCAGCATCGTCAGTACATCCAGCGGCTGAAGGACGAAGAGATTCAGGAACCACAGACCGAACACGCCTCCCACCGCCGCCAGGGGAACGCTCAGCATGATGATCAAAGGGTATCCCCAGTGTTGAAAAAGTACGGTGAGCAAAAGATAGGTGATGATGATCGCCAGGATAAAATTCCCCGAGATCGCCTTTCGGGTATTCTCCAGTTTATCGGCGTTTCCGGTCAGGCTGATGGAATAGCCCCCGGTCAAGGCGCCGTCGTCGATGAGAGGCTGAATGATTTCCTGGCGAACAATGTCGATGCCTTCTTCCAGCGGCATTGCCGCAGGCGGCACCACCTCAAGCGTGATCGACCGCTGCCTTTCAAAATGCTGGATCTGTTCGGAGCTGACCGTTTCCTTGAGCAGGGCCACACTGGTCAACGGCACGGTTTTTCCTCTTCGGGTGTAAACCACCATTTTGCCGATGTCCTGAGTTTTTTGCACATCCTGCGCCCGGCTTTTCAGGATCAGGTCGATTCCATCCCTCGGTACATAGGGGACCTGAAGGTTCTCGGGGTCGAGGTAGACTTCATCGGCAAACACCCCGTCCGCCAGGGCCGAAACGGAATAGCCAAGTTCAGAAACATTCACGTCCATTTCCGCCACTTCCCGCCACTTGGGGATGATCTGAATTTGCGGCTGACCGAGTTCCATCCCTGGAACGGGGCGGATCTGCGCGCCGGGCATCAAGGTTTTGAGCTTGAAAAACGCGTTCTGCGTGATCAACGTCAGTTTCGCCAAATCGGGCCCCATGATATTGATCTCGATCCCCCGGGAACCGCGGAATGCCCCGGTGAGTAACGAAAGCTGGCGGGTGACCACGATCATTCCGGGCGCCTTTTCCAGTTCTTCCTTGAGAACGGGAATGAGATCTTTTGATCTTTTAGGGTCCTTGGCCTTGACGACAGTGAACAACCGGCCCCGGCTGCCGATAAACAGAAAATTCCGTACCGCGGGTCCTTTTAATTTTTTTTCTTCCGCGCTTCCCGGCATCGCCTCCCAATAAGGCCGGTAAATTTTTTCCAGTTCGTTTCCCAGCCTGTGGGCTTCCTGGATGTTATAGCCCTGCGGGGGGATCATCATCCCGATGATGACGTTCTGTTCTCCTTCGGGCAGGTATTCCGCTTTGGGAACCATGACCCATGCCGCTATAACGGGCAGGAGGGTCAACGAGGCGACCACGGTCCATTGCGCTTTTCGTGAACGAAAAATGGTTTTTAACGAAGAAAGAATGACTTTTCTCAATTTAGCCGCAACCGCATACACTCCAAAAAGGTTTTGAAACAGTTTTTTTAAATAGGACGCTGCACTCTTAGGGTGTTCGGATTCGTATTGCAGAAGTTTATTGCTCAAGGGGGGGATGACCAGGATACTCACGATCATGGAAAGGGTCACCGCGGCGCTGATGGCCACGGCAATGTCGCGGAATAATTGCCCGACTTCCTCTTCAATAAAAAGAATGGGAACAAACACCGCCAGGGTGGTGAGAGTGGTCGCCAAAATGGCGCCCCAGACTTCGCTGGCGCCATCCAATGCCGCTTGGCGGGTGGGTTTTCCCATTTGTTTGTGTCGGTATATATTTTCCAGGACAATGATCGACGCATCGACCACCATTCCTACGGCGAATGCCATCCCCGCAAGCATGATGACATTGATGGTCCGGCCCATCAGGGTGATCACCAGAAACGACCCGATCACGCTGATGGGAATGGCGATGGCGATGACCATCGTGCTGTATAAGCTTCTTAAAAAAAGCAGAAGAATGAGGGTGGCGAAAATTCCCCCCACCACAAGATTGAGTTGCACCATGTCGATGGAGCGCGTGATGTATTCGGTTTTGTCGGCGGTCTGGACCAGATGCAGGCCCAGGGGGTGCAACAAATTTTCGTTCATTTCAGCCTGGACCTTTTTCAGGTCCTTCATGACCGTGAGGATATTTGAACCCAGCTGCCTCCGGGCATTGACGGCGATTCCCGCCAATCCGTTATGACGGACGTAGTCTCTCAACTCGTCGTAATCAACCGTCACCTCGGCAACATCTTTGGTATAGATGGCGCGTCCGTTGACCTGGGCGAGGATGGTGTTTTTGATGTCTTCGACGGACCGGAACTCTCCCTGGGTGCGGATGATGTACCGGCGCTTGCCCTCATCAAAATCTCCGCCGCTGATATTGTGGTTTTGCTGGCGCAGGGCTTCCCGCAAGGCAAAAACGCTCAAGCCCCGTTCGGCCAGTGCGTCGGGATTGAATGTGACATGCACCTCCAGGGGACTGCCGCCGCGAACTTCACTGTCTGAAACGCCGGGCACCCGTTCGAAGCGGGATTGGATTTTATCCTCCGCGAAGTCCCGGTAATGGTAAACGTTGACTTCGTTTTCCATTCCGGGCAGGGGTTGCAGAACGAACCAGGCAATGGGGCGGTCCGATACGTTCACCGTCTTGATTCTGGGTTGATCCACGTCTTCCGGGTATGAGGTGACCTGTTGCAGGGCGTTGGATGTGCGAACCAGAATTTCCTGTAAATCCGCTCCCGTTTGAAACGTGAGATACACGTCCGCCCGGCCGGTCTGAGACAGGCTTTTCATCTCCACCAGACCCACAAGCGATTTTAAGTGTTTTTCCTGCTCATCGATGATGTCCCGTTCGACTTCTTCCGGGCTGGCGCCCGGCCATTCGGTGGTGACGGTTAGTTCGGGCTGGCTGATATCCGGAACCAGCTGGACGGGAATGCGGAACAGGGAGAGGGTGCCAAACAGGATGATCAGGGTGACCCCCACGGCCACGGTGACTCCGTACTTTAATGAACCTTCAATCCACTTCATGGAGATTTTTGCGAAGGAGGGCTTTGGGTGACGTTGACTTGACCTCCCGGTCGAAGCCGCTCATTTCCATGCACCACCACCCAATCGTTTTCTTTGATGCCATCATTTTCCGGGTCTATGGAAATCAGGCTCTCAGATATATCACCGGTCTTCACGGATACTTTTTCAACCCGATGGGTTTGATCTTCCTTTTTATCCACCCGCCAGACCACGGTGGCAAAAGGAGAACGGACCAGAGCGTCTTTGGGAACATAAAGGCGTGGTTTTTTCCGGGTTGACTGATGGAATCGGACACGGACCAGCATGCCAACGGCGATTTCCGATTTGGGATTGTCGATTTTAATTCGTACCGGAAAGGTGCGGGACTGCGGGTCTCCGGATTGAATCTTCTCTATGACTTTTCCCTTAAAAATCCGGTTGGACTCGTTGGGATCTTCCGTTTCCAATATCACCTGTGCGGGCATTCCCAGCTGGATCTTGTTGAACTGGGATTGCGGCAAGTTCACTTCCGCCTTGACCGGGTTGACCGCAATCAGAGTGAACAAAGGCTCGCCTTTTTCCAGCCATTGTCCGATTTCCGTTTCTTTTTTGATCAGAAAGCCATTAAAGGGAGCAAAAGCCGTTCCCCGGTGGATTTGATCTTTTATGATATTGACTTTCGCTTCCGCGGCAGAGAGACTGGCTTCCTCCTGCTGGATCTGTTCGATCCGGGGACCGGCAAGGTGTTCATCCAATTTGGCTTTGCTCTCATTGAATTGCGCCCTGGCTTCTTCCCATTGAGCCACTGCGTTGTCATATTCATTGACGCTCAATACGCCGTCGTCCTTTAATTTTTTAATCCGCTTATATTCCTGATTCGTCAGTTCAACCCGGGCCTCGGCTTTATTCAAAGCCGCCTTGGCTGCATCCAGAACCTCCACCCGTGTTCCGGTTTGCAATTCTTCCAGGCGGTTGGCGGCGCGTTCCCTTTCCGCCATGGCAAAATCCAGCTCCAGTTCCAGAGGCCGCGTGTGCAGTTGCACAATAGGTTTGCCTTTTTGGACATACTCGCCTTCCTGGTAGAAAAACTTTTCCACCCGTCCATCGATTTCAGCCGCCATGCGGGTGGTCGACCAGGCGAGGATGGTTCCCGGCAGTTCTATATTGACGATAGCCGCTTGTTTTTTTACCTGGGCAACGACTACCGGTACAGGATTGTCCGGCTTTCCTCCCTTGTCTTCGGCGTTGGTTTTACCGCAGGCAACGACCGCGAATAAAAGGAGTGATATTAAATATCCTCGATGATTGCTGAGGTATCGGTAAGGCATCCGTTCGTCGACCGAAAATAAAAATAAGTAATGAAATTACAATTGATTATACGCTGGTGGGGATGAAAATAAAATCAGTTTGGGAAATACTTTTGAGATCAATCGGGGAGAAAGCCGGTGAACAGTTTTATGTTTCGATTTTAACGGTGAGAAACAAGTCTCCGCGTTTGCCGTTTATCAGCCGGCCCTTTTGAGGAATCCGTAATTTCCCATTCGGAGGAAATTGAGGAGGGATGCTGACGACCAACCGTTCCGTGTCATCGCCCAGCTTGTAGGAGATTTTCTTGCGTGCGCCCGTCATTGCTTCCACAGCCGGTACCGTGATGGACAAATTGATGTTCGCTGAATTTTGCCCAGGACCGGTGATGGTATGAACGCCCTTTTTTAAGGCTCCCTTGACCGAGTCCAGGATGTCCGGCGGCGGTTCGCTGCCATCAGGCGAGGCTTTTTTTTGCGCCTGCCGCATCTGGTTGTATGCCATGAAAGAGGAACCGACCATTTGTGCGATTCGGATCCCATAACCGATTTTGCCCAGTGGACCGGGGATCATGCCCAGGATGCGCGTCAAGCCGCCCAGAGCACCGCCAAAAAGCATGGATTGGAAAAAGGGGTTGCCCGACCGGACGCCGGATTTGGCAAACTCCCGGTTCAGCTCTTCAAAAATGTCGCGTGCGTTTCCCTGGCGAAACATATTTTCAAAGATATCTTCCTGGGAATAGCTGAACGGGTTTGAACCAGGACCGTTTCCTGAGAGCGTGGCCGCCCGGAAGAGATCGTATTCGCGCCTTTTGGCAGGGTCAATCAAAACTCCGTAAGCTTCGGTGATTTCCTTGAACCGGTCTTCGCTTTTGGGGTCATCGGGATGGTGGTCGGGATGATTTTCCAGGGCGAGCTTGCGGTAAGCTTTTTTGATTTCCACATCTGTGGCAATTTCCTGAACGTTCAGGATTTTATAGTAGTCTTTAAATTCTTTGGTGCGGGGATTCATACCTATTATCGTATCGCAAAATCATCGGCTACATACCAAATTTTTGCGGGTATTTGGCTTCGGCCATTTCAGGGCCTTCCAAACTGACCTGCTTGTTTTTTATGGAGAGAAGGTAGGTGGAATCTTTATGCAGGAGTTGATCGAGGTTTTCAAATTGCACTAGAATTGGATTCGCGGGAGTTTCTTTCGCTGACTTTTCAGGGGAGATAATAAAATCCGCTGTGGCCAGAACATCCCGGTAACGGCGTTTCATATTCATTTGGTACGCCTGGTAGCCTTCAATCGCTTCGGTTCCCTGGTAGACTTTTTGATTCAAAACTTTATAACCTATTGGGATATAAACGGTAGCAAAGTAATCAGACCCCAGGGAGTGGTGGACGGTGGTTTCAATATTCAGGACTTTCGCCCCTTCAGTGACAGGGGTGAGCCCCATTTTTACAATATAGGTTCGATCGTGGAAATTCAGGTTTTCAAGAAAGACGATGCCGTATAGCACGTTGAATTTGAATTGTAAAAATATCCCCAGACAAACCCAGCCCAGGACTTTGAAAAAACGCTTCACTTTGATCGTTTACCCTTTTCACTTACCTTTATTATTAACTTATTGACTATAAAAGCCGATAAATCAAGCAAGCTGTTTCTAAGCAGACTTTCCATAATTCGGCGAGCCCATTATCAAATAAAAAATATCCGTTTGCAACCAACCATCCCGAATCCGTTTTTTTCCGATATAAAGGCACAGCCATTCGAAGTTAAATGTTTTAATCTTCTGGTTAATATAGCAAAACATCATAAAAAACAACTAATTATATTTACAGATTTACATTTATAGTCTAGAATAACTAAGTGGATTCTTCAGATAATCAGACCAATCGGCAATCATTAAATATTTTACAAATTTCATTTAGAAGCCCTAGGGGGAGGAAGAAGCGATGAATGAAGCGTTTTTAAAAAAACACATGGCAAAAATGATGTTTTCGGTTGTGGGGGTTCTGGCAATTAGCATTGTGGGGCTCATTATCTATATTTCTAATACCAGCCTTCATAATACCCAGGAAGGAAGTAAGCTGAATGCGTTATCCATTATTGATCAATTCAAAACCCTGAGAGCGTATTACGTTAAAAGCGTCATTAAAAAAGTCAAGGGGAACGATACCGGTTTGAAAATTTCCTACGATCACGAAACCATGCCTGACGGGATTCCCCTGCCTGCCACTTTGATTCATGACATGAGTGCATTGTTGAGTAAAAAAGGCGAAGATAAAGTGAAATTAAAACTTTACAGTGAATTTCCTTTCCCGAACAGAGCAGACAGGAAACTGGATGGTTTCGGGACGGATGCATTGGCATTTTTTAGAGCCAATCCTGATGATTCTTTTGTAAGACAGGAATCGCTGAACGGACAGGAAGTCGTGCGTGTGGCGGTGGCGGACAGGATGATCGCTGAAGCCTGTGTCAACTGTCACAACAGCCGTGCTGATACTCCGAAAAATAATTGGAAATTGGGAGACGTGCGGGGTGTGCTTGAGGTCATTTCTCCCATCGACACGCAACTTGTGGCGAATGATTCCATGTTGAGCCGCGTGATCGGTATTACTGCTTTTTGTCTGGTTTTAGTAGGCATGATGGTTGCCGGCGTCTGGATGTTCATGCGGTCGATGAAAAGATCGGAAACGGAAACCGCTAAAATTGTTTCGATGATGGAAAATACTCCGAAAGGGGCCATGTTCGCGGACAAAAACTGGAATATCCAATACTTGAACGCGGAATCCAAAAAAATAATGAAGAAACTGGAAAAATTTCTGCCGGTGGGCGAGGACAACATCATTGGGCAATCCATCGATCTTTTCCACAAAAATCCGGATCATCAGCGAAGAATTGTATCCGATCCCAATAACCTTCCAATACATACGTTGATTACTGTCGGGGAGGAAAAAATCGATATCGCCGTCAGTGCTGTTTTCGATCAGAACCATGAATATCTCGGGCCGATGTTGTCCTGGGAAATCGTGACAGAAAAAGTGGAAGCGGAAACCCAGATGGCGCGGGTGGCAGGAATGGTGGAAAACAACCCAGGCTATATGGTTTACGCCGATACGGATTTCAATATCCGTTACGTCAACCCGGCGGCCAAGCAACTCTTCTCGAAATTGAGCCAGCATCTTTCAGTTTCGTCGGAGGAACTGATTGGCCAGTCAATGGACGTTATTTATCAAATCCCGAACGATGCAAGGAATAGTATTTCAAATTCCAATGGTTCACCGCATCAGTCATTGATTAAATTTGGCCCGGAAACCTTTGACGTTATGGTCGCGGGAATTTTCGACAAAGAAGGCACTTATCTTGGCCCAATGCTCTCCTGGCAGGTGGTCACTGAAAAGATCGAAAATGAGAAAAAAGCTCAAGAAATGGTTGAGCGCGACCAGCATCAGGCACAGGAATTGCGTGAAAAAGTGGATAGTATCCTTGGGGTTGTGAGCAGCGCTTCCCAAGGGGACCTGACCCAGGAAATTGCGATTAAGGGCGAAGACGCTATTGGTCGAATGGGTGAAGGGTTGTCTGGATTTTTCAAGAATCTTAGAAACAGCATTTCTGAAATTGCGAATATGGCGCAGACTCTGGGCAGTTCTTCAGAGGAGTTGACCTCGGTGAGCCAGACCATGGCCGGAAACGCCGAGGAAACTTCCGCTCAGGCCAATGTCGTGTCAGCCGCAACTGAGCAGATCAGTAAAAATGTTCAAACGGTTTCTACCGGGGCAGATGAAATGAGCGCGAGTATCAAGGAAATTGCTCAGAACGCCAACGAAGCGGCCCGGGTGGCAAAATCCGCGGTAGAGGTTGCGGAAACCACTAATCAGACCGTCGCGAAACTGGGAGACAGCAGTGCGGAGGTCGGTCAGGTGATCAAGGTCATCACCTCGATCGCGGAGCAGACCAATCTCCTGGCCCTAAACGCCACTATCGAGGCGGCACGTGCCGGGGAAGCCGGAAAAGGCTTTGCGGTCGTCGCCAACGAGGTTAAGGAACTGGCGAACCAAACGGCCAAAGCCACGGAGGACATCAGTCAAAAAATCGAAGCCATTCAACAGGACACCAAAAGTTCGGTGGATGCCATCGGTGAGATCACGCAAATCATCAATCAGATCAACGATATTTCAAACACCATCGCCAGCGCCGTAGAAGAACAGACGGCGACAACGGCGGAAATTGGCCGAAATGTCGCTGAAACCTCCAGAGGAAGTGCCGAAATTTCCGAAAACATTTCCGGCGTGGCTCAGGCCGCTCAGGAAACCTCCTCTGGGGTCGGTCAAACGCAAGAGGCGGCTAACGAGCTCTCGCGAATGGCTCAGAGTCTGCAGAAACTGGTCAGTCAGTTCAAATATTGATATCTGTGAGTTGACTGGCAACTAAGTTTAACCGGTTGAAAAGCCGTCCACCTTGCCGGGTGGGCGGCTTTTTCTTTTTGTTTTCCACTACGGGTTGTTTCCATTGGGATTATCTAATAAACTCATATAAAATAAGCTATTTGGCTAAAAAAGGGAGGAAGGTTGAAACTCAACCGGGGCTATTTGATCGTTTTTGAAGGCATCGACGGGACCGGAAAAAGCACCCATTGCCGTCTGCTGGCCGACTATTTGAAATCCAGTGGATTTCCGGTTTTGAGACTGTTCGAGCCGACTCAAGGGCCCTGGGGAATGAAGATCCGCAAACTGCTGACCGAGGGACGGGGTGACGTGTCTCCTGAGGAAGAGTTGCGCTGGTTCATCAATGACCGAAAAGAGGATGTGGAGAAAAATATTCGGCCCGGCCTGGATCAGAAAAAGATCATTATTCTGGACCGCTATTATTATTCGACGGCGGCTTATCAGGGAGCGCTGGGGTTCGACCCCGAACAAATACTTCGGGAAAATGAAGCTTTTGCTCCCAAACCGGACCTTGTGTTTCTTTTCGTCGCGTCGCCGGAACAATGCCTGGAGCGAATCCAGAAGTCGCGGTCGGAGAAGACATCTTTTGAAAAGCTGGATTATTTGCAGAAGGTTCAGCAGATCTTCGACTCTTTTTCAGATCCGGTGATCCGCCGGATTGATACAGAGCCGCCTCCGGACGAGGTGCATGCCAAATTACGCACCGAGGTGGATGCTTTGATAGCTTTGGAAGGTAAGAAATGAAGCGGTTTGTGCTGGGAATCACCGGAGCGAGCGGGGCGGCCTATGCCAAGCGGTTGTTTGACTGTCTGCAACCGAAGGCGGAACTGCACGTCATCGTGTCCGAGCGGGGGACGGAGCTGTTGAACCTGGAGCTGGGTTTGAAGGTTTCCTACTTTCAAAAGGAGAATGTCACCGTTCACAAAAATTCCAAGATCAACGCATCGATCGCCAGTGGTTCGTTTCCGACCGATGCGATGGTGATCGTTCCAGCAAGTATGGGGACGATTGGCCGGATCGCCTCGGGGGTTTCGGAAACCCTGATCGAACGGGTGGCGGATGTGACTTTGAAAGAGAAAAGGAAACTGATCCTGGTTCCCAGGGAAACTCCCTTCAGCACCATCCACTTAAAAAATCTTCTGACCCTGGATCAGGCGGGCGGATTGATCCTTCCTGCGTCTCCAGGATTTTACCAGGGGCAAAAAACCATGGATGATCTCATCGATTTCGTCGTGGCCCGGATCATGGACCAGATCGGGATGCCTCAGGATTTAGTGCCGCCTTACGATTCATGAAACAAAGGGATGCAAACACCGAAATGATTTATCTGGACAACGCCGCTACAACCCCTGTGGACCCAGCAGTGATTGAAGTCATCGCGGAATCGATGCGCCAGGACTTTGCCAATTCGGGCGCGGTCTACCGGATCGGGCTGGATGCCAGGAAATGCATCGAAAGGGCGGCGGAGAAAATTGCAGATGCACTCGGTGTGCCATCCACTCACCGTCTGGTATTTACCAGCGGCGGCAGTGAATCGAACAATCTGTTCATCAAGGGAATTTGTTTTCCGGATAAAAAGGCCGCTTATTTGGGGCTGGAACATCCCAGCGTTGTGGATACGTTGAAGTATCTGGCGGAATTTGGCAACGAACCCTTTAATTTATTGGAGTATCAAAAAGAGGGAAGGCTGGATTTGCAAAGCGCCATTCCCGTCCTCAAAAAAAACCGGGTCCGGCTTCTTTGCCTGTCGCATGTGAATAACGAACTGGGAACGGTCAACGATCCGGAAAGCGTGGTTGCGGCGATAAAAAGTGATTCTCCTCAAACCCGGATATTTCTGGATGGCGTGCAGGCGGTCGGCAAACTCGCTCTGTCGCCGGGAACCTGGCCGGGATTGGCCGGATATTCTATCTCCGGCCACAAAATAAACGGTCCGAAGGGGATCGGTTTGTTGATCTATGATTCCCGGTTGGCGTTGAATCCGCAGATTCATGGCGGCAGGCAACAGTTTGGCGTGCGCTCGGGAACCTTGCCGGCGCCTTTGATTCTGGGGCTGGCAAAAGCCGTCCAACTGGCCGTGGAGCGGGTCGATGAAACCCAGGCTCACCTTAGAAAATTGCACAGTCATCTCATTGAAGGTTTGCGGGAACTATCCGAACGCTCGCCTAATTTTAACCTGCGGTTCAATTCTCTGCCGGTGGACGATGTGATGCGTCAGTCTCCGTCCATGGTTAATTTCAGTTTTCCGCCGGTCGAAGGAGAAGTGCTTCTGCATCATCTGGAAGAACAAGACATTTACGTGGGGTTGGGAAGCGCGTGCAGCGCCCATTCCAAGGAGCCTTCAAAAATCCTCACCGGACTGGGGCTGACGGTAGAAGAGGCGCGCTGCAGTCTGAGAATTTCATTTGGCCGCCAGAATACATTGCAAGAGGTCGATCGGTTTCTCGATGCATTCGGCAAAGCTCACGATGCCCTTTATCCAACGTTTTCTAATAAGAACGCGGCGGGAAAATGAACGATGCCCGGACCCTGCTGATCCGCTACGATGAAATTGGCCTGAAGGGGCGGAATCGAAAGTTTTTCGAGAACTGCCTTTTGGACAATATCAAGCGAGCGTTTGACGGGCTGGAAGGGATTCGTTACCGGCTTCCCCGCGGCCGCATCATGATCGACACGTCTTCCCAGGTAGCTAAAGAATGTGCCCAACGCCTGCCTTATGTCCCCGGCATTGCCTCGTTCAGTGTCGGGTTTCCTGTCAATCCCGATTTTGATGAAATGGCGGCTTTGGGAATTGAATTGCTCGAGCCGCAGTTACGCTCCGGCCAGGAGATGAAATTCTGTGTGCAGACGCGGCGCAGCGATAAATCGTTTCCCAAGACTTCGCCGGAGGTCAGTTTTGAAGTGGGGTCCAGGATCATGACCGCCCTTGCGGAGAAGGGTTTGACCGTCAACATCAATGAGGCGGAAGTTGTGATTGAAATTGAGCTGGGTCTTGGCGAGACGGTTTTGTTCGATCACCGCATTCCCGGAATCCGTGGCTTGCCCGTCGGTTGTTCGGGCACCGTTTTAAGCCTGCTTTCGGGAGGCATCGACAGCCCGGTGGCTTCGTTTTACATGATGCGCCGGGGGTGCCGGGTGAACTTTATTTTTTTTGACAATCAGCCGTTTCTGGGCAGGGGAGGGTACGATAAGGTGCTCAAGCTGGGCCAGGTTCTCAACCGTTACCAATCGCGGGGAAAAGTTTATGTGGTTCCTTTTCAGGATATGCAAGTGGCGATCCGCGACCATTGCTCACCGGAGAATCGCGTTGTCTTGTACCGCCGGATGATGTACCGCATCGCCGAGGCGGTGGCTGAAAAAAACCACTTTCTGGGGCTGGTGACCGGGGAATCGCTGGGACAGGTGGCTTCTCAGACTTTGGAAAATCTGGCGGCGGTTTCGCATGTCGTTGCGGCGAGCGTGTTTCGGCCGTTGATCGGCATGGATAAGCAGGACATCATCGGGCAGGCGAAAAAAATTGAGACCTACCCCATAAGCATCGAACCGCAACCGGACTGTTGTTCGGTTTTCATGCCGCCGCGCCCGGCGACAAAGAGTAAGAAAGAAAAGCTGGAGAGAGACGAATCTTCCTTTCCCTGGCAGGACTTGATGCGGGACGCGCTGGAAAAAATCGAAGTGATCGCGCTGGACGGTCAGGTGGCTGTGTGAACTTTGATGACCTTTTCGTTCTCCGGTAATTCGGACAGCAATTGCTGAATGGTTTTGTTGGCAACCGGATGAATCGTACCGGACGCCAGTTCGCTTAAGGGGGCCAGCACAAAGCGTCTTCGATTCATTTCAGGATGCGGAATTTGAAGCCTGGGGATCTTTATAATTCGATCTTCATAAAGCAGAAGGTCGAGATCCACGATGCGCGGTCCCCATTTTTTATCGCGGGTTCTCCCCATCGCCTTTTCAATACCCAACAACAATTCTAATAGTGGCAGGGGTTCGAGATCCGTGAGTATTTTGGCCACGGCATTGACGAACCAGCCTTGCTCCGTCACCCCCACCGGTTGGGTTTTATAAAATGAGGAACATGCGGTGACTTGAATTTCCGGATGGTTTTCAAAATGCGTCAGAGCCTGTTGGCAGTTGGCCAGCGGCGACCCCAGATTGGATCCAATGCCTATATAGGCTGAATTGGGCACGGCAGAAAAATCCTTTTTGGCACACCGAAACGCTAAAAAACGAATTTAACCGAGGACAATCTCGTTTTGATTTCATCCATGATGCGTTTTTCGTCGGATGGTTCCCTGGCGGCGAACGTTGCCGAAAAACGGACATAGGACCCGGCATCGTCCCAGGGTACGGTGGAGATCAGCATCTCTTTAATGAGAAACTGAGAAAAGTCCTCAGCGGTTTTAAACTGTTGTCCTCCCTCGATTCCTTTGGGGGCTTTGACGTAAAGAAAAAAGGAGCCGCCCGGCAGTTTGGCGTTGAACCCGACGGAATTGAGAGCGTCGACCATCAAAGTCAATCGGCGGCGGTATTTTTCAAGAATCTCCTCGGTGATCTCCGGATGGTTGAGGGCAAAAACGCCGGCTTTCTGAATGGCCGCGAACTGCCCGGAGTCGACGTTGTCTTTCACATGCGCCAGCCCTTTGACCACCAGTTCGTTGCCAACGATGAATGCCAGCCGCCAGCCCGTCATGTTGTAGGCCTTTGACAGGGAATGAAACTCGACGCCGACGTCCATGGCTCCGGGAACGGATAAAAAACTCAACGGTTCATTGTTGTAGCTGAGAGCGGCGTAAGCGGCATCTTGAATGACGACGATCTGATTCTTTTTGGCAAATTCGACCACTTCTTCGAAAAACTCCCGTGTGGCGGTGGCGCCGGTGGGGTTATTGGGGTAATTGAGATACAACAGTTTGGTGCGCTCCACAATTTTTGGATCGATGCTTTTTAGATCGGGAAGAAAATGGTTTTCTTCCAACAACGGCAGGTTCACGACGTCGCCGCCGAGATATTTTGCATGGGTGCCCATCACCGGGTAGCCGGGAACGGTCATCAGCGTGACATCGCCTGGATTGATAACAATCGCGGGAACCATGGCTAGGCCAGGTTTGGAGCCAATGGTGTGGTTGATGTGTTTATTGGGGTCGAGGTTTTTGACGCCAAACACATTTTCCATGTAGGTGACGGCGGCGTCCTTGAAATCCTGAATTCCGTTGTCGGTATAACCCCGGTTGTCGGCTTTTTCCGCTTCC
Source organism: Nitrospinaceae bacterium (assembly GCA_021604505.1). Lineage (NCBI taxonomy): Bacteria > Pseudomonadati > Nitrospinota > Nitrospinia > Nitrospinales > Nitrospinaceae > Nitrospinaceae bacterium. Next base: position 95,827 of record BQJC01000004.1, on the reverse strand, counting down.
AGTTGCAGGGCCTTGATCACTCCCGGATAGGCCTTTTCGTCCGGTTCGCCGACACCCATGTCGAATAAATCCTTGCCGGGATTTTCTTCGAGAGCGGCTCGCTTCGCCCGTTTTATTTTTTCGAATTTATAAATCTTGGTGTCTTTGCCAAATTGGTCTCCACCCAGCCTCTTTGCGAATAGAGATTGTATATAACTTTCTTTGTCGGACATGTTGTTATCTCTCCGGGAACTGATAAATGAGTTATGAAATAAAACGGGAATTTTAAACCGAGTCGATAAATCTAGCCAAAAACCGGGTTGGTGTCAAGGAAAGGCCTGTCCATAAACCAGAAAAGGGCTCATTAGGATTCCGCGATGAATGAGGAAGGGTCGTCATCGACCGATCTGCCGGCCGTCTTTCCAGAGCCGGCGCAATTCATCTTCGTAAATCACTTCGCCGGAACTGTTGAAGTTGAAATTGACCACTTTCTGCGAACCCGCCGGTAGAACCTTGTCTTCCATGAATAGATTTTTGGATATGGAATCCGTGAGGTAAACAGCTTTTCCCCTATTGCTGAGTTGAAACTCGAGAATATCAAAACGACCGTCAAACAATTTATATTTGTTACGGTACAGGCGGTTGTTGTCGTCGATGAAATAGACATCTCCATCTGTGTTGAGCTTGAGCGCAACCACGTTGCTGATCTTCGAATTGATGCGATTGCCATCCACATAAAGATGCCCTGCGTCATTGATGTAAACCGCTTTTCCATTTCTGGCGACTATGGGATTTTCAAACAGAGCGATTCTTTCTCCCAGGAATCCGATTTCCACAAAGTTGACGGAAACTTTAGCCGCGCCTCTGGAAAGTTTGGACCCGTTCTTAAAAATATCTCCCCGGTCGTTCAAATACACCACATCGCCGTTTGAAGCGACCAGAAACAGAACGACGGTACTGCCGTTGCTGTTTAACGGCCCTTCTTCATCATATAAGTAGGGTCCTTTTTCAGTTCGATAATAGACGTTGCCGTTTCGGGCGACTTTAAAATCGAGAATTTTTTCGTGGGTGATCTCGACGCCGTTTTTGAACAGACCGGTTCTGAGCTGATTCAGGTAGACATCGTCTCCCTGGCAGGACGAGCGCTGGATATCGGAATCGATGACCGTTTTGCCATTTTCGCAAATCGTGCGAATTTCCAGTAAACTGCGGGTGTCATCGGTGGAATCGTCGTTGAACCCCAGGGCTGTGGCGGGAAGGGAAAAAATCACAAGAAACAGCAGGAATTTAAACGAAAGCCTGGAGGGCATGGCTGTCAACGACCGATTTTGGAGGAGACCCCCGCTTCCTGAAAGGTAGCCATTTGCGAGTAAATTTTGACCGAGGCTTCCAGAATGTTCATGGCTAAAACGGCGCCGGTCCCTTCTCCCAGCCGCATTCCAAAATTAAATAACGGCGGTTGGTCGAGGAGGTGAAACAGGATTTCATGGCCGGGTTCCTGAGATTGATGCGAGGTGAATATATAATCTCCCACTGTGGGATTGAGTTTATAGGCGATGACGGCTCCCGCTCCCGAGATCAGCCCGTCGATGATAACGGGAGTCTTTTTGGCGGCGGCGCCGAGAATGAGTCCGGCGATTCCGGCAATTTCAAATCCGCCTATTTTGGCAAGAACCTCGACAGGATCCTCTTCGTTGGGATTGTTGATTTTGATGGCCTGTTCGATGAGGGCCACTTTTCTATTGAAGGTTGCCGTGTCGATGCCGGTTCCTTTTCCCGCGGTTTGACGCGGGCTTTTGTTCCCGTAAACGCACATGATGGCCGCGGACGGCGTGGTGTTTCCGATGCCCATGTCGCCGGAGGCCAGGACATCCGTTCCCTGGTTCACCGATTCACCTGCCAGGTCGATCCCGATTTCTATCGCTTCTTCCGCCTGCTGACGGGTCATGGCGGGACCTTTAGAGATGTTCCTGGTTCCGGGAGCGATTTTTTTGTGAATCATGCCGGGGCAGTTTTGGAAGTCAAAATTGACTCCGATATCGACGACCTTTATTTCCGCTGAGGCATGGCTGGCGAGAACATTGATGGCGGCGCCTCCAGCCAAAAAGTTCTGCACCATTTGCGGAGTGACTTCCTGCGGATAAGCGCTGACTCCCTCCGTTGCGATGCCATGATCCGCCGCAAAAACAAAAACAGTTTTCTTGTCGATTCGAGGAAGGTGGGTCCCTTTAATTGCGGCGTAGCGCCGGGCGAGCTCCTCCAATCTCCCGAGACTCCCCGGAGGCTTTGTCAGGGAATCGAGCCGTTGTTGCGCCGTCTCCAGGTCGCCGTTATTTACGGGTTGTATTTGGCGGATGGTTTTTTGAATCGATTCGAGCATAAATTACTGAGCATCTTCATCGTTTAACATTTCTTCTTCGACGTCTTCTTCCACGACAAGGCCCGCTATTTTCTGGGAATAACGCAGGTATTTGATGATTTCCGCAATTTCTTCATCGGTCAACTTGCTTCTCTGCGAAGGCATTTTATTGATTCCATGGATAATGGTTTCGGAAAATTCCTCATCCGAAAAATTTTCTTCAATATATTCTGCATCGATGAGTCGGGGGGCTTGAGTGTGCTTGCCCATTGCGTCGGCCCCGTGGCAATTGGAACACACTTTATGATAATACTTTTGTCCCGCTTTAAATTCTTGAGGAACCTCTTTGGTGGCCTCCGGAGCGCATGAAGCCACAAAGAGAAGCGAAAAAAGTACCAACCCTCGAAATGCTGTCATTAAGAATTACCTCCTGTTATCTGCGTTTGACCATGTCGGTTATTCCATCGTAATTTCTGTCCAGCTCGACGCGCATCAATTGGCCGGAGGGTTCAAAATACTCCCAGCGGTCCACCTCGCCATCCAGATTGATGTCGTATTCCACTTTTTCCGGTGTTGTTGAGCCTTTAAAGTATTGCCATTGGTCTTGCTTGCCGTCGCCATTCGAATCGAAAGCCGCGGACTGAAGATTTTCTTCGCCGGCAAAGTATTCCCAACGATCGATTTTGTTATTTTTGTTGGTGTCGTATTCCACCCGGACCAAGACTTCCTGCTTATCAAAAAATTGAAAAATATCCATCGTGCCATCCAGGTTTTCATCGATTTCAATGCGGGATATCTTTTGATTGGAACCGAAAAATTCTTTTCTGTCCACTTTCCCGTTAAACCTGGAATCTTTTTCGATACGTTCGAGGGAAAAATTTTTGGAGTAAAATTGAAACTGGTCAAGAACTCCGTCAAAATTGCGATCGAGCTTGGCGAGGACGGGTTTTTTGTTGCCTTCAAAAATATCGACCTGATCCAGCTTGCCATCCCCGTTGGTGTCGTATTCAATTTTGATGAGCTTGCCGTCTTCGGACATTTCGTGCCACTGGTCCAGTTTCCCATCGAAATCGCTGTCGACCTGAATGATTTCGCCGTAGGCGTTGGATGATAGAATCCCCAGGGCCAGAAATAAGAAAAATGTAACCTTTTTTGAAGATTTCATCGTTCCTCCAGATTAAAGGATATTGGAATTTTAAATTTCATGGATTTCAATTTTAGGGGCGCGGGGATCGGGGGGTAGGGACTTGCCGATTTGATGGCGTTTAATGCGGCCTCGTCCAAAAGTTTAAAAGGAGAAGGGGCGGCGATGGATAAGTCCAACAGTTCTCCTTTGCTTCCTAAAGTAAACGCGATTACCGGTTGTCCCTCGAACCCGCGGTTACGGGCAATGCGAGGGTAATATTTGACTTTCGCGATTTTTGTCCGGACTTGAGTGGAAAATCCGTTTTTGATTTTCTTCAACCCTTCCTCCGAAATGACATCGATTCCAACACTCAGATTGGCAATTTTTGCCGAGGCTTCTTGATCCTCGTTCCCGGACTTGAGTGTTTCCTCGGAAAAACCGGAAGGAATTGCGGCTTCTTTAAAAAGGTTTGCGCTTTTCAGGGGCGAAGAAAAGTAGTTTGCGTAAACTGGCATTGTGGGTTGATGGAGCGCTGTGGATTCCAAATGCAAATTTTCAGGAGCCCGCACCTGAACTTCCGCTCGTTGCTGGTGTTGAATCGTTGAGCCCACTATTTCTCTTTTTGCAAGTATTGCCGTCTCTGGTTCATTGAAGGTTTGTGGACTTTTTGCCTGCAGGGTTTTAAACGGGCGCGAATTGTTTGCTGGCCCCAAATTACTTGCTAGAGATACCGGTGGACTGGCTAATGATGTCTGGTCAAACTCAAGGGGTTGACGTTTTTGAATCACCGTGGTTTGTTGGGCAAATCTTTCGCCACTCCATTTGGATGAAGCGGTGATGGTGGCCTTTGTCGAATCGTTTAAAGTTTTCAAAGGATAGGCTTCCCTTGCTACGGCCAGATGCATTTCCGGGTTCCGGGAGACGGCTCTGTTCTTTCTGGGCACCGGCTGAAGGATATCAGGCATCACAAATGACTCATGGGCCGTAACTGCAGAAACTAAAGGTGGAGCAGACGTATTTGATTGGACCGGATTCACAGGTTTAAAGGTTTCCGTGAGGTTTCGGGTCGGCACTGGGTTCCTTGTAGAAACCGGGGAAGGGCCGTTCGTGACAGCTTTAACGTGTTCAATTATATCAGACTTCGGCCGCGGTTTGGGCGCGTAATTATCTGGTGTTTCTGCCGCAGGAGTGCTTTTTCGCGCCACGTTCCTTTTAACCAGAGTTCGGCCTTTCTCAAGGGGTTTCGCTTTTTTTTCCACGACCGCTTTGATCCGGATCACTTTTCCTTTATCGGGTTGGGGCAGGGTGGAAAAAGAGGGAGAAAAATAAAAAGCGACCAGATGGACCGCCGCCGAAAAAGCGATGGCTAACAGCAACGGGTGTTTTTTTAAACGTTTTTTTAAGGAAAGTGAGTTCATTGCTGTTTGGAAAATAATCACTCTTTTATAAAACCTAAAATTCGATCCCTTTTTGGGCGGGGATGCCCTGTTCTCCAAACGGATGCTTCACGCAACGCATTTCCGTTACCAGATCCGCGATCTCGATGAGTTCGTCCGGCGCGTTTCTGCCGGTGCAGATGACGTGAACATCGGCAGGTTTATTCTTTAATGCATCAATAAGATCTTTTGCGGGCAGAAAATTGTAGTGAAGCACGTAGTTGATTTCATCCAGCACCACCATTTTATATTTGCCGCTGTTTAATTTTTCAAAAGCGATGTTCCAGGCTGTGCGGGCGGTTTTCCTATCCTGTTCAGGGTTTTCTGTGTCCCAGGTGAAGCCATCCCCCATCGGGACCACTTCGATGGTGGGCGCCAACAGATCAAACGCCTTCCTTTCTCCGGCTTTCCATTTTCCCTTCATGAACTGCATGATGAACACGTTCATTTTGTTCCCTGCGGCGCGCAGGGCAATTCCAAAGGCGGCGGTGGATTTGCCTTTTCCATCGCCGGTGTTGACGATGATCAACCCCTTTCTCTTGCGTTTGTCTGAAGCCGGCATTTTTCTCATATCAACATCTTTCAAAAAGATTTCGCGGTGCGAGCGGATTGAATTCTGTTTAAAATAAATTGCAACCAGGGGGTAGAGCTGCCCCAGTAAATATGGGAATAAAACGCGAAACAATTTTTATAGAAATATCCATCCTTTATTGTCGAAAAATTTCCAGCTCGTGTTTCCCGCAGGCGGGGCGTTTCCCTGTTTTTCGTGAAACTGGAGTAATGGAACTCGTGCCCTTTTAAACGCAAATCCTTCTCACGATGTCCCTTTTTTTGAAGTTTTAGAATGCGGTAGCCCAGGGTGAGTTTTTTGGGTTCCATCGTGGTGGAAAAATCAAAAAGCCCCGTCATGTCATGAGATTGATTTTTGTCATCGCGAATATTTTTGCCCAGATACATCATTCCACCGCATTCGCCGACGATGACTTTTCCCGATTCTCCAAATGACTTTAAACTTCTGCGCATGGTTTTATTGGCGCTGAGTTTTTTGAGATGCAGTTCCGGATAGCCGCCGGGAAGGTAAACCCAGTCGCATTCCCCGGGCAGTCCCTTATCCTTGAGTGGAGAGAAAAAGCAGATGTCTACACCGTGATGGGCAAAGACATCCAGAGTGTCTTGATAGCAGAATGCAAACGCCTCGTCTTTGGCAACAGCCACTTTGCAAGACGATTTAGCTTTTCTCCGTGGCCAACGCTGAGTCTGAGTGGTGGTTTTGAAGGAACTGTTCTTTACAGATGAGCGTAGAAATTTTTGAATACCCGGGATGTTGATATGGCTTTCCAGATGGTCCGCCCAACGGTCGTAAAAACTCTCCCGATTCTCATGGCTTTGTAATAAACCCAGGTGACGAGAAGGCAGGGTCAATTCCGGATCGCTGGGTATATGACCCAGAAACCTGGTGGACGTGTATTTTTCTACAGCGGCTTTGAGTATGTTCGCGTGTCCGGGATGATTGACCCGGTTAGCGATCACCCCTAAAAACTTTAGTGCAGGGTCAAAGTTTGTGAATCCTTGCACCAGAGCCGCTGCGGAGCGTGCCGTTGCTTCGCCGTTAAAAATGAGGATGACGGGAAGTTCAAGCAGTTTTGCGATTTCGGCTGTGGAGCCTTTATCGGACTTTGGAGACGCGCCGTCAAACAGGCCCATGACCCCCTCCACGATGGCGACATCGGAACCTGTCGATATTTCCGAGAAAAGCCTGCGAACATAGGGTTTCGTGCACATGAAGGAGTCCAGATTATAACCGGGCCGTCCACAGGCGCGGGAATGGTGACCCGGATCGATATAATCCGGGCCCACTTTAAACGGCGCTACTGCCAACCCTCTTCGAGCGAAAAGGCGCATCAATCCCAACGAAACCGAAGTCTTGCCAATATCCGATTGAGTTCCGGCAATGATGAAGCCTTTAATTTTTTGCTGAGGGACCGTCATATTAATTAATAGCTCCCCTGTTTATAAGAGCCGAAGTGATCATCTTTTATTGTTCATGAATAAATCCATTAATTGGTTGCGGACTGAGGATTAAAATACCAGGTGAACCCGGCATAACCGGATACACCGGCAGTGCCAAATCCAAAGTTTTCTTCATAAGGTTCATCAAAAAGATTTTCACCCCTGGCGGTCACTTTTAAATGTTTATTGACCCAATAGCTGACTGCGGCGCGCATGGTGGTGAAGGCGGGAGTAATGCGGCTTCCCGTGCTGTTGGAACGCGTGTCGCTTCGTACTCGTATTCCCAATAGTGTTTCCAGTTTTTCTTTCCACGTGTGGGTTACATTAGCCGTGAAATTATGTTCCGCGCGACGTACAAGAGGTTGGCCGTCCTCTTCACGGGCATTTAACCAGGTATAGTTTGTCGATGCCCTGAAGTTATGCGGTAAAACAAGAGTGATAGCGGTCTCTACACCTTTTGTCGTGGCTTTCGCGACATTTTGGGCGGCGGTGCCAAACGGAAACTGAGCGCTCACCGGTACGGTTGTCGTTTGAATGAGGTTTTCAAAGTCCGTTTCAAAATAGGTGACACTGGCCTTTACTTTTTTGCGAAACAAGGTTTGATCGAGGCCCACTTCCCAACCCTTACTTTCCTCCGGCGCTATGGAAGGGTCGCCAAAATTGGGAAAGAACAGCTCATTCAAGGTGGGTGCCCGGAAACCAGTCGCAAAGGCTCCCCGGATTCGCGTTCCGGTTTCAAGAATCCGGTAGGCGGCCTCGAATTTATAAGTGGTCGGATCTTTGAAAACAGAGTTTATATCGTGGCGGAAGCCTGCTGTCGCGGTGATTCGTTTGCCGTAACGGGCTTGTAATTGAAGATAAAATCCCTTGTTTTTAATGGTTTCACGCAAACCATTTTCTTCATTGACGCCGTTTCGAGTTTCATATTCAAAGCCAAACGTTGTAGAAAAATACTTGTTCAGTTCGACATTGTTTTGGAGATCCACCCCGTAAGTACGGTTCAGGATATGCGATTTTTTAATGAAACCACCGGGGTCCAGGGTTCTCAAGAAGTCATATGCCAAAGTGGGGTTGATTTTAATATCCCACCGCTCCGCGAGCGCTTTTTGTATGGGGAGGGCCAGGGTAAAAGAATCGGTTTTACTGAATCCTTTTCCGTCGATGAAACCGAACGCGTCAAATTCGACGATGGATTTTGAAAAGCGTCCGATCAAATCCACGCGGCCATCATCCAGAAAATTGCGGCCAAATCTGGCCGATATCGAGGTGTTTTCATACCCATCATCTTCGGTGTTGCCGAGATTTTCATTGGCGGAGGAAAATCCTTCACTGTCAGTGCGCGAAACGCTCAGGGAATAGTCCATGAAGCCAAGATCGCCGGCGCTGTTCAAGGTTTCCTTAAACGTTTCGAAACTTCCCCCCTCAAAAGAAAACGAGTGGGCGGGTTTTCCTTTTCCCCGTTTGGTGATGATATTGATCACGCCACCGACCGCATCCGATCCCCAGAGAGTGCTTTGTGGCCCTCTTAAAATTTCAATTCTTTCGATGTTATCGGTGGTCAGGTTGGAAAAATTAAAAGCCCCTGTGGTGTTTGAGTTGACTTGCACTCCATCAATGAGAACCAGAGTGGATTCGGAGCCTGCTCCCCGCATGAAAACACTTGTCGTGGCGCCTAAGGGACCCGATTGAACGACTTCCATGCCAAGTTCTTCTCTCAATAGGTTCAAGACCTGGGTGTATTGTTTCTTTTTAATTAATTCCTTTGAAATAATGGACAGGGACGTGGAAACATCCTCTGCCGCGGTCAGTGACCGTGTGGTGGTCACAGATAGAGTTTGCAAATCGGTTGTATCATCAGCCGCCTGACTGATTGAGAAAATAAGTAGAACCGACACAATGATAAAAGTAATAAGACATTTTGCGCGCAACATTTTTTCCCTTTCTCTCGAAGGATGTGTGAATTACGCTCCAGCCAGGTCTCCTGACTTTGGGCTGCCTACTCACCGCGCCTTCCTCTCCGGCAAGAAAGTGGCATCGTGCGGTTTTCGTTCCCTTCACAGTTGCGGGACAGTGCCGGCATTTCACCGGGCTTCCCTTAAACTGGAACGTTTGAGTGATAAAAAATCAGAGCATGTGTAGTGATCCAAAATAATTAACGATTATGTGCCTTCCAGTAATTTCCTTATGCCAGCAAACAGGGTTAGTGAAAGAGCCGATGATACGAACATGATCTTGTGACTGTTTTGGATATCCGTCAGGTCGATTTCATTTTCCGCGGTGCCGATATAAGGTTTGACTACTTTTTGCTTCCCGTAAAAACTGGGTCCTCCAAGACGGATTCCCAGCGCCCCGGCCATCGCCGCTTCCGGGATGCCGGCGTTGGGGCTCAAATGGTTCGCCCCATCGCGCTTAACGGTTTTTAAGGAACGCTTGCCATCGAAACCGCAGAGAGCGGCGGCTGCCGCCATGAGAAAGCCGCCCAGGCGGGCGGGAATCCAGTTCGCCGCGTCATCCAATCGGGCCGGAACCTTCCCAAAATTTCGGTAAATTTCGTTTCTGTATCCGAACATCGAGTCCAATGTGCTGATGGCTTTGTAGGCCATAGCCAGCGGCGCTCCTCCGAGACAGGCATAAAATAAGGGAGCAATGATTCCATCCACGGTGCTTTCGGCGACGGTTTCCACGGTGGCTCGAGAAATTTCCTTTTTATCCAAATTTTCCGTATCCCGTCCGACAATGTTTGCCAGGCTCGTTCGCGCAAGGTCAACACGTCCTTTGCTCAGTTGACAAAACACCGGACGGCTTTCGGCATACAGGCTTCGCACGGAGATGCAGGTGTATATTAAAAAGATCGATCCGGCTGTTTCCGCCATGGGATGAATTGTTTTTAATGCCCAGAGTAGGCCCAGGGTGAAAATAAAAGTTCCGCCAACAATACATCCCGTGGTGGCTGTGCCGGCGGTGGTTTGATTTGCGAAATGCTTGCGTGTTATCGATTCCAGGCGTTTTGCGATACAACCGATGATTCGGACCGGGTGTGGATATCCTCTGGGGTCTCCGATTAAGAGGTCGATGAGAAATGCCAAAAGAATCTGATAAGATAAATCCATATTTTTCTCAGACCCCGTTTTTTTGAAAAAATTCGTGAATGCGGGAGACTAAAAGCTGGTTGTCTATCCGGCTTCTAATCGCCAGGCGAAAAAAACCTGGATTGAGTCCTTTGAAATTTCCGCAATTTCTCAACACAATACCCTGGTGTAAAAGTGCCTCGAAGAAGTGTTTGGCTTCGGTATCATCTCCTTCGCGTAAGCGGAAAAGTATGAAATTCGCTTGCGAGGGGAAAATTTCCACGGAAGGCGCTTCACTCAGGTTTTTGCATAGAAATTCTTTTTCCCGCTGGACATATTGGCAGGTGGCTTCCGCAAAACCTGCGCTTGTGAGAAGGGCCGGTCCCATCGCTTGAGCCAGTGCGTTGACCGACCAGGGGGGCTGATGCGCCTCTAAAGTTTTTACCCGTTCCGGGTTCATGATCGCGTATCCCAGGCGGAGTCCGGGAAGGGAATAAAATTTGGTCATGGAGCGGATTAAAACCAGATGCGGGCAGAGAGAGGTGTATTTTAAGAACGAACTTTCAGGCGCGGAAAAATCTATGAACGTTTCATCAATGAAAAGAAAAATTCCGCGCCGCTCACAAAAAGCGCTGAGCGTTCGAAATGATTCCTCTGCCAATAAAGTTCCGGTTGGGTTGTTGGGATGCCCGATAACGATGCCGCCTAAATCCGGAAATTGTTGAAGTTGAAATAAAAATTTGTCGATGGGTAGCGAAAAGCCATTGGATGAGTCCAAAATAAAATGTTTCACCGCACAATCGGTTGGTTGGAATGCGCGTTCGTACTCTGAGAAACAGGGAGACACGATGAGAACTTGTTTTCCACGGTCCAATAAATCCGGAAGTAGATAGATCAGTTCCGTCGAGCCATTGCCGATCGCAACCCAATCCGTCGGGACCCCGGTGGCATTCGATATCGCTTGTTTCAGGTCTTCATAGCAGGGTTCCGGGTATTGTGTTAGCAAATGCATGGACCGGGAAAAAATTTCCTGAACACAGCCGGGAGGCCCGAGAGGGTTGACGTTGACGGAAAAATCGAGAAGATCTTCCAGGTCCAGTCCCGTCATCCGGCTCACTGCAATGAGACCGCCGCCGTGCACGGGATGCATCAAATCACCCCGAACCTCACTCTGACTGGCTAATTGGGATTCATGTGTGGTCACAGGCTTCATGGTTTAGGAGGATTGGGCACCTCAACGGAGAACCCGTCGACGATTCCCTCCCAGGTGTTGTAATAAATTAAGCTCTCGAGCGGCACCCGCTCAGCCCATCCGACAGATTCCAGCATCGGTTTATCATAAAATTCCTCCGTATGCCCCAGGCATAAATAGGCAACCGGAGAAATGTGATCGGGAATTTCTAAATCCTTCTTGAGTTGTTCCTGTGACAGGATGCTGACCCATCCCACCGCCAGCCCCTCGGCGCGGGCCGCAAGCCAAAAATTTTGAACGGCGCAGCAGGTGCTGAATAGATCGGTTTCCTTAATGCTGTCACGGCCCAGAACGTTGGGGCCAGAACGGGTGCTGTCGCAGGTGACGCAGATATTGACCGGGGAATCCACGATTCCTTCCAGTTTTAATGATTTGTAAAGCTCCTGGCGGTCCTCCGGGAATTTCTCCGCCGCCTCGGCGCTGGCAATTTTGAAGTTGGCGGCGACCTTTTCCTTCAACTTCCGGTTATGGATGACTAGAAAATTCCAGGGCTGCATGAATCCAACCGATCCGGCGTGGTGAGCGGCGTCCAGTATTCTTCCAAGTACGGCAGGGTCGATAGGATCGGAATTGAAATGGCGGATATCCCTTCTTTTGTAGATGGCCTCATACAGCCCTTGTTTTTTAAGAGGCGAAAACTCATGCGAGGGCTGGTCCGCGGGTTCCTGGAAGGCTTCTTCTTCGGTGGACTTGATGGTCGTTGGAATTCCCGCAACCATGTGCACGACTTCGTTGAACCGGGAAGCCGCTATTTGATTGGCTTCTCCGGCGATGTCACGGAATTTTCGGCTCAGTTCATTGTCCGGTACGATCCCCGCGCCCACTTCATTGGTGACCATGAGAATGGTGTGCTGACTGCGGGAACATTCTGAAATAAGATCTTCAACTTGATTCAAGATGGACTCCGAGTCGATGTTTTTCATCATCAGATTGCTGATCCACAGGGTGAGGCAATCCAGAAGGACAACGCAGGGTTCATCTTCTTGCTGTTGCAGTGCGGAAGCGGGATCGAGCGGTTCTTCCACGGTGGTCCAGTCTATCCCCCTTTCCTGCCGGTGCCGGGCAATGCGCTCCCGCATTTCATCATCCACCGGCTCGGCGGTGGCGAGGTAGATTTTTCTCCCGGGAAGTTTATTGGCGATGTACAAAGCGTGCCGGCTTTTTCCACTGCGACAGCCTCCGGTAATAAGAATATTTTTACTCAACATGACTCCACCCTTTTAATAAATTTGAGATTCACTGAAGTTTATCCATGTTTCAGAATCAATGCCCCCGTCAGAAAAAGGACGCATTCCATGACCTCGGTCAGCGCGCCCAAAGTGTCTCCGGTGATGCCTCCGATGGCCTTTTGAAAAAACCAAAGCATGAGAGCCGTTCCCGATAAAAACAGTAAAAGAACCAGAATTCCGGTTTCAATCGCGATCCAAAAGGGCAGGGCGATGGGAATGATTCCCAATGCCAGTAATTGGTATTTTTTTCTTTGGAAAAAAATCTGCGATTTGCCGCCTTCCCGGCGCGCATAATCCATGAAAACCAGTCCTATGACCTGGCTGGTTCGCGCCAAAGCCGGCGCTATGAACAACCAGATTTCATAACCGGGCCCGGTCAATCCGGAAAGCCCCGCCATTTTTAACGTTAAACAGAAAAATACCGCCAGCGCCCCCATGACGCCGATTCTGGAATCCTGCATGATTTCCAGAATCTTTTCTTTCGGACGGTGGGAAAACAATCCGTCGGCGCTGTCCGCCAGCCCATCTAAATGAAGGGCCCCGCTGATGATGGCCAGAAACATTATATCCGCGACCACGCGAATCTCCTGAGTCGCGTAAAGTGCGCCCAGTTTGTCCACCCCGAAGAGAAGCCCACCAATCAACAATCCCACCATCGGGAAATAGATGATCTGCCGGCCATCGACCCTGAACGCCTTTGCAGGCATGGGGATGATGGTTAGAAACCCCAGAGCTGAGACGAAGTTCACCATGAGCCATTGACGATCTCTTTTACTTGTTTCATGTCGATGGAATCACTGAGCAGTTTCGCCAAGTGATTCAGGCGTTGATTGCGAAAATCCTGATAGTTAAATGCTTCATTGGATATTGGCAGACCCCGCAGACTGCGTACGTGGTTGAGAAACGCATTTCTTATCTCTTCATTGTCGAGGAACCCGTGAATATAGGTTCCGACAAGGGTTCCTTTTTCGTCGGTGATGCCCAGGTGGGCCGGGTGATTTCCATTGGAAACCTCAAATAAAGGTAAATACTCCGAATGGAACTCGGTTTCACCCATGTGAATTTCATACCCTTCCACCGGCCATCCGGATGGGAACAGTGAACAGGACCGTGTGGTCTCTCGGACCTGCCGGGTCGTTTTTTGCGTCATTAGCACGGTCTCGATATTAAAAAGATTCAGGCCGGAGATTTCTTTCTGCCAGCTTTCCATATTCTCCGGGTCTTTTACGGTTTTTCCCAGAATTTGAAATCCGCCGCAGATTCCGAGAAGCACCGACCCCGCCTGATGTCGATGGCAGACGGCCTCTGCCAGCCCCTGATCTTTCATGAACTGCAAGTCGTCGAGGGTGTTCTTGCTCCCCGGCAGGATGATCAAATCGGGATTTCCCAACTGTGAGGGATCGGAAACGTAACGCAGAGAAACCGAAGGGTCGGCGGCGAGCGGCGAGACATCGGTAAAATTTGAGATTCTGGGATACCAGATGACCGCGGCATCCAACGGGTTTTTTTCATTCCCGGTGGCCGGATGATTGCCGGCGGGAATCGCGTCCTCCTCATCGACGAACAGGTCGCGAGAAAAAGGAATGACACCGAGTATCGGTTTTTGCACGAGTTCTTCAAACTGCCGCAGGCCGGGTTTTAACAGTTCAATGTCACCGCGAAATTTGTTGACGATGAACCCCGCCACTCGATCCTGCTCTTCCTGAGTCAACAGGTCATAGGTTCCCTTCATCCAGGCGAACACGCCGCCTTTGTCGATATCGCCGACGATGAGCACGGGAGCCTTGGCCATTTTGGCCATCGGCATGTTGACCAGGTCCCATTGTTTCAGGTTGATCTCGGCAGGACTGCCGGCGCCTTCCAGAACAAGCATTTCATATTTATTGCTTAAATAATCAAAGGCCGCTTGAACTTCACTCTGGTGCTTTTTGTGTTGGGAGTAGTAGTTTTTTGCGTTGCGGTTTTCGGTGACTTTGCCCATGACGACTACCTGGGACATGTTGTCGCCCGTCGGTTTCATGAGAATAGGATTCATGCTGACGTGCGGTTTGATGCCGCAGGCTTCCGCTTGATAGGCCTGCGCCCGGCCCAGTTCCCCTCCATCTTCGGTGACGAAGGAATTGAGCGCCATGTTTTGCGCTTTGAAGGGAGCGACCTTCCAGCCTTCCATAAAAAACTGGCGGCAAAGTCCAGCCGTGATGATGCTCTTTCCCACTCCGGAGCCGGTTCCCTGAATCATTAAAGTTTTTGCGGTCATCGATTCACTCCCGACGCTTTCTTTTTCAGCAGCCACACAAAAAACGGACCGCCGATCATGGCGGTGATGACACCCACCGGAATTTCGGTGGGTGCGATCACGGTTCTGGCAACGGTGTCGCAAATGATCAAAAAACTCGCTCCAAATAACATGGAAGCGGGAATCAATATTCTCTGGTCCGGGCCAATGAGCAAGCGGACGATGTGCGGAACCACCAGGCCGACAAACCCTATCGGACCGCTGACCGCCACCACCGATCCGGTTACCAAGGAGGCGCTGACCAATCCAATTTTCTGGATTTTGGGCACGTCCACTCCGCGGCTCATGGCCGACTGCGACCCGGAGCTGATTAAATTTAAATCTCTGGCGATGACCATCAGCGTGACGCTCCCTAGGATCACCGGGAGGCAGACCGATAAAACGGTCTGGTAATCGGTGATATCCAACCCGCCCATCAGCCAGCGGACGATACGAAAGGATTGTGTCACATCCGACAGGTAATGGATGAACATGACCAGCGCCGCGAAAAAAAAATTGACCGTGACTCCAGCCAAAAGGACGATCGAGGTCGGCAGTTCCCCCTGCCGGGTTTTCACCAGACTGAATACCAGAGTGACTGCCAGAATAGCCCCGAAAAAGGCGGCGAAAGAGATGCTCGACAATCCCAGTACGGTGAATGACAACCCTAAGCTGATGGCCAGAACCGCGCCAAACGCCGCGCCGCTGGCAACTCCCAGCGTGATCGGAGCGGCGAGATCGTTACGCAAAATGGCCTGAAACACCGCACCTGCTACGGACAAGGATGCTCCGGTGATGGCGGCAAGCAGGATTCTCGGCAAACGCGCAAGAAACAAGATCTGCGCGTCCATGTTGTTGGAGAATTCAATTTCGCTGGATAGAGCCTTTGTGAGGCTGATTCGCGTGGCCCCGATCAATGGGGCGATGGCCAGCGTTGCCAGTAAAAAAACCGTGAACCATGCCAGCGTTGAAAAATATCTTTTGCGGTTCATCATGGGCAGTGTCAGCGTATGCATGCGGCCTCCGGTGAAATCATGAAGCTTCCGTCTTCGGAGTCGCGGACAACTTTTAATTGCACTCCATAAACGCTTTCAAGGATTTCTTTTTGCAAAACCTCCTCAGGCGTTCCATCTTTGACGATGTTCCCCCGGTCGATGAGAATCAAGCGGCGGCAGTATTTGGATGCCAGATGCAGGTCGTGCATGGCCAGCATCAGCGTCATCCCGTCATCACGATTGAGGCGATGCAGAATATTTATGATTTCCAATTGGTATTTGATGTCCAGCGCCGTGGTGGGTTCGTCCAGCAACATCACCTCCGGTTCCTGAGCCATGGCGCAGGCCACCATCACCCGTTGTTTTTCGCCGCCGCTGATATCGCTGAACAGCCGTTCGGATAAATGCGTGGTTTCCGTGGTTCGCATCGCCTGATCCGCGATATCAAAATCCTTTTGAGTTTCAAACGTCATGGGCGAAAGATAAGGGTGACGGCCCATCAAAACGATTTCAGCGACCCGGAAAGGAAATGCCATTGCATGCTCCTGAGGAAGCCAGGCGATGGATTGAGCAAGGAATTTTCTTTTATATTGATGAAGGTCTTTATCTCTAAAAATAACGTTGCCGGAGTCTGGATTGAGAATACCACCCAGCAATTTCAATAAGGTGGACTTGCCCGATCCGTTGGGCCCGAGGACGCCGATAAACTCACCGGGTTCGACCTGTAAAGATATGGATTTCACGACCGGGTCCCGGTGGTATGCAAAGGAGACATCTTGCAATT
Organism: Nitrospinaceae bacterium; assembly: GCA_021604505.1. Taxonomy (NCBI): domain Bacteria; kingdom Pseudomonadati; phylum Nitrospinota; class Nitrospinia; order Nitrospinales; family Nitrospinaceae; species Nitrospinaceae bacterium. The sequence continues at coordinate 79,314 of BQJC01000004.1, read as the reverse complement.
TCAGGATGGCAGAGGTCATTGGCGGGAGGGCTCCGTTTTTTCTGCAAGATACGGATTGTCCGAGGCGATTTGCGGATGGATGGCCTTTACGAAGAGTTCGACGATATTGACCAACCGTGGGCCGGGAATGAGAATGTAGTCGGCGCCGATGATATGAATGTTTTTGTTTTTTACCGCTCGAATGGTGGAAAATTTTTGCCACCCCTGCCGCCTTTTTTTTGACGACTCCTCGGTGAGTATGTCTTTCCGGCCAATTTCAATGATGATTTCCGGGGATTCATGAATGATGAATTCCTTGGAAACTTTTGGATATTGACCTTGCGTTTCGGCAAGAATATTGTTTCCGCCGGCGAGAGCCAACATTTCCCCTAAAAAAGTTTTGGGCCCGACGCCGTACAATTCGCGCATGGAATCGTTGCTGATCCCCAGAACCAGCAGGACAGATTTTTGCGAGACGTCCGCCAACCGTTTGCGGTGAGAATCGATCTTTTCCTGCATGGATCGGATCAACTCGTCTGCCGCTTTTTCCCGGTGGGTGGCAATGCCTATTTCTTTAATGGAGCTATAAATTTCGGCGAAGGAAAGCATCGAAATGGGTAAATTGCGGATATCCAGCTGTTCGACAAAATTTTCGATCTTGTGTTTGTTGGGTTGGTGGATGATGAGGTCGGGCTGCAGGGTGATCATGGTTTCGTAACTCGGATTCAGCAGGCCGCCGATTCTGGGGAGCGATTTGGCTTTCTCCGGATAATTGCAAAAATCGGTGACGCCGACGACCTGGTCACCGGCTCCAATGGCAAACAATATTTCGGTGATGCCCGGCGATAAGGAAATGATTCTTTGCGGGGGAGATTGATCCGATGGGGCGGCGTTTACTTGCAGCGCGGATAGGGCAAGAGAAAGAAAGTAAATGGCCCCGATAACGAAGGGAACGACCGACGAACGCAACCCGCGCCTTGAGAAGCCGTTGGCTTCTTTATGCAGGAAATATTGATTTGATTTTTTCACCGGAAAACCTCGTTCCAGTGAGAAGAGGGGTAAAAAAAACCATTCCGTGAGGAATGGGATCGGCCTTCAGCCTTCACCCCTCAATCCACGAAGAGTTAACAAGGACTATTCAACAAGGTGTTCTGGCTCCCGGATCATCCTACCTCCTGTCCCTTCCCACTTGTGAAACAAGCAGTGGTATCGACAGGTTTCGTTCCCGGTTACAGCGGCGGGTCCGCAACGGTTTCTAACCGTTTTCCCTTTGAAATTGAATAGTGTTACGAATATTTGGCTAGATCATAGCAGACACACGCAGGCTGTCAATGATTTACTTTGAATATGTATAGTGTCAATTGCACAGCAAAGGAAAACGCATACTTACTCCACGGGATCAAAGTAAATGCTTGGCATCCGTTAAAGATATTTTATGGTCCTCTAAAAATTTAAACCACTTTTCCAAGAAATTTAGGAATTCGCTGGGAGAGGCACTAACAAAAAAGGCTTTTTTTATCTCACCCTTCTCTTCATAAATAGAAATAAATATTATCAATTTTATTGGATTTCCCTTTGTATATATATTGCTATGCGCTAAAGCATTTCTTAATATTTTTAGGACACTTCCAACCGTTTTATCCTTTGTCATAACCTTAGCTTCATTTAACTCAGGCCAAGAGTCGGGATTGCCCCAAGCTTCGGGGGTAGTAATTAAAGACTTTAGGTTACCCGATAACCAATCACTTTCTTTTTCTGGATGTAGCTTTGACCCTAAAAATTTTTCCGTCATCAAATCCTCAAGTCTTTTGGCATGTTCAGGAAAAATTTCTACATTCCTTGATGGGTGGGGCAAATTAGCATCGGGGTTCAACCGTTCAAATGGAATTAAGAGACCCGCCGAAGCAGCCATCAGGGAAAGCGTAACCTCCTTTCCAGAAAGACGTGCTTTTTGTTTTGCCATTTGCAAAACAGCCATACATCTACTAGGAAAATCTTCAACAAAATTAGTGTATGCAGTCATCCGAAACCCCCAAACCTTTTGTACTTTTATCTTATCAAGATTTAAAGTTTCTGCCCAATACCATCATATTATTACGATACATACTAAAACATAAGGGGCTGGCAGAATTCGTTGAATCCCTTCATGTCAGCTATTGAAAAAACGGGTCACATCCTGAAGGTTTTCCTGGCTGACTTCGTGACCCTGTGGGGTCTCTTTGGCGGTGAGTTGATGGCCTTTGGCTTTCATTTCATCCAGGGCGTGATCGGCGAGAAAGGAAGGAACGACATCGTCGTTGGCCCCATAGATTCCAAGTATATTTACAGCGGCGCGTTGAGGTGGAGCCTCATCCGGGAGTTCCGGCAAGAATCCGCAAATAGACGCCACCCGGTGTAAAGGGTGCGATCCCAACAGGGTATAGACTAAAGATGCCGCGCCCCCCTGGGAAAAGCCCCAGAGACAGGTATTTAGGGAGGCACCGGATGACTTTCCGGCATAATGGCGATGGGCTTCATCGACGATCAGCGCAGCGTATTTTACAAACTCCGTGACGGTCTGCTTTTGCCGCGGTCCGTCTTCCCACCAGCTCCAAAGGCCCTTGTCTGCATCCACCGGGCCTTCGGGATAGACCATCAAGGCATTTTTCAACTGTAACTTGTTGCCATGCACCAGCATGTTTTCGGGTGTTGAATCGGCCCCGTGAAAACCGATCATCAGATTGATTGGTTTCGATGGGTCCAGTTCGGTTTCGCCAAGGATGACTTTTTTGCCCCGCCATTCGGTATTTGTGTAATTCACTGCCATGTCGCTATTGCACCTGTTGAGTTTGGATAATTTTTTTTGCCACCGCTTCCGCTTCGTTCTTTGATTTGATGGTTCCGAGAACCCTGGCTTCTTCGATCTGTTCCAAAATGACCTGGAACAATGGAGAGGGCGATAGTTTAAAATGGCGGATCAAATCGTCACCGTTGAGAAGAGTGTTTTCGTCCATAGCCGGTAAATAACGTTGAAAATAGAACTCGCTAACCCGGTACGCGGCTTGAAAAAACTCGTCGGTCGTTGTCCCGCGCTCTTTTGCAAGGGCAGATTCTACCGCGCAGGCGAGGAAGATGCCAGGTATCAATTCCGATTCATTGTTTTTCACGAATTGATACATTTTTGATTCGTCAATTTTCTCTCCAGCGAAACTCAGATTCGAATCGGCGGCCATCACCCGGCAAAGAATCGTACGGTAAATAAATTGAATGTCAGCGTTGCTGGCGCGGAGCTTCTTTAACAACTGGACGATTTTAGATGGTTCATCCAATTTCCCCCCGGCAATCGAAAAATCGCCGGAAGGAGAGGGCATGAGTTGATATAAAAGCCCGGCGAATTTTAACAATGCCGTCTTTTTGCCTGTGAAAATTTTGAGAGGGCTATTGTGCGCAAGGATCGTTTCCGGGTTGGGTATGAGCCCTTCGAGATGCTTCACGGTATCGAGGGCGGTCTCCTGGAGTTCCTTTGTTTCAGGGAGCACACATTCCAGGAGACCCGTCTGATCCATCAACCGTAATAGACTATAAACTGGCTGGCTTCCGAGAAAGAGAAGCCATTCGTTATAGATGCGCTCCGGTGCGGTTTTTTCGAGGCTCGATTTTTGACTTTCGATCTTGTGGAGAGTTTCAGCTTCGATTTCGAAATTCAAAGTTCCGGCAAAGCGAAACGCTCTCAGCATGCGGCAGGGGTCGGCAGAAAAAATGTTCCCCGGCATCACACGCACAATGCCATTTTTTAAATCCGACTGTCCCTGCTTGAGGTCGATGAAAGTCTTTTTATCCTCCAGAAAATCATCCAGGCGGATGGCCATGGCATTGATGGTGAAATCCCTCTGCGCCAGGTCTTCTTCGATGGAATTCCCCTGCATATCGGTGAAGTCAAAATTGAATCGCTTTTCAATGATCACGCGAAACGTTTCCCGGCCTGGGGTATCGTCGAGAGGGACACAGGGAGATTTGTTTTCCGAAGCGAACCGGCGAGCGATTTTTGCCACATTCTGGCCGGTAAAGTCAAAATCCGAGCCGTCTTTTCCCAAAAGATGATCGCGGACGCTGCCGCCAACCAGGTAAAAGCCCTCGTCGTTTTTGGAAGTGATTTCCAAAAGGGTCTGTAAATATTTCTTGCTGGAGCCGCCCATGAATGTGGATCAGGTTTTAAAAGTTTACTGGAAATAGCAAGGATTTGAATTTATTCTACCTGAGATGCTTGAAAACTCCAAAGGAGGGCCGTATTGAGAAAAGTGACATTTGTCATTGGATCTATGGAAGTGGGCGGCGCTGAACGGGTCATGTCGATACTGGCCAACCATTTAGCGGAAAAAGGCTGGCCCATCACTCTGCTGACTTTTTCCAGCGGACCTTCCTCATTCGACCTTCATCCATCCATTAAATTTTGCCCTCTGGATATTCTTGAGCGTTCCCCGCTGGCGATCCAAAGGTTTCTGGATAATTTCAAAAGGCTTTTGGCTTTACGGCGGGCCATTCGACAGAGCCATCCGCAAGTGGTGGTTTCATTTACGGAAGAAATGAATATCCAAACAATCGTGTCAACGATAGGTCTTGGATTGCCGGTCATTGTTTCTGAGAGGAGTGAACCCAGCAAATATTTACACGGCAGTATCTGGGATAAAATGAGACCATGGACGTATCCCCTGGCTGACAAAGTGGTGAGCGTTACAGAATCTGCTGACCAATATTTTGAATGGTTGCCGAAGGATAAAAGGCGCATCATCGCCAATCCTATTATTTCCCGAAATTCGCACGCCGACGAATGGGAATTACCAAAGGGGGTCAATCCGCAAAAAAAGTGGTTGGTTGCAATGGGGCGGTTGGATTATGGAAAGGGGTATGATCTTTTATTGTCGGCTTTTCAAAAAATTGCCAGCGGGTACGATGATTGGCAGTTGATTATTCTGGGAGAAGGGGAGCTTCGTGCAGAGCTGGAAACCCTTAGAGACAATTTAAACCTTGAAAGTCAGGTGGTCTTGCCCGGTCTATTAAAAAATCCGTTTCCTTTGCTAAAAAAATCTGGACTGTTTGTTTTGTCTTCCCGTTATGAAGGGTTCGTAAATTCTCTGGCAGAAGCCATGGCCTGCGGTCTTCCCGTTTTGAGTTTTAATTGCCCCGGCGGGCCTCGAGAAATTATTCGCCATGAAATCGATGGAATACTGGTTCCGGCAGAAGACGTGGACGCTTTAGCCGCGGGATTAGACCGATTGATGGGGAATGAGGGGGAGCGTATGCGGCTTGCCGCAAAAGCGCCGGATGTGATCCAGCGATTCAGTAAGGAAAAGATCCTTGGAATGTGGGAAGACCTGATTATTGAAACGACACGCTAGATCGTGAGGATGGAATTGTCACTCGTGTTTTCAAGTTTTCAGGAGGACTTTTTGACGGAGGGTTTTGTAGCAAACTTCCGTCGAATATTTTTTCTCAACGGTTTTTCTCCCTGCGGCCCTCAGGCGGATTCTTAATTCCTGGTTTTCAATCAAACTGGTTAATTTTGACACCCATTCATCCTCCGTGTTGGCCAGGTAACCGTTGACTCCATCTTGAATCACATGATTGTTTTCCCCAACCCCACTGCAAACCACAGGAACATGCGCCGCCATATAAAATAGAGCTTTTGAAGCGCATTTTCCTCTTTCCCAATCTCCGTCAAACAAAGGCATGACCCCAATATCGAATTCTGAAAGATGCTCAAATATAAACTGCGGGTCTATGTAAGGTTTCAGTTGAAGTTTTATCGAAGGATATTGCAACTTCAACTGTTCGAACTGTTTTATGTGGCCGATGATGGTGAATTGAAGTAATCCTGGAAAACTCTTGGCGAGCCTGGCAAAGGGTTCCTCAAGTAAAGAGAGGTATTTGATGTTCCCGGTGGTTCCGACCCAGCCGATGTTGATGCCTGTTTTTTGCCGGTCAGGAAGTTTTGTGGATTTGGGATACAGATGAATGGGAACAGGCGTCGGAAGTAATATTGTGTCCCGATTAATTGACAATGAATAATCCAGATTGAAATGACTTCCCGCTACGACTTTGTGAGAATGTTTTATAATATGGTCTGATCGTTTGGGCGATTGAATAAATACCGCATCATCAAAGTCAAAAATGATTTGGTCGTTGACCCGTTTCAGCAGATTCACCCACCATGCCGGGGGAGTGACCTTTTCGATGTATACGATGTCGAACCTTCTGGCAATCAAGAGAATGTAAAACATTTTCACAAGTGAATATAACCGGTCCAGATAAATACTGTGGTTTTTCCGGTTCCAAAACGAATTCGCCCATCCCTTCAAATACAGCCATCGGTATAAAACCGGGCTGGAATAATTGACGACCGTACAATGGATTCCTTCTTTTTCTAAAAACGGGATATAGTCCATGACACGGAATACGCCGCTAAGCGCCAGTCTTCCGCATGGAATAATAAAAAGTATCGAATTGGGCATGGAAAGCAGTCAAAGGTCGTTGATGCGGGATTATCCTTTTTCAGGATTGCGAAACATTAAAATTGAAATTTATCGGGGTTATGGATGCTATCAGGTGGAATCTTCCAGTCTTTTTGCCCAGATGATCATTCGACCGGTTTGCCCGAGATAAGCGAATATTCTTTCAATCGGTGCTAAAAAGTATTTTAACCGCGAATCCCGGCCGGGGAATTTGGCTATATAGTTGGCCAAACGGTTCGTGGGCCCTAAATAGTCCTGTAAAAAATAACCCGAACTTCCAACCAAGTTTCCGATATTTCTTTCATGAATCACTTTTTCCATTTTCCAACCGGAGGCCTTTAGAATTTTCTCCACGGTTTCCGTGTCGAAATGGTAAAGGTGGTTGGGTAAATGAAGCGCGTACCATCGGCGTTTAAACAGATTGAACTCAAAGCTGGCGGTATTGGGCATGGAAAGCGCCAGATATCCGCCAGGTTTTAACCAACCCCTCATCTTTTGTAACGCTTGCAATGGGTGGTGGAGGTGTTCCAGAACTTGCCAACCCACAATCAAATCCACCGGTTCCTTCAGATTGGGTGCGGACTCCAAGGGACCGATATGGATCGGGTACCCCAATTCTTTCACGGCTTCTCCCGCTTTGGTGGAAGATTCTATTCCCTGAACCTGCCAGCCTTTGACCGCCATGGATTGCATAAATGACCCGTTGCCGCAACCGATCTCCAGCATTTTACCTGGCGGGAAAGGGGGAGTGAGGACCAAGGGTTTGCCAAAGATTAAATTTTTTATCATCTGCTTCCATGCCGGAAGGGGTTGAGGAATTACAGTTGACTTGTTTTTAGGAAGAGCCGTCCACGGTCCATAGCTTTCGGGATAATAAAACCCAATAGATTCCTGTGTCGGGCGCGGGTTCGTCCGCATCAACCCACATGTTTTGCACTGAATAACGTCGAATTCGCCGGGAAGATCATGAATTCGATCTCGGCCTGTGAGAACAAAATCATCCTCCGGTGGACATCCCAAAGGGCAGGGAGATGATTCCAGTTCGACTTTCTCGGTGATCCTTTGGGAAGCGATTGCAGGCATGGAATGATCAGTTGGCTTGGTTGTCAGATATTCGTTTCTTCAATTTATTCAATAGTATATACCGAAGTAGAATCAAATTGAGAAAATAATACATAGAAGTTCCGATGGCAATTCCCAGGATCCCCCACAAGTAAAAACCTCCCAGTTTGAGAAAGATTCCTACCGTAAAGCCAAAAACGCCGATTTTTGTGGGTGTTGTGGTATTTCCTTTGGCGTAAAAACTCAATGAAACTATCTGCCCCATCGGGCCTCCCATCCAAAAGCCGACCAGGGCGATCAAGAGAAACCATAGCAACATCAAACTCGATTCCTCAAACCTTCCATAACCGAACAAGAGGGTGAGTGCGGGTTTTCCCAGAAACAAGATTCCAAGGAAAGCCGTGGCGGTCAACCCAAACATCCACCGGGTTCTATTCGTGCTGATTTTAGAATAGGAAAGCCATTCTGCCTGACTCGCCTTTTTCGCAAGTAAGGGAACGGTGGGATTTGCAATGGCTTTGCCTAAGATCTGATGTCCGGAAGAATAAATCTGTCTGGCAAGGTAAAGTAAGGATAACCCGCCTGCGGGAGCCAGAGAGGCCAGATAAGTGTCTACCAGTTGATCGGTCTTGTAATAGGTGTTTCCCAGCACTAAAGGTCGCAAACGTCGCCAGGCTTCTTTAAAAGTTTGCCCTCCCCAATCGGGTTTTTTATAAGTACCCAGCCCATGGATCAAACAGAGGACCTGAAAAAATGTCTTGATCACTGTTGCCCAGGCGGCGGCCTGCACGCCGTAACGCGGTAAACCCCATATTAGAAAACAGAGTCCGATAAAACCTGAAATGGTTGAAGTTATTTCGATCATCAGAAACTTCTGACGGGCATGGTAAACACAGGCCAAAACAGCAATCAGGGCGCTCCCCACCATGCTGAGCAAATGAATTTGGATCAATGAAATGACAAGGGATTTCGTAATGGCGTCGAAACCAGGAACAATCCATGGAGCCCATACAGGCGCTGATATCCAAAGTAAGACAGCCGCGGTTCCGTAAAAAAAACCAACTCCTTGGAAAAAAGTCCAGGCTTGCTTTGCAAAGATGCCTGTTTTTTCAGTAGCGAGCAAAGGAACCAGCACACTTTCGAGTGAGCCGATAAATATGGCCAATATAAAACTGGGAACAACCAGACCAGCGTATAGCGCGTCTGTTTCAAAACCGGGACCCAATGTGGTCATGGTGTACCAGTTAAACCCGAATGCGAGAAGGATATTTAATCCGGCCACGCCGGCAAGTGTGGAGGTGAACTTCAATTTAAGCTTTCTCTGATAAAAACTCAGACTCAATGATTTGCACCAGTCTTTTTTCCCGCGCTTCCAGTGGGTAGTGCGTCTTTATTTGTTCTCGCGCTTTCTCTCCGTCCATCTTTAAAGCCTGAAATAAACCTGACTTGATCTTGTCAATATTCAGACTGTCGAGCACCACGCCTGTGCTTCCTATAATTTCAGGGATGCAACTGATCTTAAAACCCATGGGAACACATCCTGAAAGCATGGCTTCGGACAATACATTTGGCATGCCTTCGCTGATGGAAAGGCACATATAAACCTTGGCCATTTGGTAATACTGGGGTAATTCGTTGTGGGAAACATGGGGGATGACGGTTAGGTTCGATGGGAGTTCGATCCATTGTTGTAATAATTGAGAGTTTGCTCCCACAAGGGTGAAGTTTAATTCAGGTGTGGCTCTGGCAAGGTTTAAATAAATATCCACTCCTTTAATTTTAAAGGTTTGGTGGTTTTTTATATTACCGACCATGAGGATGGTGTCGGTTCTTTTTTTTTTTGCATTGGGTTTGAAGGTCGATGATTCGTAGCCGTTTGGAATCACGATTATTTTTTCTGGATCTACGTCTGGATAGAAAACCTTTATCCCCTGCTCTGGAATGTTGAGGCCCAAATGGTTTCCCGTATCATGAACCAGAGTTTTGCTGACGGGTAAAATTTTGCTCGCGGTTTTGTAGGTGAACCAGGAAAAAAATCGCGATCGTTTATTATGATAGGTTCCATATTTTAATTCGGGGATCCATGCGGCGTCGAAACCACCCACCCGGACGAATAGCTTTTTTTTAAAAAGGCGGGCGAAGATGGACAGAAAAAATCCATAAACGTCCGCAAAGGTGAGGAATAACCCATCATAGTGACGAATGTTTTTTATAAGCCAGAGAATGACATTTCCATAATTTTTTAAAGCAGTGGGAATCGTGTCATAGGAACTCAAAGAATATACGTTTGTGGTAAAATGCTTTTTTAGAATGAGCTCGTCTTGTTTGATGAAGGGCAGGGTTTCGTGACTCAAAACCAAAAGTCTTATTTTGGATTTTGGTTTGTCCGGGGTTTGGACCATTGCGAAACGGGAATAATATTGTTAAGGGAAAATTTTTCTGCTTCCTGTGAACGGAGGTAAATTGGATGGTATGTTTGGAGGTTTTTGACGGGTGTGGAGCGCTGGATGAATCAATCAGGTATTTTTACCCGAGGAAACCTTTCCGTGTTGGGTGGCAAACGCTTCTCCATTATGAGTTGTCAATTGAGCTTCTGTATCTGTCAATGCGTTGATGATTTTTTTCAGGTTCTTTGAAGGATTGCTTTCCGGTTCTTTCATTAGAAATGGTACCATTTCGTCCACGGAATCCCTCACCCGGTCGCTCTCCATTAAATACGCGAGATAATTTAACTCGACACCGAGATATTTTTTAACCAGTTGAATGAGACTTTCACCCACCGAAAGTTCCTGCTTGTAGCGGACTCGATTCACCACCAATTGTGGTTTAAAAGAATTGACGATGGACTCGACGGTCGATTCGTGAGCCGGGTCCATGTCGATCAATTTCTCCTTAAGAACGTCAATGCAGTAGGTTTCCATATCGGCGTGTGCCGGGTTTGAATGGTCCACGAGTTTCCTGATTTCGGGCTGCTCTTTAAACGCTTCGCTGATTTGCCGAAACAGCGAGGCTCGTATGAAGCTGAAGGTGCTCATGACCGATGTCATTTCAGGGGTCGTTAACACCAGACCGGTATGACCGAGATTGAAAAAATCAATGACCGAGTAATTGGCGCCTGGAGCCAGATCCAGGAAAATATAGTCTGCTTCCAGATTGCGTATGAAGCTCTTGATAGTCTCTAAGCTCTTGCTGTCAATGTTGGCGCTTCCGGGGTTATCGCCTGCGGCACAAACAAGCTTTAATTTGCCGATGCCTGTTTCCAGGAGGAGTGACTGCAGGTCCGAGGAGTTATTATGGAAATAATCCATGAACCCGTGCGTTGGAAAATTTATGCCCAAAAGAGCATGCAGGTTGGCCGATCCGAAATCTGTGTCCACAAGAACGACATTTTTTCCGGACAAAGCCAGACCGACGGCAAGATTGGTGCAGATGACACTTTTACCAATACCACCTTTCCCCCCGCCAACTGCAATGATGTGTTTTTGGAAACCCATATTTATTTGTGCCGTGTCCATAACGAGTCAGAAAGCATCTTTTATCTTTTCTGATTCTTTAACAATATAAAAGATTCCAGCAATCCCCTGTAATCGTTTTCCGGCGATTTTAACCGGGTATGAAGAGGCGTTGTCTGAGATTTCAAATTTGGTTTTAAGGCCGCAGGTTGGACCCGTTTAGACTCTTTCACGCTCGTTGCTGAAACGGCAACCATTGGCTCAGGTTCAAACGGGTTTTCGAAATTTTCCTCGACCGTATCCTCATCCTCTGAAGGAACAAAATGTTCTTCCCTGGCAACGGTGGGTTCCGGAATTTCTTCGGACTTCGTGAATACAGGTTCTTCGGGTTGGGCAGGGATGTCCCTATCTTTCTGGTGGTTTTCTGATTTGGTAGTGGAAACGGTTTCCTCTGGATTTTCATTCCTGGGGGCTGAGTCCGAAGGCTCTGGAACCTGAGGAGAAGGGTCAAACTCGATTTCCCGGTTGAAATCCTCTTCCCCGTGTTCAAAGGATGTTTCATTCACCAACCTCTGTACGGAACTTTCCATCTCTTTTTGCAGGTTCTCGATTTCCTCAATGGTCATGTCAGCGTCATCATCTTCAGATAGAGAGGGGCGGCTGATTTGTGACCAGTCGATATCGTCCTTAGTCAGGTGCTCCGATTCGGATTTCCTGTCATCCCTTTTAAATCGATTTTCGTTGGAGTCGTTTGCCAGGAGTTCGTCTGCTGTTTCCCATTGCTCGGAAAAAAGGGATGTTTCAATTTCTTCAGGCTCGTCATTGGAAATGAGGGAGGGCAGTTCGATCATGGAATCGGGTTCCAGTTTGTCCCGCTTCTGATCCGGCTCCGGGATCATTTCGTCCATTTCAAAATCCATATTTTCCAGATTTTCTTCATGGTAAGGTTCGAGATCGTTCAATGGAGCGTCATCGTAGTTTTTATCGAGACCCATCATGGGCCCGTTCATTTCAAAACCTTTCATTTCTTCCATTAATTCATCGAGCCGGCCTTCGGACTCTGCTTCTGACTTTGACTTTTTTACTTTGAAAACAATGATGGGAATGGTAATCAATGCCACGAGGGTGAATCCTGCCGCCAGGGGATTGGTCAGGATTTTTTGGAAATAGGGCCCCAGAGTGGCCCCCAGTTGTTCAGTCACCCCTTGGAAAAACAGGGCAATCTTTTGTGCAATATTTGAAAAGAACTGTTTTATTTCGAGGTTAAACAAAAATTCTCTCATTCCGTTGTCCCCGTTATCCAGGAATTAGTGAATAAATACACTGATTCATAATTTTTTTGCAGGCGCTTATCAATTTGGCATTCGCTTTAAAAAAAACCAGGGTTCGATGGTAACTTTCTGTCTTTATCCCATGAGTAAAAGCTTAATCCCCAAATTACCAAAGGATTATATTACCATAAGAATAAAAAATGCGGGGAAATTAATCCCTGGACGGAGAAAAGTGAATCTGTAAAATAGTATTGTTTTTTTGGCAGACCTGATTGGGGTTTTTGGGTTAAATCATGGAAAAAATTTCAGTTACGATCATTACGCTGAATGAAGAACGGAATATTGAAAACTGTTTGCAAAGCCTGGAGTGGGCTGATGAAATTGTTGTTATGGATACTTTCAGCTCGGACCGGACCGTAGAGCTTTGCAAAAAATTCACCGACAAGGTGTTTCAGGAGAAATGGCAGGGGTATGGCCGGCAAAAAAATCTTTGCGCTTCCAGAGCCAGCCATCGCTGGGTATTGAATATCGACGCCGATGAAGTCGTCAGCCCGGAATGCGCGCAGGCCATTCAAAATGAACTACATAATGGACCTCAACATTCTGTGTACCGGTTCCCACGAAAAAATTTTTTCGGGAAACGCTGGGTGCGGTTTGGAGGGTGGTATCCCGATAAAATTTCAAGGCTGTATGACAAAACGAAAGTATCATTCAAAGAGTCTCAGGTGCATGAAAAGCTGGAACCGGACGAAAGTTCAGGAATCATCGCCGAGCCCTTGCTGCACTATTCCTATCAAGGGTTTGAGGATTATATAGACCGGCAGAACCGCTATTCCAGCCTTTATGCGGCAGAAAAGGCGCGATTGGACTGGAAAGCCAACTGGACCCACCTTTACCTGCGTCCGCCCCTGGTTTTCTTGAAAAACTTTCTGATTCGCCAGGGGTTCCGGGAAGGATTTCTGGGGATGTTCCTGGCATTGTCGGCGGCCTTTTATACCTATCTGAAATACGCCAAAACCAGAAAGTTTTGAACTCCAGAGGGAAAACGGCCGGGCGATTAAGCAGTCAACAAATCCTCCGTGGAATCGTTAAAGGTTATGAAATTAACGTGATTTACGCTAAAATGGGGTGAAGGAGCGCAGTTTTTCTAAGAAAATATCCTTTCTTTAGTATCCTGGCCCCTCCAAGGACGCCTACTGCTCCTCGACCTCGATCGACCAAACAAATTAACCGGATTTTATAGAGGTTGTTTTGGACAAGACCCAGTTGTTGATTTTAATGACTCCCGTCGTTTTGTTTTCTTTGACGGTGCATGAGTATTCCCATGGAAAAGTAGCCTATCTCCTCGGCGATGATACGGCGAAACGCATGGGGCGGCTCACATTCAATCCATTGAAACATCTGGATATCGTTGGAGTCCTGTTTTTTTATTTTGTAGGATTTGGATGGGCCAAGCCGGTGCCGGTGGATTGGCGGAATTTTCAAAACCCCCGCCGGGACATGATGTACGTTGCCCTGGCGGGTCCGTTGTCGAATGTCGCCCTGGCGGTGGTCTGCAGTGTTTTCATCCGCCTGATTTCGCCGCAGGAAAATGTGATTCTCTTCGTATTGCTCAGCTTTGGCGTGTTTATCAACGTGGCACTTGCTATTTTTAACATGCTTCCTGTGGCGCCTCTGGATGGGGGAAGTGTTATCAAGGGGTTGGTGTCGCACGAGGTGGCGGAAACCATTTCCCGCTACGACCGGTTTGGAGCGGTTCTTATTTTAGGGATATTTTTACTGGATCATTTTGCCCACACCGGAATTCTCGGAACCATCCTGGGGCTTCCAATCAACTATTCGGTGTTCTTCTTGACTCAGGAAACGTTTCCCGCGTTACAACAAGTTTTGATGGCGAGTTTTAGATGAAGCGGAAACGAATTCTGAGCGGTATGCAGCCTTCAGGCAAACTGCACCTGGGCAATTATCACGGCGCGTTAAAAAACTGGCTTGCGCTTCAAGAGGACTACGATTGTTTTTACTTCGTGGCCGACTGGCATGCGCTGACCACGCTTTATGAAAAACCGCATCTCATCAAACAGTTTTCGTTTGAGGTGGCGGTCGATTGGCTGGCTTCCGGGTTGGACCCGGAAAAATGCACCCTGTTCGTGCAATCGGAAATCCCCGAACACGCCGAACTGCACCTCTTATTATCGATGATCGTTCCCGTCCCGTGGCTGGAAAGGAATCCAACTTATAAGGAAAAGCAGGGGGAGATCAAAAATGTAGACATGAGTTCCTACGGTTTTCTGGGGTATCCGGTTTTGCAGACGGCGGATGTAGTGCTCTATAAAGCCGACTTTGTTCCAGTGGGGATCGATCAGGCGCCGCATCTGGAAATTTCCAGGGAGATCGTCCGGCGGTTTCATAATTTGTACAAAAAGAAGGTTTTTGTGGAGCCCGCCGCCAAGATTTCGGAGATCCCCAAACTCAATGGCATCGATGGACGGAAGATGAGCAAGAGTTATAATAACGCTATCTACCTGTCCGACACTGAAAAGGAAATCACCAAAAAGGTCAAGGGCATGCTGACCGACCCGCAACGCGCAAGGCGGGAAGATCCTGGGGAACCGGACGTCTGCAATCTGTTTCCCTTTCACAAATTGTATTCGTCGAAAGAGATGCAGGAGGAAATCATCCCCGCCTGCCGGACGGCGCAAATCGGCTGTGGGGACTGTAAGTTGAAGCTGGTCGATTCCATGCTCGCCGGAATGCGGCCCATCATGGAAAAACGTCAGGAGATCGCCGCTAAACCGAAAGAAGTGAAGGAAATTTTGCGGGCCGGAACCGAAAAAGCCGGCAAGGTGGCCAACGCCACCTTGCGGGAAGTCAAGCAGTGCATGAAGATATAAGGAGCTTTTGAAAATTTGAAGTTTAAATCCCCCCAGCCCCCTTCACAGAAGGGGGAGGATGGTTCCCCCTTTTTTAAAGTACCCTTGTCGGGCATGAGAGCTAATGTAAAATACCACAGGGGGCAGGGGGATTTTCTGATGGCTTTGCAATACCCCTTTCGTGTATTTTTTTATTTTTAACCGTCTCGCAAAAACTGTTCTTAAATCTTTCGTTTAAATTGAATTCCAATGGACTATAAAGAAACGCTGAACCTTCCCCAAACCGACTTCCCGATGAAGGCCAACCTCACCAAGCGGGAACCGGAGATCCTGGCGCGCTGGGAAAAAGAGGATCTTTATGGGGAGATCCGCAGGCAGTTCAAAGGCAAACCCAAATTCGTATTTCACGACGGCCCGCCTTACGCCAATGGCAATATCCATATGGGGCACGCTCTTAATAAAATCCTTAAGGATTTTATCGTCAAGATCGCCACTATGAAGGGTTTTGACGCGACCTTCATCCCTGGCTGGGATTGTCACGGTCTGCCCATCGAACATCAGGTGACCAAAGCCCAGAAAGCCAAAAAGCTGAAACCGGACAAAAATGAAATCCGCAAACTGTGCCGGGAATATGCGGATAAATACGTAGCGATTCAAAAAGACGAGTTCATCCGTTTGGGCGTGTTTGGCGATTGGAACCGGCCTTACCTGACGATGGATTATTCCTATGAAGCGACCATCGTCCGCGAGTTTGGCAAATTTGTGATGAGCGGACAGGTTTATCAGGGGATGAAACCCGTTCACTGGTGCACCTCGTGCCGGACGGCATTAGCCGAGGCGGAGGTGGAATACGCCGACCGTTCTTCGCCCTCGATCTATGTCAAGTTTCCGGTGAAGTCGAACCTTCCGTTCCCGTTTGATTCTCTGGATAAAGATAAAACTTTTTTCGTCATCTGGACGACGACGCCGTGGACTCTGCCTGCCAATCTGGCGGTGTGTCTGCACCCGGACTTTCAGTATGTCGCGGTGGAAGTTGACGGGCAGAATTTGATCGTTGCCGAAGACCGTTTACCGGCTCTGATCCTGGAATGGGACATTAAAGATTACAAGGTGCTTGGGAAATGCGCCGGCAAGGAACTGGAAAACGCCGTGTGCCGGCATCCGTTCATCGACCGGGATTCAAAAGTCATTCTGGGCGATCACGTGACGCTGGAGCAGGGAACCGGCTGTGTTCACACAGCCCCCGGTCACGGACAGGACGACTACGTGGTCGGCAATAAATATGGACTGGAAACTTACAACCCGGTGGATGACGCAGGGGTGTTCGTTCCGGAGGTGGAACATTTCGGCGGTCAGTTCGTGACCAAAGCCAACCCCGCCATCATTGAAAAGCTTCGTGCCGATGGTTATCTGCAGGCCGAGCACACGATCCAGCATTCTTATCCGCATTGCTGGCGATGCCATCAGCCGATTATCTTTCGCGCCACGCGCCAGTGGTTCATCCCGATGGATAAGGAAGGCCTCCGAAAAAAAGCTTTGGAAGCAATCGAGCGGGTGGAGTGGGTCCCGAAATGGGGCAAGGAACGGATCTACAATATGGTCGAAAACCGCCCCGACTGGTGTGTGTCCCGGCAAAGAGCCTGGGGCGTTCCCATCGCCATTTTTTCCTGCGCTTCCTGCGAAGAGATTCTGCGTTCGGAGAAGGTGTTTCAACACATCGTCGAGCTGGTGGAGAAAAACGGCGCGGACTTCTGGTTTGAAAAAGACGCTGAAGAATTACTGCCGTCCGGAACCGCTTGTTCGTGTGGAAGCGAAAAGTTTATCAAGGAAAACGACATTCTCGATGTGTGGTTCGATTCCGGCGTCAGCCATGCGGCGGTTGTGGAAAACAACCCCGATCTGCAATGGCCGGCGGATCTTTATCTGGAAGGAAGCGATCAGCACCGGGGCTGGTTTCACAGTTCGCTTCTGGAATCCATCGGCACCCGTGGCAAGGAGCCTTATAAGACGGTCCTGACCCACGGTTACGTGGTCGATGGCAAGGGGAAAAAGATGTCCAAATCCGAGGGCAACGTCATCGCTCCGCAAAAAATCATCGATCAGTATGGCGCTGAAGTGCTCAGGCTCTGGGTGGCTTCGGAAAACTACCGCGAAGACATCCGTCTCTCGCAGGAAATTTTAAAGCGCCTGACGGAGGCTTACCGAAAAATCCGCAACACCTTTCGATATTTTCTCGGCAACCTGCATGACTTTGTTCCTGAGCAGGACCAGGTTCCCACAAACGACCTGTTAGAAATCGATCGCTATATTCTTCACCGTTACAAGTTGCTGGTAGAAAAAATACTGAAGGCCTATGAGAATTATGAGTTCCACATATTTTATCAGGCGTTTTATAATTTTTGCGTGGTGGATCTCAGCAATTTCTACCTGGATATCCTGAAGGACCGGCTTTATACCTTTCCAAAAGCGTCTCAGGAACGGCGCTCGGGGCAGACGGCGTTATACATTCTGCTGAGAGACATGTCGCGATTGATGGCGCCGATTTTGAGTTTTACGGCGGAAGAGGTCTGGTCGTATATGCCGGAAGGCGGTGTGACCGAAAAAAGTGTGCACCAG
The DNA here is from genome assembly GCA_021604505.1 of Nitrospinaceae bacterium. Taxonomy (NCBI): domain Bacteria; kingdom Pseudomonadati; phylum Nitrospinota; class Nitrospinia; order Nitrospinales; family Nitrospinaceae; species Nitrospinaceae bacterium. Next base: position 61,576 of record BQJC01000004.1, on the reverse strand, counting down.
AGTTTGTTCCCGGATGCTTCCAAGTTACATCTGGCGGACGATGTGATTGCCAAATGGGAAACGCTCGTCGAACTGAAAGGGGAGGTGAGCAAGGCGCTGGAATTTTGCCGCCGAGACAAGGTCATCGGTCATTCTCTGGATGCTGTTGTCAAGCTGGTTCTTCCGGAGGCGATCAAGAAGACGCTGAACGGCGAATTTGAAGAGTTAAAGTTCATTTTCATCGTTTCCCAAGTCGAGGTGGTGGACAGCCTGAAAGGCGAGAACGGTGTGTATCAAAGTGAAGTTTTGGAAGGGGTCCAAGTGCTTCCGAAACCGATGGGTGGGCAAAAATGTGAACGGTGCTGGAATTATTTTCTGGAAGCCGTTGAAACAACGGAACATGCCAACATTTGCTCCCGCTGTGTCAAAAATCTGCAGGCGACGACAGCATAAAATCTCTTGAAAAATAAATACCTGACCTTATTTTTGCTTTCCAATGTATTGATCCTTGTGGATCAATACAGCAAATTCATGATCACCACGCATCTTCCTCTGTATTATTCGATTGAGGTGATCGAGGGGTTTTTTAATCTCACCCATGTCAGAAACCCCGGCGTGGCTTTTGGGTTGTTCGCGAATATGGAGTCCCAGTACAAGGCCTGGATTTTTGTTTCTATTTCTATAGCCGCCATTGTCGCGATCCTTGTGATTTACCATCAGACTCCGAGAGAACACCGGATGGTTCGGACCGGACTCATTCTGATATTCAGCGGGGCCATCGGCAATGTCATCGACCGGATTGTTTACAAGGAAGTGATCGACTTTCTGGATGTTTATTTTCAGGGGTATCATTTTCCCGCCTTTAATTTTGCCGATTCCTGTATTAGCATAGGGGTAGGGCTGATGATTCTGGATCTTTTTCAAAAACACCCGAAGCAGTTGGCTTCCTCCCACACCGCGCAAAAACCGACGGATAGCGGGCAGGATTAAAAACCACTCTCATCTTCTCAGGGCGTTATGCATCCCATCCTTTTAGAGTTTGGTTTTATAAAAATTTTCACCTACGGATTGCTGGTAGCCACCGGTTTTTTCGTGGCCATTCTCTTTGCTTCCAACCTGGCAAAAAATGAAGGTCTGGATCCGCAGAAAATAGTCGACCTTTGTTTCTATATTCTGGTTTCTTCCCTGCTGGGAGCGCGCCTGCTTTACGTGATCGTAGAGCACGAGTATTTTCTGGCCCACCCGTTGGAGATTTTTAAGTTCTGGAAAGGCGGGCTGGTTTACTACGGCGGGTTGATCCTCGGCATGATCGTGGCTGTGCTCTATTTGAAGAAGAAGGAGATGCCACTCTGGCAAACGGCGGACATTTTAGCGCCATCCATTGCCATCGGGCAGGCCATCGGCAGGTGGGGGTGTTTTTTCGCTGGTTGCTGTTACGGGGTGAAAACCGATGTTCCGTGGGCGATCGTTTTTTCGGACCCCAACTCGCTGGCGCCGCAAGGCATTCCCCTGCATCCCACGCAGGTTTATCTATCGATCAACGCGGTGGTCATATTTTCAATTTTGCTGTGGCTTAGAAAGCGCAAATCGTTTGACGGGCAGATCATCTGGGCCTATGGCGTTCTGTATTCCATCGGCAGATTCATTATCGAATATTTTCGCGGTGACGATCGCGGGTACGCGGTCGAGAGTTTGTTCTCCACGTCGCAGTTCATCGGTATTCTGATTTTTGGTATTTCCGTGTTTATGTTGATCACCATGGGACGCAATCGAACCGGGCCTTCTCTATCCCAAAAATGAGCGAAGACGACAATAAATACCAGCCGCTATTCACAGTCATGATCCGCCGTGGGAATAAGGTGGTCAAGGACATTCCCACCAAAATGCTGGTCCCCTACATTGAAGGTAAAAAATTACTGCGTACCGATGCGATTTCCGGGGATGGCGTGAAATGGACGCGCTTGGACGAGCATTTTCAACTGGCGAAATATTTTAAGGATGACACTTCCCCAAAAGTTCTAAGAGACGCCCCGTCCCCCTTTCCTCAGGAAGAAGAGCCCGAACTCGAAGAGGAGGGTGTCTGCCCCTCTGACGATGAAACCCCCGCCGTTTTGCCATCGCGCCCTCCGCAACTTGACGATCAACTGAATGAACTGGCTGATTTGCTCAAGGATTTGAATCAATAGTGCTCTTCAAAGGGGAGAGGAATTGACATTAAAAGGTTGTCCCTCCCCTGCCGGGCATGAAGGTGAAGGTAATATGTCACAGGGGCCGGGGGGATCAGCCTCTCCCCCTTTTGCAAAGGGGGTCGGGGGGATTTAGTTTTTATGCCATCAAATAAATTCCAAACAAATTTGCACTACAGTGCTACTTTAAAAGAAAAAGCAAGGCAATTACGAAGCAATCCCACACCCGCAGAGAAACAGTTTTGGAACGCGCTCAGAAGAATGCCGTTTTACAAAGAAGTTACTTTTAACCGGCAAAAGCCTATTGGCAGCTACATTGTAGATTTTTATTGCCATCGGTTAAAACTGATCATCGAGATTGATGGTGATACGCATGCAGAGACCACCCACATCTCCTGTGATTTGAACCGCACCCAATATTTTAGTTCCAAGGGTTTGCGGGTATTGCGGTTTACCAATCGTGAGGTATTAGAAAACATTGCCGGAGTTATGGGAAAGATTGCGGAATTTATTGATTGGCGGGACGAGAAATCCCCCTAACCCCCTTTACAAAAGGGGGGATTGAAAAACCTTCAATCTTTTCTTCGAGTAATTTAGTCTCATAGCCTATGAATTGCTCTCCCTTTCGTGAAAGAGGCTGGGATGCGAAATGATGTGCTCCCCCTTCTGTGAAGTACCCCTGCGGGGCATGAAGGCAAGGGTAAAATATCACAAGGGCCGGGGGGATTTGGTTTCAATGCAATACTCAGTGGGTAATGGCGCAAGGGGCGGAAAGCCATTAATACCATCGATGACTAATCAAAATACCTACCCATGTCTCTTTCTTCTAGGAATTTATGGTCAGGAGTAAAAACTTTCTCTATAAATGAGTCGTGGTCAAAAGTTGAATATTTTTTTAATTTTTCTGATTCATCATACACTAAGCGTTTAACCAGCAAATTATCCTTATAAATATGACTTTCCCAGGCCATTAATTTCCCCACTTTATCATAAATCCGAAGGTCATAATTCTGCTGGTTGTAACTCCTTTTGTACAGTATAGGATCATATTGAGAATGTTCATGAAGATTAGTTTCGTGAAAAATGAGACGCCCTTCACAATTAAATTCTAATTTTTCTGCAACTGCTGGAGGCTCCTCATCCAATTTAGACTTATTAACTCGAATTGCATTTGTCAGCTTGCCGTCTTTATAATGAACTTCATAATAACCCCAGGCCTTTGCTAAATCACTGCTATCAAGTTCCTGCCAAAATTTACATTTATCATCATACTTAAAAATCCCACAGTACAACTTATCAAAATATTTCACCTCTTCCGCTTCCGCAATAGAAGAAAACATTAGAAATGAGCAGAAAACCAAACCCCAACAATAAAAACGCTTTAAAGTACATTCTTTGATCATGAATTTTTGTTTTCTCATTTCTGCCTCCTACGCCCTGGGAATTGATTTTTATTCTTTAAATGCACCATAAAACGCTTACAAGTTGTGGCCCTCTGTACCTTTAAATGCCACAATGTGGTGCTCCCCGAAATCCAGAGGCTTCAGGGTTTTAGGGTAGACGGCGTCCACGAAGCGTTTTGATGCGGGCGAGCTTTGATGGACGGCCAGGGCGGCTTCGTTTTCAAATATGATGGTATGGTGAAAGCGCATGGGATTTAATATGTCCTGGTGGGCCAGATATAATAAGATGCCGGGTTCGTTTAACTTTACATAATTCACCAGTTCCTGGACGATCTTTTTGCACTCTTTACTGAACTCGGGGCGCACCTCGTATTGTGCGGTGATGCAAATGGGCATGGGACCTTCTCCTGAAATGGATGCTGTTTAAAGGCTCGAATAGAAATATACAAGGGGTTGTTTGCAATGGGTACAGGAAATTTATCAGGAAAGAATATTTTGATGGTGATTCCAAAAAATCAGTTTGCCGAAGATGAACTTTTTGAGACCCGCAGGTTTTTGGAAGCGCAAGGTACCCGGGTGGTGGTTTTGTCGCCGAAGGGACAGGAGGCGGTGGGAATGAAAAAAACCCGTTTTCAGCCGGACGGCATGCTCATCGACTGGAATAAACAGGAAGGATTCCGCGATAAATACGATGCGGTTTTGCTGGTCGGGGGCAAGGGAGCGCCGAAATCGTTATGGAACGACCCGATCCTGCCGCAAATTTTAACCGACCATTATCGAGCGGGCAGGGCGGTGGGCGCACTCGGACTGTCCGTCGCGGTGCTGGCCCGTGCTTCTTTTTTAAATGAGAAACCGGCATCCGGGCCTGATGACGAAGTTTTTTTGCAGGAACTCGCGGCGGGCGGGGGATACCATTCGGAAGACCCTGTCACGCATAGCGATAGAGTCATTACCGCTTGCGGTGGCGATGCCGCACGTGAGTTTGCCGAAACGGTCACACAGGTTTTGATGGAAGACTAGGAAGGCTCGAAATCTATCTCTTCATAGATTTGAAAAACCTTTTTGGAATAGCGCCTGGGCTGGTAACCGCGTTTTAAATATTTGTCCAGCCTTGTGGGGCCGTGATTGTAGGCTTCCAGTGCCAGATTGAGATCTCCAAAACGGCTCTGCAGTTTGTTCAGGTAATACGTCCCAAGTGCAATATTGATTTCCGGATTGTACAACGTCGGGCTTCCTTTCCACTCCACTTCTTTTTCCGACGCCAGCGCGACTCCCGTCCTTGGGAGGATCTGCATGAGGCCCATCGCTCCACGGTGCGACCGCGCTTTGTTGTCGAATGAGCTTTCGGTGATGATCAAGGCGGTCAGGAACATGGGATCGTAACCGTAGGCTTTACTTTCCGCGAGAATCATTTCCGGAATTTCTTCAAAATGCTCGGGGTTCATCCGCCGTTGGTAGTTTGAAATCACCTTGCGTATTTTTTCTTTTATCTTTTTCTCGTAGCTGAGTTGAAACCTTTTCTGTGCCTCCTGCTCCTCGATTTCCTTTTGCTTGGCGATTTCCCATATTTTTAAGAATACCGTTTCTTCGAATTGAATGGCCGCGGAATGAAAAGGGGAGAGACCCTTGATGGGTTGCGGAGTCTTGCCCATGAACACCAGGGAAAAAATGAACGCCATAGAAACGGGAAATAAGTTTTTTATCTGCTTCCATCCGGACATAGCGTTGTTCATCCTTTTGGGTTTCAGGAATTAAAAAAACCGCCCAACCAACGGCCGGGGTCGGGTGGTTTCCAATCTCCCTGGATATAGGGAGTTTTTGGATTGGATCAGGGTGCCAGAGGAAGATTAAATTTTGGTCACCTGTTCGTTACGGCTGTGTCAAGAATGCAGAGGGATTGAAAAATTGCAGGTTATGTGAGCTTTTTTCGTAATAAATGAGGGAATGAAAATAACGGAAGTTCTGGTCAAAAATTATCGTCGTTGGCAACTTTTTGAGCGTTGCTAAATTGTGACATGAGCTTCACAGGTTCTGGATTCGGCACTCCTATACTGATTGCAATTGGCACGGTGCAGCGCCGCTTCTACATTTTTAACCTGATTCCTTCTAGAGGCTTATGAACTTACTAAAAAACAGCTCAGGAAATGTTGCCGTGTCCCGCCCTCAGATGAATTTCACTCGTGTCTGGCCCAAAGACCTCAGCTATCGGGATCTGGTGGGAATGAATTTTACCGGCGCAAAACTAGAGGAGAGGGATTTTAAAGGGGTGAATTTGAGTAAGGCCGATCTGGCTTGTGCCGATATGAGGAATTCCAGTTTCCGGTGGGCCAAACTCAACCATGCAAAAATGATCGGCGCGAATTTAGTCGATGCCGATTTCAGGGAGGCTCAACTCAATGAAGCGCAGTTATCGAGCGCCAACCTGGTGAGGGCCGATCTGGAAAAAGCCGATCTTATTGGAGCCAATTTAAGCATGGCAAAACTCACACTGGCTAATCTGAAGGAAGCCAATCTCTGGAGGGCCGATCTTTCGGGCGCCAATCTTTGGGGAGCGGACCTTGGGGGGGCCATTTTACTGTCTTGTCAACAATTGCAATCGGCCATGATCAACCGGGAAACGGTGCTTCCGGACTATATCTGTATCCGATGGTTTTCTGAAGACCGGTTTGAATGTACCCGATTGTAGCGTTTGGGATCTCTGGCTCCTCCTGTTTTATTACGTTCTTTACCCGCCGCTATTTCAAATCTTCTCAATATCACTTCAACGAAATAAAAATCAATCAATTGACAATTGCTCTCCCCTGAAATACGCTGAAATGTGGGCAAATCTTATGCTAATTATGGGATCTCGGAATTTGGCAGGACTCTCCGGGATTTTAAGGAACTTTTGAATTTTTCATTGAATCTAAAATTACGTTTGCTGGCAATCTCTCTATTGATGGCTTGCGCCGCATGTTTTTTTAAGCCCGAGCCTCCCGATGAGTGGAAAGACCGGTTCATTGTTTATAAGAGCCTGGCTTCCGATACCGGGTATGCCGGTTACTATGTTTCCTTCCACGAAAAGAAATTTTTAACTTTCAGACAGTTTTTGTCCACGATTCCCGGAAACAAAAACTGGCGTGAAGAAGAAAACGTCTGGGTCTTGAGCCTGGAAAAATTCGATATGGACATCACGGACAACGGCCCTATCGAGATGTTTTTCCGGGAGGAAATAAGCCCTTCCGGCAACAGGAATGTCTTGTTATTTAAAGTCGTGACCCAGGATTACGAGATTCCCTGGGTCATGCTGGATCAAATTGTGATGAAAGCCGGGGAGATGATGAGCAATCTATAGACTTTGAGATCCATTCTGCAAAACTCCAGATAAACCGAACGTTGATTCCCTTCCAGCTGTCCAATCAATAAACTCCTTCCACTCTAAACATAATAAAATCAAATCAATAGAATTAATTTTCATTGATTGTAAATCTAACCTGGGTTACTCTAAGAAGATACTCCAAAAGTTTTTCGACCGGTTTTCCTAGCCAGCCGATCCAGAGTTTTCCTTGCGTGTCGGAAATTTAAACGATCTGAACCTCGTGAGTTCAATGGCCCAAATGACCTTATTCTCAGCCTTCAGGTTTATAGCCGCCCTGATCGTATTCTTGTTTCTCTTCGTCGGCATTTCTGTGTATCAAATGAATGCCGGATATAAAGAAGAACACGAAGCCATCAATCAGCAGCGTGAGCTTGAAAGTATCGGGCAGCAACTGGCTAACGGTTCCGACTATTTAACGGATGAGATTCGGCGTTATGTGCAATTTGGGGATAGAGTCCATTTTGACAATTTTTGGCGAGAGGTTCATGAAACCCGGTCCAGGGATAAGGCGGTCGAAAGACTCAAAGAGCTTAAGGTATTGCCTTCGGAACTCACCTATATTGAAAAAGCCAAAGGGTATTCCGACAATTTGATCAAGACTGAAGAAGCCGCAATGGCCGCGGTGGAGAAAAAGGATTTTGACCGGGCGAGGCATTTGGTCTTTGGGTCCTATTACGATGAACAAAAAAAACTGATCATGGGGAACATCAAAAAGTTTCAGGAGGTCGTTAATTTCAGGGCGGCTCAAGAAACCCTTCTAACCAGGAATCAAAATTCGAATTTAATAAAGTTCTCGAATATCTTATTGGTCTTTTCGGGAGGGTTGGTTTTATTTGGCTTTTATATCATTGGGATTCGGCGGCTGGTAAATCCGATTAAAGACGCAACTCAAATGATGCTGGAGCTTGCCAGGGATAATATTGAGGTGAAAATTCCCGCGGTAAAACAGAAAAATGAAATAGGCGACATTTATTCGGCGCTGGAGGTTTTTAAGGAAAATTTCATCAAACGAAAACAAGCAGAGAAGAAGCTGTATCAAGAGGAATCTCTGAAGCAATTGCTTCAGACCATCACCGTTTCCGCCAATGAATCGAAGACATTTGAAGAAGTGGCTCAAACCTGTCTGACATCAGTTTGTTTGGCTATGGGGTGGCCGGTGGGCCACGTTTACGTTCTCAATGAGAAAAAAAAGGAACTGACTCCAACAAAATTGTGGTACGTCGAGAATAGAGAAAAATTTAAAAACTTTGTACTGGTTACAGAACAAACGCCATTTAAGTCAGGAAGAGGTTTGCCTGGCCGGGTTTTAGCGAACAGTAAACCTGCATGGATTGATGATGTCACCGTAGATAAAAATTTTCCAAGAGCCCAATTGGCCAATGAGATCGGAGTTCGGGCAGGTTTTGCATTTCCGGTGGTTATTGAGGAGCAAACCGTGGCAGTCCTCGAATTTTACTCCCCCCGGGTTGAGAAGTGCGAGGATCAATTGCTGGAGACCATGAATACGGTGGGGATCCAAATCGGCAGGGTGATTGAGCGTCAGCGCTCGGAGAAAACTTTAGAAGGGCATTTAAAAAACCTGGAGCGGCTTGTCAAGGAGCGCACAGAGGCTTTGGAACTGAGCAACGCTTCCCTCAAGGACTTTGTTGCTATCGCGTCTCACGATCTACAAGAACCCCTGCGTAAAGTTGTCCTGTTTGGGGACCGATTGCGGGACAAGACGGAGGATATAGATACTCAGGCCCTTGGATATATCGACCGGATGCAAAATGCGACCATGCGAATGCAGGAACTGATCAATGATCTGCTCAATTATTCAAAGGTGACAACCGCGGCCCACGTGGTCGAGCGCATCAATATAAACGAGGTTATTAAAGAATCTTTATTTAATCTTGAGAGCCGAATTTCCGAAACCAAAGGGACGGTGAATGTCGGTGAAATTCCGGATTTTGTCGCCGATCCGGTTCAGATCCTTCATCTGTTTCAAAATTTGATTGGAAACTCTCTTAAATATCACAGGGAAGATGTTGCTCCAGTGATCAATATCTACAGTCATTCATCAGATGACGGTAAACTTCAAATAATGGTTGAGGATAATGGGATCGGGTTCGACGAGAAGTATTCCGAAAAGATTTTTAAACCCTTTGAACGATTACATGCAAAGAGCGATTTTGGCGGCACGGGGATGGGCCTGGCGATTTGCAAGAATATCGTGGATCGGCATAACGGGACGATAGATATTAAAAGCACGCCAAATAAAGGAACCATATTCACCCTCAATTTTCCAGAAAATCTGGTCGAAGCCTTTAGTTAGTTGAGTTCGTTGCAACCAACCGCTGATTTGGGATTCTGATTTGCTATTTTCCCGTTTCCAATAGTTGTTCCTTGATGGGTCGGACTGGAGGTGTGCAAGTCAAAAACTAAACAAGGGGCTGACCGCATTCGGCCAGCCCCTTGTTTTTTGCATACGAAGTTAGATCTGAACTTGAGCACTTATTGATTGGCAATTAAGCCAAAGTGATGATAAGAATTCAAACTATAAGTGTTGTTTTGACTACGAACTTACCATTCCGCCAATCAATGCGGTCAAAGACAAAAGAATCAATACTAGGATTGCCATGGTTCCTCCATTTGGGGTAAAGGGTTAAATTTCAGTATGAAAATTTACCTTTCCCTGCTTTATGGAAGCCAAGGTCGTGTAAGGTTGAATATACAGAATCCGCCTTTAAAAGAAAGAAGTCAACTAAATAGATGTTGTTAGGTGAATTAAACAAAAAGGGTGAACGAGATCTGCTGATCGCAAGAGTATTTAAGGAAGCGGATATAAAGAATAAGAGGCTTGCCCCCACGGGCAAGCCTCTTATTCTTTTTGGTTCCAGGGCAAAATGCCAGTCAGCGAAACCTTCAGCCTCCGGCTCCTCCAGGAACCTGGGTCGCTTATACGCTGACCTGCGGCTGGGGGAGGGGATACTCTAATATACTTCTGAAAAAGCGATGCTTGTTATGGATAAGCTAGAACGCTGGGTGACGATCACAATTTACAAATTGCTTACTGACAAAAGGAGAAGTCATGGCGGTAAGAAGTCCACGGTAATTCAGGTTGAACCTCACTTCGTCTCCAACCTGTAAATTTTTGTTATCGCTGTCGAAAATAATATGATCACTGCTGGCTCCCAGTGTTTCCAACGTATTATTGGATTTTAAGCTGCAGGGCTGGATGTCCTGCCTGCCCAAAGCAATAATCACTCTCTGGCGAATGCCTCGATCCTGAAAATCAGGATAATTGCCAAAGGCATCCTGACAGGGGTCGCCATATGGAAGGGATGGTTTTTTTTTGGACTCGATGACTTCGGCGATGAGTTGGAATGCTTGCGTGTGCAAACCTGGAATGGCTTTCCGGTTCACAGTTTCACGACCCAATAGAATGGATTCACCCATGCGGAGATTGTTAACCCTGCCGACATCTTGAGCAGATTGATACCACAAATAATTTGCCGAATTTCCGCCCGAAATTATTTCCAAACTAATTTGAAACTCTTTTTCAATGTCATTGACCAGTTCAGATAGTGCATTCATATTTTCACTATCCGGCTTAATTCCCCCATAACAAGCCAGGTTGCAGCCAATACCAACAACTTTTATATGGGGTAGAGAAAGAGTCTCCCGGATAAACAGCGGGAGGTCGCATGGAAGCACACCTTCACGCAAATCACCCAGCTCAACCATTACAATTACCTGGTGAATTTTGTTTTGCGCTTTCGCATAACAGGAAAGTTTCTTAAGTGTCTCGATCTCGGTGTTTAAACTAATGTCAGAATTTTTAACAACGGACTCAGCTTGACTTAAGGGAGTGCGCAGAAGAACAAACTGAGTTGATATCCCCGCATTTTTCATCTTTTCTATGTTTTCAATGCGTGAATCAGCAATATACTTGACTCCGCCCTGAATCATTGCCTCGACAATAGAAGGTTCTCCCAGCACCGCTTTCGAAACCCCCATTAAGGAAATACCTTTTTGCCCATAAAGTTCGGAGAGCATCCGGGCATTATCTCGTATTTGGGATAAGGCAATTTCTATTCTTGGCATGAACGAATTCATCAATTTCTTTTAGATGGTTAAGCTTGCGCGGTTGCATTTCCGAGAAAAAAATAAAATTTTCCCGATTAATCTTTCGATTCAACTTTGGAAAATTATCGCTCAATGCTTGAACAAGTTTTTGGCATCCATGCTTCAATGCATCAGTCGTCGGCAAGTGAAACTGTTTTTCATATTCCGGTATGACTTTTTGAATTTCTTCGTCGGCCAGGTTTTCATGGCTCAATGCGATCGCTATCACTTTCGCATCTGAAATCGTTTCAATTAGTTGAATTTCGCTTTTAATCGTTGGCATCGGCAAACCAGGAAAATCGCACCGGAACTTCCTGGCAGGGGGATGTTGAAGGATAATGCCATCGGCCATGCTTCCTTTCAATATGCCGAGAGAACCCATGAAAGCGGGATGACTGACAGCACTCTGTCCCTCCACTAAAATGATGTCGGGGTTTTCGTTATCAAACGCTTCTATAATAGAGTTTTCAATTTCACCGATCACGAACTGAGAAATAAGTGCATCGATGGAAACACCATACATTGCTCCCTGCATCAAGCTGGTTTGACCTGTCGCGACTAGTACCGACTTTATGCCTAGATTATTTAGGGTTTTGTTGAGCTCTACTGCGGTGGTCATTTTTCCGCAGGCACAATCAGTGCCTAAGACGGCAATCACAGGAACATTTACTTTGGATATTTGGCCCGTAAAAACATGTAAGTCTTTTAATCGCGGAGGTTTTCTGATGTCTTTGATTTCAATATCGTATTGTGCGGCCGTTTGAATAAACTCTCGATCTTCTGAGAAAAACTGATGCAGACCGTTAATGATATCCATCCCATTTTCCATGGCTTCCAGGATGAGAGATCTTTCTTCGCTAGGTATATAAGGATCTAAGAGAGCTTTCCCATAAATGTAACAATTGGGAACCTCTGAAAGTTGACTCAAGGCGTCATTTAAACTGGAAAAAATAGGAACACCTAATTTCCCTTCCCCTAATGCTTCCCCTGCATCCTTGCCAGCTAATGAGCTGTCAATTATCCCAACAATGGTATAAGTTTCAGAATGCCGGACTAACGCTGCGGCGGTTTTTCCGTCCACTAAGCCAAATTGATTTTCGCAATAAATCAGGGCCGTTTTTTTCTTGCTCACCCTGCTCCTCCTACCCACTTCTTTTTTCCTTTGGACCAACTTAATTGGACTGTTTTTCATGTTTTCCTTTTTGGAAGAATACGTATTAGCTTTCCTTGAGTGATGGCTGTGACTCTGAGGATTCAAGTTTTTGATAGTGCTCTCGCACGGATTGGAAGGGCATTCCCTCAGCAAGCTGGTAGCGCTCGGCACGAATGAACCAAAATGCCAGCCCGCCCGTGTTGTGGTTGAGTTCCGCCGATTTTTTACCGTCCCGAACTCCCAGCGATCCTTTACGACCCGTTTTCTGCCAACCACGTGCCTCCATGATCATACGCACCACCACGCCAACTGCCTGCCGCAATCGCTTGCTCCTCTGAGTGCTCGTCTCTGCCAGAATCTGACCGATGATTGAATGCGATTCAAGCTCTCGGACGACACCCGCCAAAGGAGGTCTGTCGTGGTGAATCTCAGATTCCTCCAACCTGCGTTGCCTGTTCTCATCATTAAAAAATTCCAGAACTTCATCGAAGGGTTGCTCTGGATCATTCATAACATCTGAAAAAGTACGGGCTTGGAGGTCTTCAAGGAATTTATCGCGTGTGACAGTAACGCGTGGCATTTTTGGCTCCAGTTTATCTATATAGCTATAAAAACAGGCAAAAATTGTAACTACAAAATTTGAATGTTTATAAAGTATACCTCTATTCTCATGGAAAGCAAGAACAGCTTTATTTACTGATCTAATCCTCTATGGCATTTAAAATTTTGACTTGGTAGACAGTTTTGTTAATTAAGAACTTTTTGGCAGGAGAATTGGAGATGAACAATGTGGAAAGTGGCTGGTTACTACTTTCGAAGTCCGTATTTCCTTGGAAGAACGAGCATCACAATTGCCAGCTGACCGATTTCTACTCCCAGAGTGAAACCGAATAACGAAAGAATACGGGCATTTTTGGAAAAACCGAGATCCCGCAGAACACTGGCGAAGACAAACCCGTGCACCAAACCGAAAGCAAACGCTATCAGCCAAAGCCTCCGGCTCACGATTGTATGAAGATTGTTGAGCGCCACCATCGCAAACGATGCGGATATGGTGAATTTCCTAAGATGGGTGAGTTGGAAAATAATATTAAATAACCCTAACACCCTGGAAGCCTTTAGGCTCCCGGGGATCGGGTAAAAGAAACGGCGGCCCCGAAGGACCGCCGCAGTGGACATTTTTATTTTATAAAGCGCGTTGCTATATCTAGCGCGCCATGGAACCGGTTGGGATACGATGCTGACGGAACCGGTCCTGTATCGGGTTTCCTGTATTTGTTCCTGGCAACTTATGCGTTGGGTTACCGTTGGGCAGTGAAATTCTTGGGGGTATTTGCTGACCTAGCGTTGGCCCAGTTCCCGGGACTATCACCTTAACATCCCGATATTGGAATGGGTTCCTACGTTTGCATTCCTTTAGTTCTGCCTGCCGTTTTGAAAAGGACTTTTTCCCTTTATCAGCATAAAATTTGTCATAACACATTTGCCGCCACGAACAATGCCCTACACTTTCGTCTGCTGGACATTTGATAGCAGCCGCTGCGGAACCGGCTGAAATAAACAGTAAGGTGAGAGCTGCTAGAGATATGGTGGATGCCTTGATGAGATTTTTCATTTTGGTTTCTCCCTTTGTTGTATGTCAGAGTTTTGAGAACTAAAACCCTGATTCCCGTTTTAATAATTTCGCGAGTGATGCTTCCTTCTGAAAGCTTGGGTCCCGCTCCCCTTATGGCAATCTTTAATTGCACCTCGCGTGCCAAACCAGAAAAAAAATTAAGTTCCTTTGTTTACAACAGGTTGTGATGACTGCTCGGTGCTGAAGGATAGGATTGATCTGGGGACCATGCATGGACCATGCATGGATTTAAAGAGTGCGTTGCCTGATCATGCGTTCGCGGTCGGGGAAGAGAATCGATAACCTAATATTGAGAATGGGATTGGGAGATCATGTCGTGTTTGGCATTGGGTTTGTATTACCTGGATTAAGAAATTGAAAGATTCCGTCGGGAATTGACGAGATCCAAACTTAAGAAAACCCAGGGAGAAGCAAAATGAAACGGACAAACTTTATTCAACGGAAAGAATCAAACAAGATTATCTCGATTTTAACTTCAATTATGGTTTTGATGGGTGTCATGATTTGGACCGCTCCGGCGGACGCAGGGAGGGTGGCTCCGGTTCAAAAGAAGGTGACTTCCATAAAGAGGACGCCTTTGATTGGAAAATCTATTGGGACTACTTACACGAAGCCTGGCATCAGAAAAAGCTCCATGAGATCAACTAGAAGCTTGGGCGTCGATGTTAATGGTGGCGGATCAGGTGGAAATCCTTCGATGCCGGGTGTGAGTAATCAGCCCACATCTAATAGTAAGGTTAACTGCATTAACAGGTATGCTCCTGGCGTAAAGAGGCAGAAAGGTTGTGGATGCCAGGATAATAAACTCACTTCCTTAATGACATTTAATTGTAAAAACCCGAAGCCCAAAAGTTCCGCCACTGCAATATCCATCAATACCCTGCCTGAACCTAAGTTGGAGGATAGACCTCATTCTGCAGCTCCGACCACTGGCCCAACTACGACAGTATTGACACACCATGTAGTATGTCACTATGAGTGGATAAACCCGATATCTGCATTGAATCCATTTATTACCGCCATACCAACATGGGAGGAGAGAGAGGCGCGAGGGTTTGCCCACAAGGTTTGCGTGAACGAACCTCTTTAAAAATGGACAAAGAGTCCTTTATGGAAAAACAGGGGAATATACTAAGAATGAACCATAGAAATGTTTTGTTATAAAAATAAAGCCGGGTCATTCGTGGCCCGGTTTTTTTGCCTTAGGCTTAGTGGGACAATACTGGGACAATTCAAAGATTTTATAAATAAGGGGTTAACTTTTTCAGGCTAACCCCTTTTATTATTTGGTAGCGGGGGCCAGATTTGAACTGACGGGCTTGTTGATTGAAAAATAACCAAAGGCGGTAAAAAAAGTTCAAACTATGAGTGTTATTTTAACCACCAGGTCATCATTTTGCCAATCAATGCGGCCAAAGACAAAAGGATCAATGCCAGGATGGCCTTGGCTCCTCATTTTGAGGTAATGGGTTAAATTCCAGTATAAAAATTCACCTTTCCCTGTTTTACGGAAGCCAGGATCGTGTGAGGTTGGATTTATAGAACCCGCTCAATTTGATAGGAAATCAACCCTGTTAATATCAATGGGATAAATTAAGTGAAGAAGGAGCTCTTGACTTTAACTTTCATCCGTTTCGACCGATGAAGATTTCCCAGGAAATTCTATTGTTTATTTTTTCCCAGTGACTGCCACCAAAGGGGAACCACTCCCAGGCCAAGAGCGATACAAGTCAATGGCCAGAGAATAGGATTGGGAAACCACAGGGGGGGCGTTCCGCCTACCAGAAGAGTCCCAACCCCCACTAAAAGCCCAAAACAGGTGAAGGCGCAAAGAGTCATTTGCAGGATGTTTTTAAGAAAACGGTCCTCGGTAGAACGTGGAGCTTTATCCATCCCCTCTGCAACAGGCCCCCAAAAACCATCGGGTTGAACCCGATGATAGAAATCCTTTAAAACGATTTTTTCCTCGGGCCCTTTTAAATAAACAGCGCTCAGGGTTACCAATAGCGAAATTCCGGCGATCGACAACAGGCTCTCATGGTTGGACACATCCATCGTTAAAAAAATCGGCACGCAGATCGTTGCGGCCAGAATACTCGCAATTTCCCCCCAGGCGTTCATCCTCCACCAGAACCACCTCAAAAGAAGCGGGATCCCCATAGCCGCCCCTATCAGTAATGATCCTTTCCAGGCGCTTTGAATCGACTCCAGGTGAGCCATGATGAAAAGGGCGATGAGGAGTATTCCCAGATTGGACCACCTTGCCACCCAAACGAGATGCCCAGGATCTGGAGACTTTTTTAAAATTTTTTCAAATAGGATTCGTTTGTAAAGGTCATTGGTCCAATAGCTCGACCCCCAGTTGAGGTGGGTGTCGAGCGTTGAGGCGAGAGCCGCGAGCATGGAGGTCAACAACAGCCCCTTGACCCCTATAGGGAGCAAATCCCGAATTCCAAGAACAAACGTTGTTTCCCGATGGGCCGTATAGACTTCCGGTGAAACGCCCAATTCCATTGGATAAAGGATCATGAGGCCGAGGGCGATGGGCAGCCAGAAAATGGACCTTAAAAAGACCTGTAAAAAAGTAAACAGAACCGCGGCACATTTGGCGTCCGAATCGGATTTGCAGGCCATCGATCTTTGGGAAAGGTACCCGGTTCCATCTGAGTTCATTTGAATGAGCCATTGCAGGCCGAAGACGCATAAAAGTCCTGCGCTGACATCAAAAGCCTGGGATGGGGTGAAGGCGAAGATTTCAGTAGGAGTGATTCCATTGGGGGTGTTTTGAGAATAAAGGATTTCAATTTGCGTTGATAATTCCGCAAACCCTCCCGTTTGGTTGACGACAATCAACATATAAATGAAGGTTCCAATCATCATGATAAAAAACTGGAACACGTCCGTCGCCACCACGGCTCTCAACCCTCCCGCCATGGAATAAATGGCTGTCACCAATACGATGGAGAAAATGGATAGGAGGTTGTTGGTGGATAATATCCAAAGAAGAGACTGGTTTTCCAGGTTCACGGTAAAGGGAACGGCCGCCCACTCCACCAGTGATAAAACCGGTTGGTAAATTCCTTCTGGAAGCCATTCGTTCCAAAGTAAAAAGGGTTCCGCAATTCGCGTGGCCGCCAGCAATACCATGGCCAAAACCGTGCAATTGAAAATAGTCCCAAAATAAATGGCTTTCACACCCCTTAATACTGTGGCTTTGTTTCCTCCATAACGAATTTCTGTGAGTTCCGCATCTGTCAAAACATTGGCTCTTCTCCAGGGACCGGCCAGAAGAAACCCCATGAGCAGAAAGCTGATCGCGTAAATCCATAGTTGCCACAATGAAAAGATGCCGGCGGTGGCGACAAGACCCACAACGAGAAGAGGGGTGTCCGCCGCAAACTGCGTAGCGGACATGCTCACGCCCGCTTGCCACCCCTTGAGCGACCTTCCGGCAAGAAAATACTCCTCCAGGTTCTTCGATGCCTTGTCTTTATTTTTAAGACCTGAAAATAAGGCGAACGCGAGAAACGCTATTATAATAAGTGCATCGATCCAATGGATCATGTTTGTCCCTTTTCAAGATGCTTGATAGTGTTCCGGTGGAAATTCGTAAAAACCGTTCTCTATGAAGTTCTGTTGAATGGAACAAAAAAAGCACTTACAGAAGAATTTCCGTAAGTGCTTTTTTATATTGGTAGCGGGGGCCAGATTTGAACTGACGACCTTTGGGTTATGAGCCCAACGAGCTACCGGACTGCTCCACCCCGCAATTTGAATTTAGGTTCTACGCTGTTCCTGGCGAAAAAACTCCTCTGACAAGGTATAACGATACCTCAATGGTTGTCAAGAAACCCTGTCCTCAAATTTTTTTAGAGGAAAGACTTAAACCTTTGTTGAGGGCCCTCAAACATTCAGTAATGCTTGTCAGGGAGTGGAAAAACAATGGTTGTAATATTCTGGGGGAGAAAAACGGAGCACCACTTTCCGACCATGCAGAATTAAAATGAAAGCGGCTTCTATGAGTGAGCCCATACAAGCCGCCGTAGGGTCGAATCAAAGATTAGCGTTTTTACGGTCAGGATTTCTGAACAACGAGGTTTCGTTGGTCAGTTCCTCCAGCCCCGGGAATGTATCATCGGGATGAATTTTCTTGGCTTTCTCCAGCAATTCCTCTTCTGTTTCCCGGTTGTCTTCATCGGGGATACAGCAATCTACGGGACAAACTTCCTGACAAGCCTCTTCCCCGTGAAATCCAACACACTCGGTGCACAGGTCCGCCTCGATTTCGTAAAAATCTTCGCCTTCGCTGATCGCTTCATTCGGGCATTCGGGTTCGCAAACGCCACAGTTGATACATTCTTCAGTGATTATTGTTGCCATGTTCCTTTTCCTTTTCTCTAAAATGGTTATTTCAGAAAATGGTGTAAAACCTTACTAAAACCTTGTGGGGTTGTAAACGGTTTTTTATCCTAAAAAAAACGGGGACAGTTTGCAGTAATTTGAAACTCCCCGTTTTTCACCTTCCCGCCTCAGCAGGGTAAGTATTAAAGCTATATAGGCAAACAAATAACAAGTCAAGAAATTTTTAAAATATCTCGAACCACTTATTCAGTATACAGCAAAAAGGTGGAAATGAGAGCTTTTTCCATTTACTTTACAATGATATAGGAGAAAATCTCATAAACATTCATTATTTATTCCAGGACATATTTTGTTATGATGATTCCTGAATGAATACCAAGCGAATTCTCATATATTTACCCCTCGGATTGATCGTTTTTCTGGTGCAATCGTTTTTCTGGGTTCCGACCTATGATAAACAGGCCGTGGGCAATCCGGACCGGCTGGTCAAATACATCCATGGTTCGGCGGCGGATGCGGAAATCCTGAACCCCATTCTGAGCGCGGACACCACCAGCAGTTCCATCAACGAACTGGTGTTCGACGGTCTGATCGACCTGGACGATAATCTGGACTACAGGCCGCGACTGGCATCCTCCTGGGCGCAATACGAGGAGGCGTACCTGGTCATTGATCCTGACGACCCCCGAAAAGAAACTTCCCGTGAGTGGGCGCGTTATATTCTGGAATCTTTGAAGACAAACGTTGCATGGTATAAAAACATTCGTTCGGTGGACTTGATTTCCAAAGAGGAGACAAAGGGGGAAATCAGCGCCCCTGTCTTAGACGAACAAGGGAACCCTCAAATGGAGAACGGGCGCCCTCGAATGCAGAAAGTCCCTTATACTGTCAGGCATCCCGCCCGGATCAAGTTCAACCTTCACGCTGTCAATCAGGATTTCTTCAAACCTGTGAAAGACCTTCTGGGAGATGATTATTTTCAATCGTTTCCTCATGAAAAATACATTCGTGCGGAAGACCCCGCGCAACAAAACCTGATCCAGGGACATCTTCAGGATATCCTTCCCTTGACCGAGCACAATCCGATCATTGTGTTCGATCTTAGAAAAGGGGTCCGGTTTCACGACGGGCATGAATTCGATTCGGGAGACGTTTTATTCACCTATCAGGCGATCATGAATCCCGCCAACGCCTCGCCCCGGACCTCCGATTACGAGCCGATCAAATCGGTCGAGCCTCTGGGGCCTCACAAGATCAAGATCGTTTACAAACGCCTGTTTTCTCCGGCCATCAACTCCTGGTTCATGGGCATCCTGCCGGAGCATCTCTTGAATGAGGCGGCGTTGAGCAAGGAGGCGGAAGCAAAGGGCGCGGCCAGGGAATCCTTTACCATCCGAGACAGCCGATTCAACCGGCATCCGATCGGGACGGGGCCGTTTGTGTTTAAAGAATGGCAGTCCGACGAATTGATCCGCGTGGTTCGAAATGAAGATTATTGGGATTCTCCCCCTGAGTATCACGAATATGTCATGCGCATCGTTCCCGACGCATTGACCCAGGAGATGGAGTTTTACGCTGGAGCCGTGGACAACTATTCGGTCCAGCCGCATCAGGTGGCGCGCTTTAAAAAGGATGAAAAATACCAGCACTTTTCCAGCGTCGGCTATTTTTACTCTTATATTGGCTACAACATAAGAAACCCGCTTTTTAAATCCGCGGAAGTGCGCCGCGCGTTGGGGATGGCAATCGATGTGGATCAGATCATCAAATATGTCCTTTACGGGGAAGGCGAGCGCGTAACAGGACCATATCCCAAAATCACCGATTGGTACGACCCTTCCATAAAACCTTTGCCGTATGACCCTGATGGCGCATTGAAAATTCTAAACGACCTGGGCTGGCAAAAAAACAAGAATGGATTTTTAGAAAAGGAGGGCAAGATTTTCGAGTTCAACCTGATCACCAATGCCGGAAACCCGATCCGCAAAAATATTCTGACCATCGCGCAAAACAGCTGGCGCAAACTGGGGATCAAATGCAACACTCAGATTTTTGAATGGGCGGTGTTTCTCAAGGACTTCGTCAACACATTTAAATTCGATGCTCTGGTTCTGGGGTGGAGCATGGGGATCGATCCCGACCTTTTCCAGATCTGGCATTCGAGCCAGGCCGGTCCCAGGCAACTCAATTTCGTGGGCTATAAAAACCCTGAGGTGGACCGGTTGATCGTCCGCATCCGGCGGGAATACGACAAGGAAAAACAAAAACGCATGGCCCACGAACTGCATCGCCTGATTGCCAGGGATCAGCCCTATAACTTTCTTTATGTGGGGAAGTCGACACAGTTGCTGGACAAAAAAATCGTGATCGTCGAACGCCAGCCCGACGGGTCGGAAAAGTATGAAAAAATTTATCCGACCAAGGACGGAAGGATTCGCTATTACTTCAATAAGTGGAAGAAACTCGGGCAGGTGCCTCAGCTTGCCGCGGCGGGGTGACTCCGGCGCGGAGGGCGACCGGGCTCCGGTGGTCCCATTGAACTGGTATTCACGCGGAAACGGGATGTGCGTTGAAAATATCCCCGTAACATTATTGGAAAATTTGAAACCCATGGCCAAGGTCAAACGGATTGTTCTGGATGTTTTAAAACCTCATCAGCCGAGTGCCCTCGATTTTGCGAAAGCCATTGCAGACGAGGGAACACGATGCAACGTCAAACTCAACGTTGAGGAAGTGGATGAAAAAACCGAGTCTGTCATCCTGGTGATTGAAGGAGAAGATATCCCGTTCGATGCGATCGTCGATACCATCAAAAATCTGGGAGGGTCTTTACACAGCATCGATGCCGTAGAGGTTGAAGGATCGGAAGCTTCTCCCGAACGAGAATAGTTTGACCTGTGATTGAACGTATCCGGTTTCTGTTAAATCTTTCCCGAGCGCATGGAATCGCCCGCCGGTATTTCTTCACCAACGGCTATGATGGAGCCCTCACCATGCTTGGGTTAATCATGGCTTTTTACGTTACCGATCATGTGCCGATTCCCACCGTCATCAACGCCTGCCTGGGGGCCGCGATTGCTCTATGCATCAGTGGCCTGAGCAGTGCCTACATCAGTGAGTCCGAGGAAAGAAAAAAAGAACTTCTGGAATTGGAAGGAGCTCTGGTAGACGACCTGGGCGATACGGAACACGGCAAAGCCTCTAAATGGGTCCCCATATGGATCGCTCTGGTCAATGGTTTGGCGCCGCTCCTGGTTTCCCTGTTCATCATATCCCCTTTATGGATGGCCCAGGTCGGAGTGCCCCTTCCCTTGCCTCCTCTGGAATCGTCTATCCTTTCCGCCCTTTTGGCAATTTTTCTTCTGGGTCTTTTCCTGGGTAAAGCGAGCGGGTCCTTATGGCTTTGGACCGGTTTGCGGGCGCTGTTAATTGCTTTGATCACCTGCCTGATTATTTTTATTCTGGAATTGTAGGTCAAGTTTCCCGCCGTAGGTAAATCTCTGCCAATGGTTCCTAGCGGATCCAACCCTTGTGTTTTCTCATTCGGTTTTATTTTAATCTGGGGCTACTCTGGGAAGCGGTTGTCCACTTTTTACAATTCCAACTGCTTCCGCAAATCGTTTATGAAAAGTACCCTCAGTCAGTGTTGTGGCAATATTGGTCGTGATTCTTCGCTTTGTGACAACTGTAACCTCGGTGTTGTCTTTATCTATCGACCTAACCCACGCTCCCATCACGGTGCCCCAAGAAACCCAATTCATTCCACTACTGGTTAACATATACCCCTCATCCCGGTGTTCCTCAATGGCATCTGAACCTTCCCAGCGAAAAACCGTCATGGCAATTTTCCATGCCTGATCTGCATTGACAGGATAGACTTTTGTTGTTCCTTCCGATCCCTCTTCTTTAACACGAATGACATCATTAAAATTGGAACATCCATAGAAAAGTGCAAGAGATAGTAAAAGAATTAAAATACGCAGAGATTTTACTCCTCCTAATTTCATTGAAAACCCTCACTTGATGTTGTTAATGTGTGGACATTACGAACCCTGCTGGATACTTGGCTCCATACATCACTCAAGATCCTGGTGCCAGCTACTTTTATCCCAATAAATCTTTACAGTGATTTTTGTCAGGCCGATTCCAGAGCCTAGAGATATACTGCAATATGCCAATAAAGTCAATTTTCCGACTAGGCGATAATTTCACCTTTGCGGAACTCTAAAAGGTGAATGAAAACAAACTGTTACAAAGAAATAACGAATTAGAAAAAGCTCAACTCAGACAGGATATTACTTGAACCAAGGATAGGTCCGACCTTTTTCGATTCGTTGCTGGCATACTTTGCCCGAAAAATGGACGGGCGAGTGTTTCATTTGGGTGTTATCATTAATTTCTTAGCAGTTGTTCCTAGCGGATCCAACCCTTATTCTCTGCCTGCTTCGAATACCAGATCAAAAACCCCGTCACCACCAGTTGCATCAGAACACCCACCCAAATATCGAAGGAACTGAACCCGGCCACGCCGAATATATGCATCATGGACACAATCACGCCCAGTAGCGACGGGATCAACACATAGAACGCCGCCGACTTTCTGAGCAGAAGCAAAAGGCAGCCAAGCGCGCCGCCAAAAACGGCTATCGCAAAACCTGCGGTGGCCCAAGCGGGCCGGCCTTCGATGATCGGGCGATACTGCTCAGGAAATGAAGCGAGGGCGTCTGGATCCATCTGCACGAAGTAATTGGTGACGCCCATCACATTAAAGATGAGTGTGACAACGCTGATTATCCAGAAACTCCAGTGAATCCCGCCAACGGTTTGATCGTTCATCGAATCCCCCTTATGCCTGCAGCTCCACCAACAGCTGAACGATGATTGCGTATCCGCTGCCCCAGCCCTTATCCATATTGGCCATCATGGCGGCGAAACAGGCGATCCCGGCTTCTGTTGCTTCTAAGGGCACCTGTGTCAGGCGGACATTGGTTTTGCCGCCCCTGTCCTCAAACGTCACAGTCGTTAGAAGAAACCGGGGCCAATCCGCCATCATGGGGCTGGTGATGAGGTTCCAATTGGGATCAGTAGACGAAGGATGCCAGACCAGCTTCTCCGGTGGAGTCACTTCCTGAAAAACCATTTTACTGAAATCGGAGTTGCCGCCCATTTTCATCTCGTTGAGCCACGATCCGCCGGGTTTCAAGTCAAATTGGTGGATAATCGTTTCTATGTTGGGGCCATACCAACGGTGCAAAATTTCAGGATCGGTCCAGGCACGCCAAACCAGTTCGCGTGGCGCGTCGAAAACCCGGTCGAGTCGATATTCCGGTAATTCACTCATCGGTTGCGTCCATAGTTCACTGCGGGCCTTTAAACGAATCTGGACAAGAGTTTGAATTTAGCTGGAGACCCATTTGGTTTATAATCTTTAGATAAATATTTATCAAGGTCAAATAAGGCGACCCTGGAATTAAGATTTTATTGGGTCGGTGTTTCCTGTCGAACCCCTGGGGGGCGTTCAGGATAAGGGGTTAGCAATGAGAACTTACCAGAGAAATCGCAAAAGGGGGCAGTGTCGTTGAGTCAGTCAAAGTCGGAAGATAATTGGTTGCAAGAGGCCTTGGATGATTCTACTCCTGAAGCCTTTAGGATGACCAGGGAAGAAGCCAGGGAAATAAAGAAATTAAGACGAAAAGGTTTTAAAGATTTTGCCGACGCCTATTTTGAATATCTCCAACTGGAAAAACAAAAAGGTTCCCTGGATTTCACACTGAAAGAATTTTGTGAGAAGAAAGGTGTTGAATACCGGTTTCCGACATGATCGAGGGTTTACTGGATCAGCCGCGGTTCGATAGTTGAAAGACAGAAAGAACCCAGATATGCCTTGTCTGTCAACGACCCAAAGGGGATATTGCTTAAGTGAACTGAATATAGAATTGCAATGCAGAACTCTATCTTAACGCCCTGAGAATTTTTTCATCAGGTTGTTATTCCTGCCACGAAGGGGTAAAAAATGACCCCAACGATCTACGCCTCGCTTTTCATGCGAGTACTTCTTTTCATCACCGCAAAAGAGCTTTGCAATAACAATATGCAAAGCTCTTTATAAGTTGGGGCTGTCCACCCGCGGGAGAATCCATTAAAAGAATTTTCCCGTGGCCAGTAAACCAATGAACCCTAAAATGGACAGTCCCACAATTGCAGTTATCAGATAAACGTCGGTAAACATATTAATCACCTCCAAATCAGTGGGAATCAGTTATTTCAAAAAATATGAAATCCAGAGAGCCATAATTCCGGACAGGATGGAAATTACGAACCCTGCGTGGATGAAAAGGTGAAACAAGGAATTCTTGTCGTATCCGAAAAACCTATTGATTGTAGTTTTCATTGTTGCCTCCTTAATTCATTTATAAACTGCGTTTACCACTTCAGCTTTCAGGACTCCCTGTCCTGTCACACAAACAAATTTAAAGGCTTCACTTTCGTCCTTTTCACTATATTAGATGCAGAAATTTTGTATTCGTTTTATAAATAATTTTTGCTATAATGATTGAAAAAATCAATATATTGAAAAAATGAATTCTCTAAACTATCAGCATTTATTTTATTTTCGAACTGTGGCGGTGGAAGGGAGCGTTTCACGGGCGGCCGAAAAACTATTCCTGGGTCAGCCGGCCATCAGCCTGCAGATAAAGCAGTTGGAGGAAAGTCTGGGACACAAACTGTTTGATCGAAAAAATCGAAAGTTGATCCTCACCGAGGCTGGGCGAGCCATTCTCGATTATGCAAACCAAATCTTCCGGCTGGGTGATGAATTGCAGGAGGTTTTAAGGGATCAAACTTTTACCAAACGCATCCATTTGCAGATCGGGGTGCTCGACAGTATTCCAAAAAAACTGGTCCAGCTCCTGGTGGAGGCAGCCAGAAAAATTTCTGACTGCACCATCACGGTTTTGGAAGGGGAGGGGGATTTTCTTTTCAGGGAACTCCTTTCTCACAAAAACGACCTGGTGGTCTCCAATTACCCGCCATCCATAGGCGATACCCGGCAGTTTAATTCGCGGTTACTGGCAAGCTCTCCCATCTCTATTTTCGGGGTAAAAAAATTTGGCCATTTGATGCGCAAGTTCCCGCAATCGCTCAGCGGACAACCCTTCATCCTGCCGACCTTGCACAGCAAACTGCGCCACGATCTGGATCATTTCTTTCGAGTCAGCGGGATTGCCATCAACATGATCATCGAAACCCAGGGCACCGGGGTCCAAAAAACACTTGGGATGGAGGGCGTGGGGCTCATCCCTTTGCCTGAATTATCGGTGAGGGAGATCCAGCAAAACCGCAATCTCTTAAAACTGGGAACCTTACCGGAAGTCAATGAGGATTTTTGGTTGATTTCCAGTCCGCGCAGGATTCAAAACCCGGTCGCATCCGCTATCTTTGAAAATTTTCAACTCAAAATTTAACCCCCCCCCCGGGCAGGTAATTGCGGGGTTCAGGGGCAGGGATTGAAACGTTTTCACTGCTTCTAAAATATTCGCCGCCTTAAATAAATCTCAACCGTATTGTAGGCGTTGCTGGCGACGGCGACGTCCATCATGCCGTCGTCATTGTAGTCCCCGCTGGTAATGGCGAGCGGCGTGCCTCCGTCAACGATGTAATCGCGCGTCGGGAATCTAAAATGGCCATTGGGATTGCGGATGATCAGGGAAAAACTGCTGGCGCGGGAATTGGCCACCGCCACGTCCATGCGGTCGTCGTCGTTGAAATGTTCCGCAACCAGGGCGATGGGTCCGCCGCCGCCTGAGAACGGGATTTCTTTTTGAAACGTTCCGTCGCCGTTAGAATAAATCAGGTACATATTGTCTCCCTGTCCCGCCGCGCAGATGAGGTCGACAATGCCATCGGCATTCATGTCTTTTTTGGTGAGAGACAATGGAATCAATCCCTCGCCGAGGCGCAAGGGCTTTTTGAAGGTGCCGTCGCCGTTGCCCCAGAAGATCCGGATCGAGCTCGCATTCGAACTGCTGGCCGCAAGAGCGATGTCCGGGATTCCATCGCCGTTGAAATCGTGAGCCACTCCGGAAAATGACCGCGATCCGGTAAGATAAGTCTCGCCTTTCTTGAAAAAACCGTTGCCCTTGCCCAGATAAATCTCCATCTTGTCGAACGTCAGGGTGACGGCGATATCCATGTTTCCGTCGCGATTGAAATCATCCGCAATCACGGCGAGAGGAACCCGTCCTGTGGCATGTTTTTGCGGGCGGTGGAAGGAATTGCCTTCTTGCCCCAAAATGGTCGAAAAGGCACTGGCTCCCCTGGAATTGACGATGAGATCGGGAAGGCCGTCCTTGTTCAAATCCGCCGCCGCCAGGGAGGTCGGTTCCGGTGGGACGCTGATATATTCGGGCGCCCCGAAGGTTCCGTCGCCTTTGCCGAACAGGATGGAAAGGGTGCTGTTTTTGGCGTTGGCGGAGACGATGTCCGCTTCGCCGTCGAGATTCAGGTCGACGGTCAACAGGTTGGCCGGTCCCTGGCCTACGGGAATGACGTTGAATTTGTAAAAAAGGTCCGGGGGCGGGGAGGGGAGTTTGAAGTCGCACCCGGTCAGGCAAAGGGAAAGGAGGGAGCAGAGCCCGGCCAGACACAGGTGGCGTTTTTTTTCCTTTTGGGCGATCGGCATTTTATTTGCAACCCGTTGGTTTTCGGTGTTTTTGGGTGAATCCTCACTTCCCGCGAATTCACTTGATTTTACAGGGTTCCTGTGCAAAAATTGCAAAAAATTCTACTTTTATTAACCCCCTCGCTCTAACTCATGCGAAGTTAGGGCTGATATTAACCCGTGAGGAGGTCAACAGTTGCGTTCCTACCAAAGTGTTTTGATTCTCAAGCCTGATTACGATGAGCCTCAGGTAGACGAACATCTCGAAAAAATTACCGGTTTGATTCAAGGTCATGGCGGCTCCTGCCTGAAAGTCGATAAATGGGGCAAAAAGCGTCTGGCATATAAAGTAAAGAAAAACAGGTTTGGATATTATCTGAATGTTTATCACACCTGTGAGAATGAACAATTATCCTCTCTTGAAAAAAAATACAAACTCTTTGATCCCATCATTAAATTTCTGGTGATCCGCCTGGAAGACAAGGAATTGGAACGGGCGATCAAACGCGAAGAGGCCGAAGAAAAAGCCGCCGCGGTGGAAGCCAGCGAAGATAATAATAAGAGCGCTGATGATAAAAGTGCGGATGATAAGAGTGCAGTGGCAGAAGGCGATTCGAAATAAGGTGTTTCATTTGATGAACACTCGGCCAGGGTAACCCCCTGGGTTCGGCACAGTCTTCCTTTACCAACAAGAGCGGGGTTTTTAATGGCGTCTTTCAATAAAGTGTTACTCATGGGCAATCTGACCCGTGACCCGGAACTTCGTTATACAGCCAGTGGAGCGGCAGTGGCCAGTTTTGGGCTGGCCGTGAACCGGAAATACAAAGCGGGGGATGAATGGAAAGAGGAAGTCTGCTTTGTAGACATTACCGTGTGGGCCAAGCAGGCGGAAAACTGCGCGGAATATCTGCACAAGGGCAGTCCCGTCTTCATTGAGGGACGGTTGAACTTCCAGTCGTGGGAAACGGACACCGGTCAGAAACGCAACAAGCTGGAAGTGGTCGCGAACACGGTGCAGTTTCTGGGCCGTCCGGGCGCTGGACAGGACTCGGGACCCGGTGGTCAGGAAAGTTCCCCGCATTCCGGTGATAAAGACGATATCCCCTTTTAATCAACTTTAATATAATTCAAAAAGAGTAAATAATAATGGCAAATTCAAGCACAGCTAAGACCGGCACAACGACGAAAAAGCGTTCTTTTTTCTCTCACAAGATTTGCCGGTTTTGCGCGGACAAGGCGGAGTACATCGACTTTGACGATATCAAGACGTTAAAACCCCTGATCTCTGAAAGAGGAAAAATCGTTCCATCGCGGATCTCTGGAAACTGCGCCAAGCATCAGCGGCAATTGACCAGAGCCATCAAACGGGCGAGGAATATTGCCTTATTGCCCTTCGCGGTAGAACATTAAATTTTGTCGGATCATTCCCAGTTCAAGGACCTTCTTTTTCCGGCAGCCCTGGTTTTTGCTGTCCTTTTTGCGGTCTTCTTTTTTCCGCCCCTGGCGGCACTGGTGGGCATACTGGCTCCGGCCCCGCTTCTTTTCGTCTACCTGCAACGGGGTAAGACGGCCGGGCTGATTCTCATGGGGCTGGTTTTCGCGGTTCTTTATGTGCTGATGGGACCAGGCCAGGCCATGTTGTTTGCGGCGGAATATGTGGTCATGGCGACCCTGCTGGCGGAATCGATCCGAGCCCAGTTGACGATGGATAAGTGCATTTTCATTGGCGCGCTGGGTTCCATGGTTCTGGGGACCTTTCTGATGTTTGTGTTGTTCGCCGAGCGGGAGGCCTCGCTGACGGATTTTTTCCAGGGACAGATCATGAAGCATTTTGAACTGTCGATGGAGGCCTTAAAGTCCATGGGCGAAAAACAGGCCGAGCTGGATTCCATGCAGGCATTTTTCGACCAATCGTCTCGCACGCTGGCTTCGGCCTATCCGGCGTTTATCATGGTGGGCTCGCTGATCACCGCGGCGATCAATTTTTTCCTGGTCCGTACGCTGTGGATCAAGCTTTACGGCGAGACCCTGTTTCGCCAGGAGAAATTCTCCGAGCTGGTGTTGCCGGATTTTCTGGTATGGTTATTGATTCTTTCGTCCGGGTCGCTCTTTTTGCTGGGCAGCCCCATCGGCACGGTGGGGATAAACGTGCTTGGCGTGGCGCTGTTGATCTATTTTTTCCAGGGTCTGGCGATCAGTGTCCATATTCTGGAAAGTAAAAACGTCCCGGTTTTTTTATGGATTCTGGCGTTTTTTCTGGTTCTGATTCAACCCCTCCTGATTGGCCTGGTGATCGGTCTGGGAGTGTTTGATATCTGGGCGGATTTTAGAAAAATAAAACATAAACAAACCGAAGACTTGGAACAATAATTGGTTTTTCATAAAGGGAGTGAAAACAGAACATGAAGTTACTATTAAAAGAGGATGTCGAAGGGCTTGGGTATTGCGGCGATGAAGTGAGCGTCCGCGACGGGTACGGAAGGAATTATCTGGTTCCCCAGGGCAAGGCCATTCATGCCACGCCGAAAAATATCAAACAGTTCAACCATCAGAAGATGCTTGTGCAGGGAAAGGTGAAAAAGATCATCGGTTCCGCTACGGCTCTGGCCGAGGAAATCGGCAAAGTGACCTGCACCATCAAAAAGAAGGTGGGAGAGCAGGGCAAGCTTTACGGGTCGGTGACCACTCAGGAAATCGCTGAGGTTTTGAGGTCCAATGGCATTGAGGTCGATAAACGCAAGATTCATCCGGCGGAACCGATCCGGTCCCTGGGAGATTTTGAGGTTCCCGTTAAACTGCACACCGAAGTGACGGCGCAGATCAAAGTTTCCGTTGTTCCCGATCAGGAGCCGGTGAAAGCCGTTGAAGCCGCCGCCGAATCCGCAGAAGTGAAACCGGAAGAGGGCGCCGGACCGGAAGAAAAAAAGGAAGAAGTGTAAGCACGGAAACTATCTATTTGAACTCCCAATGGATTTATGAAATCTTATAAACTCAACCGGGGTTCTTGCGGTTGTTCTGAAATGTTTTGATGAATTTCCATTGAGTCCTTTCCAAGCCTGGAAACCCCCTTTATGACTCAAGCGGTCACAGATTTATCCCTGAGCAAGCTTCCTCCTTATAACCTGGAGGCGGAGCAAAGCATTCTTGGCGCTTGCCTCAAATCCAGCGAGGCCCTTGCCAAATCCCTGGAGGTTGTGACCGAGGAAGATTTTTACAAATCCAATCACCAGAAAATATTTCTGGCGATGCGGGATTTGTTTGATGCCAGCGAACCCATTGATGTCCTCACTATTGCCGATAAGCTTCGCAAGAAGAATGAGCTGGAGATGGTCGGCGGGATCGATACCCTGGACTTTCTCGAAGGCTTTGTTCCCACTGCGCAGGCCGTCGTTCACCACGCCAAGATCGTCCGTGAGAAAAAAATCCTCCGCGACCTGATCGAAACCGCCACCGAAATCGTCACCACCAGTTACGGGGACTCTGGCGATGTCGATCTCATCCTCGACCGGGCGGAGCAGTCCATTTTTCAAATTTCGGAAAAAAGGACCAAAAGAAATTTTTACAGCCTGAAGGAAGTCGTTAAAGACAATTTTGCTTCGATAGAAAAATTGTTTGAGTCTCCCGGCATGGTCACGGGAGTGGAGACCGGTTTCACCGATCTGGACCACATGACTTCCGGGTTGCAGCCCTCAGATTTGATCATCCTCGCGGCGCGGCCCAGTATGGGAAAGACCAGTTTCGCCCTGGATATCGCCCGCTTTGCCGCATTGCATGGAAAAATCCCGACCGCTTTTTTCAGCCTGGAAATGTCAAAGGATCAACTGGGCATGCGATTGCTTTGCGCGGAGGCCCGAATCAACTCGTCTAAACTGCGCACGGGCTACATCGCAAAAAGCGATTGGCCTAAATTGACAGCCGCCGCGGGACGGCTTTCGGAAGCCAAGTTGTTCATCGATGACAGCGCCGCTCTCAACTCCCTGGATGTTCGCGCCCGGACCCGGCGGCTGGCAGCGGAGCACGACCTGGGGCTGGTCATCATCGATTACCTGCAGTTGATGCAGGGACGTTCCCAAACGGAAAGCCGGCAACTGGAGGTCTCGGAAATCTCGCGTGGCCTGAAAGCTCTGGCCAAGGAGATCGATGTGCCTATTATTGCGCTTTCTCAGTTGAGCCGCGCCGTCGAAAGCCGAACCGATAAAAGACCCATGTTGTCAGACCTGCGCGAATCGGGAGCCATTGAGCAGGATGCGGATGTGGTCGCCTTTATATACCGGGATGAGGTGTATAACCCTGAAGGAGGCGATGTTGGGACCGCGGAGATCCTGATTCGCAAACAGAGGAATGGACCTATTGGCGACGTGAAGCTGCATTTTGAAAAGGAATACACCCGGTTTTACAATTTTTCCGGCCAGGATTCTCCGCCTGGATCCGATGAAGAACCCCCATTTGAATGAAAATCGAATCGCAATGCATGAACCGTCTTCCTGCAATCACTCAAGCGTTGGTTTCTGTTATCGGTTATTTCCTTATTGCTTCGCAGGTGGCGGCGGCCCCGAACGCGGTGCATCCCGGTAAATTTTCCTTCTCCGCAAAACAGAAAGCCGAATTTTTAATCAGCCGCAAGCAATATGCAGAGGCGATCGAGGCTTATAAATCTCTATTGGGCGAAAATGGTGAAGACAGCGCTTTGTTTCGCGGGCTTGTTCAAGCCTATCAAGGGGGCAATCGGCTCGAGGAAGCAGGGGGTTTTATTCGGGAATATCTGTCCAGCCATATGGGTTCTTCGGCTGGCCATTATGGCCTCGGGTATTATTACTATTTAAAAGGGGACGACCCTGAGGCGCAGAAAAGCTTCGAAAAAGCCACCGGGCTAAACGCGGAAAATGCCCTGGCCTGGAACAACTGGGGAGCGTCGCTATCGCGCACAAAATCATACACTTTCGCGGTTGAGAAGGTCAATCGGGCGATTCGCCTTGACCCATCTAACCCTATGTTTTATAATAACTTATGGGTTATTCGCGGAGCAATGGGTGAAAGTGGCTTGTTTTTTGCAAATTATAAGCACTATGTCAGGGACGGACCAAAACTCGTGGCGCAGGGTTATGGCCGAGTGATCGCCAAAACCCTGCGTCAGGAGGCTTTCAGGTCTTTTTCCGAGGGGAATCTTAAAAAATCGATTGAAAAGTTCTCCGAAACAGCCGAAATCTATAAAGAAATAGATCATTCCCCGGGCCTGGTGGCGACATATTTTGGGCTTGGAGTTTTGTACGAAGAAAATGGGGATGCGGCGATGGCGCAAGAGTATTTTAAAAAGGTGCTTTCGATTAATCCGAATCATCTTCAGGCGCGGGAAAAAGTTAAATAATTTGAAACGGTTGGAAGGCGGGGTTCGTTATTTCGGGGCTCTTGATCGCCGTTGTTTGATAAAAAAAATTACAATTTTTAATCTAGTTAGCATTAATTTATAATTTTTTTTAAAACAGTTGAAAAATAATTAACTGTTGACAACAAAGGGGTTCAAAGTTACGATTCAGTCTGGTGCGGGTTTTTTTTGTGAAAATCAGAGGAGGATGGAGTGAAAAAAGATGATATTACCCTGATGGTGTTTCCGGGGTCGTCGGGGTCTCCAAAAAAATTCAGTTTGCCCAGTAAATTAGTCCGTACGGGGCTCATTGTATTGATTGTCCTTTTGGTTGGTTTTACCGGGTCCTCCATCTATTTCACCAAAAAATA
Organism: Nitrospinaceae bacterium; assembly: GCA_021604505.1. Lineage (NCBI taxonomy): Bacteria > Pseudomonadati > Nitrospinota > Nitrospinia > Nitrospinales > Nitrospinaceae > Nitrospinaceae bacterium. Next base: position 28,997 of record BQJC01000004.1, on the reverse strand, counting down.
TATCCAGCTGGTTGGCGAACAGGAAGAAGTTGCCGAGCTGAGGCGGGAATCCAAAATCAATAAAATCCAAGTTGACAAGTTGGGCCAGCAGGTCAAGGAATTTTCTACCGAGATGTCGCGGCTGGAACGGTTTGCCAATAAATTAAGAGTGATCACCGATATTGGCGAATCCCCTGCACCGGCTGAAAAGGACTGGGGAGTCGGCGGTCCTTACGGATTGAGTTCGCAAAGTTTTTCGACGTCTCTACAGCGGGAAGCGGTTTCCATGGTAGAGCGTCTGGCCGTAAATCTGGATCAACTGGATCAACAAGCCAAGGTGCAGGCGGTCAGCTTTCAACAGCTCGACGAATTTTTTAAGAACCAGAAATCTTTCTTGTCATCCACCCCCTCCATTTGGCCCACCAGAGGCTGGGTGACCTCCGGATTTGGCTTGCGAAAATCCCCCTTCACTGGATTAAAAGAAAAACACGAAGGGTGGGATATCGGCGCACGGATGGGATCTCCGATTCGAGCTTCCGCGGATGGCGTGGTTGTGATCGCAGGAAGGGAAGCGGGATACGGTAAAATGCTGGAAGTCGATCATGGATATGGAATCACCACCCGATACGGCCATAATTCGAAAAACCTTGTTAAAGTTGGAGATCGCGTGAAGCGCGGCGACAAGATCGGCTTGATTGGAAGCACCGGACGAAGCACCGGTCCCCATCTCCATTACGAGGTCCGTCTGAACGGCGTTCCCGTGAATCCCAAGAACTACATTTTAGAAGATTGATCGACAACTCCGCGGGGATCTATCATTCCTTGATAGTCCTTTCTGAAGGAAGAATGCCGCTGTCCTTAAACATGGATGAGAGAGAGTTTTCATGGTATTCTGTTTAAGATACGGATCTTCATCTTGCCTGAGCCTGTTTTTACTTCTCATTGAGACAAATCACCCATTCAAGAAAACATTAATGATAACCCGGTTCGAGATGCGAATAGCTGGCAGGCGACAGAGTTGAATTCGAACTTGAAGCCCGGGTTTTGCAGGGAATACATTTGAGCGTATGGTTTTAAATCTAATTCAAAAATTGGTCGGAACAAGAAATGACCGGGAGTTGAAACGGATCCAGGAATATGTGGGTCTGACCAACGATTTGGAGGATCAGGTCAAGGTTTTGACCGACGATCAGTTAAAAGCCAAAACGCCGGAGTTTAAAGAGAGAATCGAGCAGGGAACCTTGCTTGAGGAAATTCTTCCTGAAGCGTTTGCGGTGGTTCGGGAGGCCAGCCAGCGGACTCTGGGGATGCGGCATTTTGATGTTCAGCTGATTGGAGGCGTGGTCCTTCACGAAGGAAAAATTGCCGAGATGAAAACCGGTGAAGGTAAGACGCTGATGGCGACGCTTCCTATCTATTTAAATGCACTTACGGGCAAAGGGGTTCATGTGGTCACCGTGAACGATTATCTCGCTACGCGCGACTGCGAATGGATGGGGGCCATTTACAAATTTCTCGGTCTATCTGTGGGGACCATTTACCACGACATGCCGGAGGAAGAACGCAAGCAGGCGTATGAGTCGGACGTGACCTACGGGACCAACAACGAGTTCGGTTTCGATTATCTTCGCGACAATATGAAGTTTTCCGAGGAACAGTTTGTCCAGCGGCCCCTCAATTTTGCCATTGTCGATGAGGTGGACAGCATATTGATCGATGAGTCCCGAACGCCTTTGATCATTTCCGGTCCGGCGGAAGAATCCACCGACAAGTATTACGGGGTGAACGAGATCATCCCAAAATTGAAAAAGGAAAAGCATTTTCAGGTCGATGAAAAAAGCCGTTCCGCCACTCTGACGGAAGATGGAATTGCTCGTTTGGAAGAGTTGCTGAACGTTGAAAACCTGTATGACCCTGGAAATATAGAAACCCTGCATTGCGCCCAGCAAGCCTTGAAAGCCCATGCGGTTTTTAAGAACGAGGTCGATTACGTGGTCAAGGAAGGGCAGGTGGTGATCATCGATGAGTTCACCGGGCGTATGATGACGGGACGGCGCTACAGCGATGGGCTGCATCAGGCGCTTGAGGCTAAAGAAGGCGTGAAAATTGAGAATGAAAACCAGACCCTGGCCAGCATCACCTTTCAGAATTATTTCCGCATGTATGAAAAACTGGCGGGCATGACCGGAACGGCGGATACGGAAGCCACGGAATTCGGTTCCATTTACAAACTTGAAGTGGTCGTGGTTCCGACCAACCAGCCGATGATTCGGGAAGATTACCCCGATGTCATTTACCGCACGGAGCCGGAAAAGTTTGAGGCAGTCATTGAAGAAATCAAGGAATTGAATCAGGAGGGAAGGCCGGTTCTGGTGGGCACGATTTCTATCGAGCGATCGGAACGGCTGAGCCGGTTTCTGAAAAAATACGGCATCAAACACAGCGTTCTCAATGCCAAGCATCATGAGCAGGAAGCGGAGATCATCGCCCAGGCCGGTCAAATGGGGGCGGTGACCATTGCCACCAACATGGCGGGCCGGGGAACGGATATCGTTCTGGGCGAGGGCGTGCCTGAGCTTGGAGGGTTGCATATCCTGGGCACGGAGCGTCACGAAAGCCGGCGCATCGACAACCAGCTTCGCGGCCGGTCGGGAAGGCAGGGGGATAAAGGATCCTCCCGGTTTTATTTATCGCTTGAAGACGATCTGCTCCGCATATTCGGGTCCGACCGGGTGTCCGGGTTGATGGCCAAACTGGGCATGGAAGAGGGACAGCCCATCGAACACAATATGGTCAGTAAAGCCGTGGCCAACGCTCAAAAAAAGGTGGAAGCCCACAACTTTGATATTCGCAAACACCTCCTGGAGTACGACGACGTGATGAACCGGCAACGTGAGGTGTTTTACGCGTTGCGCCGGGATATCATCACCGGAGACAATCAAAATGAAATCCTGCTGGAAATGACCGAGGAGTTGACGGACACCATTCTCGAGGACATCGCTCCTGAAAAGATTTATCCGGAAGAATGGGATATTGTTGCGCTCAATGAAATTCTGGAGCGGCAGTTTTCAGTCAAGATAGAAAAAATCAGCGACGAGGAGCTGGAAATCAACGGCAAGGATCGCCTCTCCCTGGAACATTGCAACCGCGAAAAGCTTCACGATGCGATCGTGAAAAGCGTGACCGAAACCTACAATCAAAAGATTGAAGGGATTGAACCTGGGGTCATGCGGCACTTTGAAAAGTCGATCATGCTGCAAATAGTGGACAATCTCTGGAAAGACCATCTGCTCGGCATGGACCATCTGAAGGAAGGCATCGGACTTCGAGGATACGCGCAAAAGAACCCTTTGACGGAGTATAAAAAAGAAGGGTTCCAGATGTTCCAGTACATGATGAACCGCATTCAGGAAGAGGTCACGGAATACCTTTTTAAAATCCGCATTCAGAAGGAAACCGAGATACCGGCTGAGCAAAGCATGAACCGTCCACAGAAAGTGACGGAGCACAGAGGAACCAGTTCGGAAGAATCAAAACCTGAAACCGTCCGCAGGGAGGAAAAGAAGGTGGGAAGAAACGATCCCTGTCCTTGCGGAAGCGGAAAAAAATATAAAAAATGCCACGGAACCTGATTCACGTCCAGTGAATCAGGTGTTTTCAGCGGATTCCTTGCAATCGATGCATAATGTGGTCAACGGCAGGATTTGCAAGCGCTTCATGGTGATTCTTTTGTCACAACTTTCGCAGATTCCGTAAGTTCCTTCCTTCATCTTGAGAAGAGCCTCGTCAATCAGCTTCAATTCTCTTCGATCCCGGCTGGATAACTGAAACACCATTTCCCTTCCCTCCAGGCTGGAAGCCAGATCGATCTCATTGCTGAAGGTGAGACCTTCCACGTCCCGTTCCATTGCTTGTGAAGATTCGAGCATTTTTAAAACTTCCCCGCGATTTTGCAGAAGCCTCTCCTTGATCTTGATGATGCCAGGGTCCATTTTTCTGGAAGTCTTCTTAACTTCCTTGACTTCCTGGACTTTTTCGACTGCAGGGGGGGCTTTTTTTGGAGCGGCTTTCTTTTTTGGAGCGGCCTTTTTTTTAGGCGCCGCTTTTTTGGTTTTTTTGAGGGAAGTTTTTTTCTTAGCCGGGGCTTTTTTCTTTTCCTTGGTTTTAGCTTTAGCCTTTGGTTTGGTTTTAGCCTTGGTTTTTGATTTGGCTTTGACCTTAGCCTTCGATTTGGCTGTGGATTTCGCTTTTTTAGCCGCAGGTTTCTTTGGCGCGGTTTTCTTTTTTACAGCCTTCGCCTTTTTTTTGGCGGAAACCTTCTTTTTTTTGGTCACTGACTTTTTCCCTACCGCTTTTTTTTTGGTTGTACTTTTTTTCTTAACCACCCTTGAAATCTCCTCTAAGTTTTGGGATTTGTGGGTGATGCTTCGAAACCCAAAGGACAGAAGGTCAATAAATTTTTGTCAAAACCAAATTCTTTTTCTGATTTGCGCTCTAACTGATAGATTACTACTAACTGGTAGATTACTAAATAACACTTAGTGTAAATTGTACAAATTTTAACTGGGGATACTAGCACTAGATATTAAAAAGCACAAGAACTTATTTTCCTGGTTTTTAGGTGGTTCGGGAATTTTGGGGGCTCTGAAAAGTATTTTTTTATTCAAACATTGTAGGTGGGAGGGCTGGTCCATTCCTTTACAGTCAACTCGTTTCGTAGTCGACGACCACCGAGCCTGAGCAAAGGGCGCGCATTTTTTCAATCACCGGAAGATGGTTCTTGTGGGTGGCGTAGGTTTTCAGACCCTCCCTGTCGTCAAAATGAGTGGTCAACACCACATCGTAACTTCTCTCCGATCCGGAAAAATCCTGCCCCACTTCCAGAAAACGCAGAGTTTCGATTTTTCCCTGCATGCCATTCAAGGCATCGATCACCAATTTCATGTTTTCAGGGGTTTTTTCTGTCAACCGGAACATGACGATGTGTTTGACCATTTGGATCTCCTGGTTATTGGGCCGGCGGTGTGCAGCGCTCTCAATAGTTTGGAGAGAAGCATACCATCCGGGGAGAATATTTTCCATCGGCAGAATATGCTATATTTGTAGCCGCACAGGCGAAAAATGCATAGTCAATTTCAGGGAAGCAGTCGATGTCGTGGTTATGGGGCGCAGGGTTGGGTTTTTTACGGGGAGGCCCGCTGGGGGCTGTCATCGGAGGTACCGCCCAACACCTTCTGGCTAAAAAATATTTAAAGAAAAACAACGCCGGTTTACCGGGTGTGGGCGATCAGGCGCTCTTTGTGACCTGCCTGGCGATGGTCCTGACTAAAACCGGCATGGCAGGCGGATCGTTGTCTCCAGAGCAAATTCAGGTCATTCACAAGTTTTTTAAAAAAAACTTTCAGTATGGACCGGAGGAATTGAAATTCATCGACAAAGTGATTGCCGAGACCCGGCGCTTGAACCCGGACCTGGGTCCCTTTGTGGAGCAGTATAAAAAGGCTTCAAACAACCATTATAATTTTCTTTTGCTGGCCTTATCCTACCAGGTTGCCTTGATTGGAGGTCTTCTCACAGAAGAGACACAAAAGCTCATCGACCAATTGGCCCAGGGCCTCGGTTTGTCCTATCAGGATCACGACCGGATTCGGCAAAGGTATTCCCTGGGGCAAACGCGAAATCCATACACCATATTGGGTGTCGACTATTCCGCCAATTCCGAGGAAATCAAAAAAGCCTACCGCAATAAAGCCGGGCAATATCATCCGGATCGTGTGGCCCATCTCGGTGAGCGGGAAGGGGAAGAAGCGCACATGCGGTTTCTGGAGATCCAGGAGGCTTTTGAGGAGCTGGAAAAAACCGGCGGGGTGTGAGGCCGGTCAGGTGTCGGATGACTCGGCCAGTTTTCGTACGATGATGGATTGAATTTTACGTTTGCTCGCTTCTTTGATAGTGAGGCGGTAGCCACTGACTTCCACCTGTTCTCCCGAATTTGGAACTTTTTCAAGATGGTGGATGGCCAGCCCCGCCAGGGTTTCATAATCTCCCGTCGGCAGGTTCATATTCAGCGTGTCGTTGATGACGTTGACTTCCATGTCCGCCTCAATCAGGTAACCGCCATCGGCATAATGTTCGTAGCCTTTTCCCGGCTTATCGTATTCATCCTCGATTTCTCCGACGATTTCCTCGAGAAGATCCTCAATGGTCACGATTCCGACGCATCCCCCGTGTTCGTCAACGACGATGGCCATATGCAATCCCCTCTGCTGAAGTTCGCGCAGCAGATCGCCGATTTTTTTATTGGGGGGAACGTAATAGGCCGGGCGCACCAGCTCGGAAATGGGAGACTCGTCGGCAGGTTTATCGATGAGATCGAAGGTGTTTATAATTCCAATGAGGTTGTACATTCTTTCATGAAATACGGGAAGCCGGGAAAATCCCGATTCGTTGGCGGCTTCCAGGGCTTCATTCAGGGTCGCGGTATCATCGATGGCGGTGATACGGATGAGCGGAACCATGCACTGCTCGACGCTGATCTCTCCGAAGTTGAAAATTTTGTGAATCATCTTCCGTTCCGCCTGGTCGAGTCCGACGGCTTGCGAATCCACGCTCAATACCTGGCGGATCTGATCGCGGCTCAAGGTTTTTTCGGTGGTTTCTCCTTGTCCGATCAATTTGTTTATCAGGAAGGACGAGGTGTGGGTAAAAAAATTGACGACCGGCGAAAACAAATTGCAAAAGAAATTCAGCGGCTTGACCATGATCAGCATGCTGGAATTGGGCCGGTTCTGAAATATCATCTTGGGGACGATTTCTCCAAAAAATAGAACCACAGGGGTGAGTATGAGAACCGCCATCCATTCTCCTGCGTGACCAAACTGCGCAACCAGAAAAGCCGTGACCACCGCGGAACTGGTGACCATCGCCAGGTTGGTTCCCAGCGAAGTTGTGGAAAACAGTTTTTCAGGGGACTCAAGCAAAGCCAGGGTTTTTACTGCGGCGGAGTTGCCTTCATCGGCTTTTTGCTTCATGCGGATGCGGTTGACCGCAATCATGCCGATTTCTGAGCCGGAAAAGAAGGCTTCAAAGAGCAGGGCCACGAGCACAATGATCAATGTGGTGATGAAATCCATCAGTCAGCCGCTTTCCGGTTGTTTTTGCCGTTTTCCCCGTTAGAAACGCCGGTATGTAGAAGAGTCAGGTGAAGGCGCAAGATTCGGGGGCCTTTCATTTTTTCCACCCGGAACTTGAAATTTCCCTGGGTCGCCGCTTCTCCCGACCGGGGAATGCGGCCAAACAATCCGAAAACCAACCCGCCGATGGTATTGTATTGGTCCTCAGGCAGGTCGGATTTAAAATATACGTTGAAATCATGCAGGCTGTAGACGCCCATGAGCTTGTAATTTTCTTTGTCAATCTTGATGACGGGTGTCTGGTCGCTACGCATTTCACTGTCTATTTCGCCCACCAGTTCCTCAAGAATATCTTCCAGGGTCACAAGGCCGGCGACGCTTCCGTATTCATCGAGGACGATGGCCATGTGCCGTTTCAATTTTTTGAAATCGGCGAGCATTTCCTTGATTTTTTTCGATTTGGGAACGGAAAGGGTAGGGTGAAGCATGCTCTTGATGTTGACCTTTTCTTTGGGTAAATGCTTGATCCGGTTTAAGTGCTTGGTCAATAAAATGCCGATGATGTTTTCCTGAGCCTCGTCGTAGACCGGGACCCGGGAATAAAAATTTTCCATGATCTTGGGAATGATTTCATCCAGACTGTCATCGGTGTTGAGAGTGACCATGTCTATTTTAGGGGTCATGATTTCACTCACCGTGGTGTCGCTGAATTTGATGATATTGTGAATCATCTCCCTTTCTTCACTTTCAATCACCCCTTCCCCGACCCCCATTTGCACCATGGTGTGGAACTCCTCGTCGGTGATGGTGGGTTCCTTTTTGGAAAGAGCGGAAATGCCGATGGCGTTGACAAATTTTTCCGCAAGGCGGGTCAAAATCTGTTGAGGCGGATGAACGATTTTGTAAAACAGTTTGAGAGGGTAGGCGGCGAGCAAGGCATAGGACTGAGCCAGCTTGATCGACATGGTTTTGGGGACGATTTCCCCGAAGATCAGTAAAATAAAAGTTCCTACGCCGATCGCGATGCCCACTCCCATATTGCCGAACAGAGTGATGGCAATGGAAGTGATGACGACGGAAATGCCTATATTGACCAGCTCATTGCCAATGTAAATGGTGATGAGAAGTTCGCGGGGTTTGGCAAGTAAAGAGTGGACCAGGGAACCGGAGCGGCCTTTCTTTTCTTTCATCTCCGTCAACTGCAGCGGGTTGAGGGAAAAAAATGCGGCTTCACAGGCGGAAAAAAAAGCCGAGAAAAGAATGAGCACCAGGAGAAGAAAGGATCGGGAAAATATTGTGTCTTCCAAAATTTCTAATCCACTCCACAAAAGGCCCGCGCCAGCATCGTCCATCGCAACGATTGATAGGGCTCAGTAAATGTCCGGAGCGGTTTGTTGTTAATCAATGCGGGAGGAGCCTTCATGGCTCTTTAGACTTGAAATGGTTGAATCCCATAAATTTTTGGAGAGGTTGGGTGGTTCCATCATTTTTTATGAGAACCGTTTTTCCCGGCTTAGCGGACACTTCTCCGATGAGAGTTACTGGCGTTTGGGCATTATGAAACAGCGTTTCAATTTTTCTAACATCTTCGGACTTTAAAGTAAACAGCAATTCATAGTCCTCCCCGCCGGCCAGAACAAAATCCATCCTATTCAACCGGTTGAGAGCTGTCAGGTTCTCCAGTTCCGGGGATCGAGGCAGGCTTTCCTCTCTCAGAACCGCGCCGACTTTCGACGCTTTGCAGATATGAAAAAGGTCCTGTGCCAACCCGTCGCTGACATCGATCATGGAGGTGATTTTTGCCTTGCAATTCACCAGCTTTATTGATTCGTGCAGGCGTGGGACGGGATCGAGATGGGTTCGAATCATCTTTTTTTGAAATTCTTGTTTACCCAGCCATTTTTTTCGCCGGGAGCTAAGAAGTTTTAAACCGAGTGCGGACTCGCCGGGAGTGCCGGTGACGAATATCTTGTCTCCAGGGCCGGCGCCGGAGCGGGTGAACAGCCGGTTTTTTCTAACCTCACCCACCATCGTTATATTGATGTACAGGTGGCGTGGCGAGGCGGTGGTGTCTCCTCCGGCAAGTTCGATGCTGTGCTCCTTGCAGACCTGATTGATTCCCTCGTACATCCGGTCCAGAAATTTTGTCGGCAGGGTTTTGGGAATGGCAAGGGAAACCACGGCCAGATGTGGGGTTCCGCCCATAGCGGCGATGTCGCTGACATTGACCGACATGGCCTTGCGGCCCAGAGTTTCGGGAGATGTGTAAGAGAGTTTAAAATGGATGTTTTCTATCAGGGCGTCCGTGGTGATGATCTGGTGGGTTCCCGGCCCATTTGCGTAAACGGCGCAATCGTCGCCAATGCCGATTTTTATCCGCGGCGAACGGGATTTGAGACGGGAGCGAAACCTGTTTATCAGGCCAAACTCTCCCAGTTTTTTTAAGTTCGTCACGCAGTATCGCTTCCTAAAGCAGGTTGGGTTGCGGTTTCATTAATTGTAATGGGTGCGCGGATGGAGGGCAAGAAAACCTGATTTCAAGGGCGCATATTTACGGCAGGTTTTAACGTTTGTATTTTTGGATCAATGCTCTGGCGTATTGTCTGGCCCGTTGGGATTTTTTGGCCTGAAATTTATCTTTAAATAAATTTTCCGCTCTTTTTGAATGAAATATGGCGTTTGGGCCATCGTTGGCATTGTCATACAAAACCGCAAGACTCCAGTGGGCCTGGGCCGAATCGGGGGTGATTCGCGTCACTTCTTTAAATTCTTTGATAGCGGGGGCGGTTTTTCTCAGATTCAGGTACACCAGACCCAGGTTAAAATGCGCCAGGTGGTTGTCCGGTTCAATTCTAACCGCCTCTTTAAAATGGGAAATGGCCAGTTTGTGGTTTTTGGTTTTTTGAAAAATAAGGCCCAGGCTATTGTGAGCCTTAAAGTTATCCGGATTGAGCGTCACCAGTTTCTTAAAAGGGGCGATCGCCTCCTGGTGCTTATCGAGCAATAGATAAGCCTGCCCCAACGTGAAGTAAGGCTCCGGTTTTTGAGGGTCTGTTTGGATCAGGTTCCTGAGGGTGTCGATCGCTTCCGGAAACTGCTTTTTTTCCCAATAGGAGTTGTGCAGAAGAAAATAGGCTTCCTGTCTGGCGGGCTCTTTTTTGATCGCCTGCGATAGATTGGCAATGGCTTCATCGTATTTCCCTTTTTCAGAATACAATTTTCCAAGTTTGAAACCGATATCCTCATAATCCGGTGCAATTTTGGCGGTTTTTTCAAAAAAATCAATGGCCTGATCGGTTTTTTTGAATTGCATTTTCATAAGAGCCAACCGATAGGGGAATTCTGGATTTTTTGGGTCTGTCTTGGCTCCCATATTGTAATGATCGATGCTCTTCTGGAATTTTTTCTGTTCTTCATACATGGAGCCGAGATCGAAGCGGACCTCGGAATACTCGGGATTGAGTTCTGCGGTTTTCTCAAAATGTTCCAGGGCTTTTTTCTTGATTCCGAGTTTCTGAAATCCAATTCCCAACCGATAATGCGCCTGCCAGAAGCTGGGTTTCAAATCGATGGATTTCTTAAACTCTTTCACCGCCTTGGTGTGCTGGTCCAGTTTCTGGAACACCAATCCATAACTGTAATGAAATTCCGGGTTTTCAGGGTTTAAAGCGACGGCTTTTTCCAGAGGTGAGACTGCATCCTGGTATTTCTCGGAATAAACATACTCCATGGCCAGGTTGTAATTCAGTTTTGCTTCTTCTATTTCCTTCGACGGTTTTTCAACCTCTGCTTTAGCGGGTTGCTTTTCTTCTTTTACTGGGTCATTTATTTTTTCGGGTGGTTTCTCCGATGCCATCTGTATTTCATCATCCGGCACATCTTTTTGAGCTGGTTGTTTGCTGGCGGATTTTTCTTCTGCAGGAGGTTCAGAGTCTACATTTGCCCAGGCTTTGATCTGCTTCCAATAGGAGAGCGACTTTTTCGGTTTTTCAGATTCTCCGTCTTCTCCGGTTTCGTCCTTTTTGGAGGTTTCCATCCAGTCCGGGGGCCACTTCACGTGTTGCGACATTTCCGCACAGCCGGAAGACAAAAAACACAAAATTAATATAACGGGCCAAGTCTTGTTCACTGTTGTCCTTTCATCCACCTGGAAATCGATAAGAATTTTTCAAAACCGGATAAGTTCATTATATTAATAAGCATTCTTCGTGCCAAACCATAAAACATTAAAAATAAAGGAGTTACATTTACATTGGCGGAGCGGATTGGTTTTTAATTTGCAAAAAATCATACATTTTGGGAAAAACTTGTCATTTTTTAAGTTTTGTCTAGGTGAAAAAAAACTGTGGGGAGCGAGCCGTGAGGCTCAAAATGGGAAATTTTTGCGGGTTTTCGGGGGGAAGGGACCGGTTTCAGCCAAGAAGCGTATCGATTGGAATCAATTGCGTTTGCATTTTTCTTTCCTGGGAGAGGACTTCCAGCGCTTCATAAAGAGGGTCGATGCCGTCCGAGGCGACGCCTTCTATATGAATATAATAAGTGGGCTTGTCTTTTTCGATCCCGATATTGGAATCGAGATTGAGGATGTTCAGCCCGGCTTCCGTCAAAGCGGAGGTGACTTCCTCCATGATCCCGGGCCGGTCCGAACAATAAACGCTAATACGGACGTTCGGCTGGATTAGAAAATGCTCTCCCCCTTCGATGGGGTCCACATGACTGTGCAGGTCGAGTTCCTTTGCTACAGGAGCCACAATTTTTTCCAGGTCCTGGGCGGTTTTCTCAAACTGGACCATCAACATGATGGTGAAATTATTTCCCAGGCGGGCCATGGATGAGTCGCCGAGGTTGCATCCGCCCCGGCACAGAGCGGTGCTCAGACGGGCGACGATGCCCGGTCGATCTTTTCCCACCAGAGTGAGCATGTACCAATTGTCCACGGTAAAACCTTCTAAAAAATTTAATTTCAGAGAGATATTACTTCAAAACGGAAATCAATGCACTTGCTTTGGGTGGATTCTTCTAATTACGGGAAGAAAAAAATTCGGAAACCACCCAGCGGTCTTTGGAGGAACAAGTCTTTTGAGGAGACAAGTATTTTAAAACAATCCGCTGGGTGGTTTCCGATCCGGTACTGAAATATTGTTGTCGAGCCTGATTTCTCTTCGAACTGCCGGGAAGAGTTTTTTAAACGGTGGGGGACGCGAGCCCCCCTGAATCCGTCCAGGTCTGCCCTTGAAAAGGAGACCTTCACCCCTCCCTCCGGCGCCTCCCCCTGCCTTCGATTCATCCCGCAACGGCCCTAGTACAAATAATTGTTTTTTTGGAAGTTATTCCTATTCTAAGTGCAAGGGGCATGCCATTTTGGAAGGATAGAAACCGATATGGGGTTCTGGTGCTACAAGACCTTTATTCTAAATGGGTTTTTAAATTTTCGTTGCAAGTTGATCTTTAACGGAATGCGGAACGATGCATTGGAAATAGCAAAAATTTTGACACCACCACTGCCAAATATTGTTGTTTTAATTAACCCTGCGTCAAAATCCGGGCTCCAAAACAAACAACAAAACTTTGCGGTTTTAGAGCAATGTTCATAGATTGAATGCTAATGTACCCCTATCAGGGGGTTTCTGTAAATGAAACCCGTAAAAGGTGAATCAGGAGTGTCAATCCCATTGTTTATTTGTTAAAGTCTATGGAAAACCATTAGATAAAACGGTTTGTAATTTTCCGCTTCCACTTAAACGGGTTTGAATTATGAAAAATCCTCACCTATTCAAGAAAACTTTAATCAGTATTTTGTTGTCCATTTTTTTCTGGGGACCCGTGGCCGCCTGGGCGCAGGATGAATCTCAACCGGAAGGCGATCGCGTGCTGCAAAGAATAGAATCTCTTTCCAGGCAGGGGAATTATGAGGAAGCGATTCGTTTGGGGAAGCAGGAATGGCAGGATAGAGAACAAGATTACGGCCCGGAAGACCCATACGTGGCGGAAGTTCTGCAAAAACTGGCACAGATTTATCTTCAAACCGGGAGTTACGCTAAGGCGAAACCTCTCTTTCAACGCACCCTGAAAATCAGAAAAACTTCTCTGGGACCGGATCATCTGGATACGGCTGAAACATTAAACAGTCTGGGACAATTGTATTACCAGTTGGGACAGTATAGAAAAGTGGAGCCTCTTTATAAAACGGCAATCAGGATCCGGGTGAAAAAAGTAGGGGAGGATCATCCTCTGGTGGCAAGCGTTTTTAACAATCTTGGTGAGTTGTACCGCAAGACCGGGCGGTTTACGGAAGCCGAACCGCTTTATAAACGATCCCTGGAAATCTGGGAGAAAGCTTACGGCGTAGACCATCCCAGTGTGGCCAATTCTCTGAATAACATTGCATTGTTTTACTACCAAACTGGAGAATTTTCCAAAGTGGCGGCCTTATACCAGAGATCCCTGGCGATTTATGAAAAGACGCTCGGGGAATACCACCCCAATGTGGCCAATTCCCTGAACAACTTGGCGGAGTTTTACCGCAAGCAGAATGACTTTGAAAAAGCCGAGCCCTTATATGCACGGTCCTTGAAGATACGGGAAGAAATCTTTGGCGAGGAACACCCCAAAGTTGCATCCTCTTACAACAACCTGGCCGGACTTTTTTACAGCATGGGCGATCACACCCGAGCGGAGCTTTATTATTTGCGGGCGGTCAACATCAAGGAAAAAGCCTTGGGACCGGATAATCCGCAGGTGGCTCAGGCGCTCAACAATCTGGCGGAGTTGTATCGCAAGATGGGCTATTTCTCCCAAGCAGAACCGCTTCTTGAGCGGTCTCTGGAGATTAAGGAAAAGGCCTACGGCCAGGAGCATCCTTCCGTTGGCACGGCGCTCAACAACCTGGCGGGATTGTATTTCGGAAAAGGCGAGTACGAAAAGGCCGAACCTCTTTATAAGCGGTCGTTTGAGATCTGGCAAAAATCCCTGGGGCCGAACCATCCTAATATTCGTGTGTCGCTGAACAACCTGGCCAATCTCTACCGCAAGATGGGAAAACCGCTCAAGGCGCAACCGCTCATCACCCGGTTGAATGAGTTGAAAGACAAAAACCCGCAATCTGCGTCGAATTAGGTTTGGGAATGCACCCCCTGAGTTTGTCATATTCGACCACTTCCTTCATGGCCCTGAAGGGGTATTTCGAAGGGTAAACCTCAATTCCTCCCTGTCTGTGAGGAGCACCCATTGGGTGACTGTCGGAGGGGTGGGAAGGAATCAAGAAACTCTCTTCACCTTAATTGCGACTGCTTTCATATCAGGTTTTAAATAACTTTAACCTGAAACAATGTCTATGAATCACACATGTCAATTATTCACTTGTAAATCAATTCGAATTTTACTGATTTTATGACGGTCAATGCTTTCCACAATTAAGTTACAGTTGTTAATTGAAACCGTTTTCCCCAACCTTGGCATTCTTTGATATTTTTCCAAAAATAACAAACTGAGTGATTTTCTTTTCTCCTCTTCCGTTTTTTCAACCCCTTCCTCACCCAGCCAGATTCCTGTCGTTTTCACAAATTCCTGTAGTTCCACATTTCCGCTGGCAGACCATGAGTTTTCTCCGCGCCGGGTGATACGCTGTAATTCCTCGGAATCGGTTTCGTCTTGGATCTCACCCATTACCTCTTCCACAATATCCTCCATGGTGATGAGACCCACCACAGAACCGTGTTCATCCAACGCCAGAGCCAGGTGCGTTCTTTTAACCCGGAGTTCATTATAAAGTTCTTTGATCGACTGTGTGACCGGCACCACTATCGGGGAGGACAGTTTTAAGTCCTTCAGTTGTCTGTCGATTGTATTCGGGGCGATATACAGCCGGATCATTTCACGTATGGTAACCACGCCTACCGGGTTATCCAGGGTTTTGCGATAGACCGGCAACCGGGAATGAAGACCCTGATTGATCATGGTCTCCAGAGTTTGCCGGATGGTCTGGTTTTCCTCGATACCACAGATTTGGGCTCGTGGGGTCATCACTTGTTGAACCAGGGTATCCCCAAATTCCATGGCACGGTCGATCATCTCCGCGTCGGAAATTTCCAAGGCCCCCTCTTCTGCGCTCAAATCCACCATCGTCCGCAGTTCTTCCTCAAAAACCACATTTTCCTTTTTGTGCTCGATACCCAAAACTCTGTTAATCCAAGTGATCAATTTTCCCATGAGCCAGATCAGGGGAAAGAGAATTTTTTCCAGAATAAAAAGCGGGAACGCTGCTATCAGAGAAAAAGTTTCCGCGTTTTTGTAACAAAAGGTTTTAGGGATGATTTCGCCAAAAACCAGAATGACTAAAGTCAGGACCCCCGTCACCAAGGGTATCACCCCATGACCGAGCAGTTCCGTAGCCATCACCGTGGCCAGTACGGAGGCTCCAATGTTGACCACGTTGTTTCCGATCAAGATCGTGATTAACAATTTCTGCGGGTTGGCTTTGATGCGCTCAACCAGGCCAGCGCCTTTTCGTCCTGCGTTAACCATATTCCGGATTTGTGCCGGACGCAGAGAAATTAAGGCGGTCTCGGCGCCTGAAAAAAATCCGGACAGCATCACAAGTGCAACCAGAATGAAAAAATTATTAATTACGTCCATATGCTTTTCTGAGTTCTCAAGTTACAACAGGACGCTCCTTCGATTTCTGTCCCAGGGACATTATTGCCAACAACTCCTGAACGTCATTGTACTGGGTTTCCATCGCCACTTTAACATTTTAACTGATTGAAACGAAAAAGTGATCCGGGTCATGCCGCGGCTTGCTGTGCAATCCATTGTCGGATCGTTATCCCATGGTTCATTGCTGGAGGGTAACAGCGGAAATTAAAAAGATGTGCGACGTTTCGACAATCAAGTAAATTTTTTTAACAGAGAAAGCCCGAACTAGTGTGAAAGTCGCGGCCTCGGCTGACAAGTTTTGTTAAATTAGACAGGATTGACATAATAACAGCGGATTTTATCCCTTTGCATGAGACATGAAAAGGTTTTGGTGTTTCATCCTGTTCATCCCGTTGATCCTGTCAAATAGGTTTTCAGGTTTTTCCGCTCTTTATAAAAAGATTTTGAGTCTTTTAGAAGGCTGGGGAAAAGAAGGGTAGGGCCAATCACATATTCATCAAGTCCTGGGTCAGGGAGTCGATGTCGAACTTTTTTTCCAGCTTGATGGATATCTTATCCCCTTCGCTGAACCCGGCGCTCTGAAACTCCGTCAAGGCAACTGTCATCTCGACGTGTTCTTCGGATTCCGGCAGCCAGAGGGTGAGTTCGCGGAATTGGTCCGCTTTGTTGGGCGGAGAGGCAATTTCAGTGATCTCTGCTTCCAGTTGAATCATTCAATTCATCCTTTCTTTAAATAAAATACGAATCGATAATTTTTATGGGGTTGCTCGTATTGTTTCCAATGGGTGAAATCCCCGCGACCCTGGTGATATTTTACCCCTGCCTTCATGCCCGGAACAGGTATTCGCAGAAGGGGAGTATAGCAGGTTCCCCTTTTTTAAAAAGGATTCGAGGGATTTTTTCTCCTCTGCAAAGGTCTCTTCGCTGAAGGGAGTTTTTGATCCGCTATTATCCTGTAATTCTGCGCATTTTTCTGGTTTTCTTTGCGTTCTCTGCGCCTTTGCGGTGAAAACGGTTTTATCTGTTGTTCAGGCGGAACAGCTGAGCTGCATGCCGAGCTGAGAGTCCGGGGTGTCCGAGGCGTAAAACTCGGGGTCGATACCGTATTGTTTGAAAATCTCCGGCCTGTCATTGAATGGGTCCTCCAGGAGAACCCGCAAGCGCTGGATTTCAGAAAAATCCGATTCCTTGAGCGCCTTATCGATCGCTCTCTGTAATAAATATTGCCGCAGAAGAAATTTGGGGTTCACGGCATCCATTTTATCTTTGCGCTCTTCAAACGCTGACCCTTCCCGGTCGATCAATTTACCATAGCGGTCCAGCCAGTCTTTAATTTCTTTCTGGTCATTGAAGGCATGGAGCAGTCCTGAAAAATTTCCTTCCGGGTAATTGGACAGCCCACGGAAAAAATTGGTGTAGTCCACCGGGTTGTTGAACAGAAGTTCAAACAGCTTGCCCATCAGGTCCGCAAATTCCTGATCGAGAACAGCGAGACCGAGTTTTTGTCCCATGAGTTCGCGGTAAAAGCTGTTGTACATCGGTTGATATTGCGCCATTTCTTCCAGGATGTCTTCAGGGTCGACCAGTCCGCATAAAGTTTCCCCCCATTTGCTCAAATTCCAGTAACCGATCTCTGCCTGTTTGCCGAGAGCGTAGCGTCCGTGGCTGTCCGATGTGTTGGGGGTGTAACGCGGATCGAAATGATCGATGAATCCGTACGGACCGTAATCAAACGTAACGCCGGTGATGCACATGTTGTCGGTGTTCATCACGCCGTGGACAAATCCCGCCGCCTGCCATCTGGCGATGAGCTGAACGGTCGACGTCATCACCCGCCTAAAGAGCAGTTGGTATTTGTCCGCTTCGTTTTCGATGTCCGGGTGATGGCGTTGAATGACATGATCGGCAAGCTCTTTGACCCTTCCGGGATCGTTCGTGTAATGGAACAACTCGAAACTGCCGAAGCGGATGTGCGAATCGCTGATGCGCACCAGGACAGCCGCCAGTTCGGGCGTTTGCCGGTAAATCAGCTCACGGATACCGACGATGGCCAGCGAGCGGGTGGTCGGTATCTTCAAGCCATGCAGGGCTTCCCCGGCCAGGTATTCGCGGATGGAAGAGCGCAGGGTAGCGCGTCCGTCAAATCCCCTGGCAAAGCGGGTCGGTCCGGCTCCCTTCAAGTGGATGTCCCATTTATGTCCGTCGCCGTTAGTCACTTCGCCCAATAAAAGCCCTCTGCCATCCCCCAGGCGCGGGTTGTAGACTCCGAATTGATGGCCTGAATACGCCATCGCCAGCGGTTTGGAACCGGGGAACAGTTTGTTGCCGGCGCAATATTCGACAAACTCGGGCCGGTCCGCTTCTTTTGGGTCCAGACCGATGAGCCGGGCCCCTTCAGGATTAAAATCGACGAGATAGGGCTCCGAGACCGGGTCCGGGGATTTGAGCTGGTAGAGCTCCGGCCCCAATTGGGCAAACGTGTTGTCTAAATTAAAACTCTCTAATGATTTCAATTGTTTACCTTGAAAATTAAGGTTTTTCAAGAGGGATATCGATGCGGAGCGCTGATGATGATGGAGGCTTTCTCAAAACTCAACCCTGGCCGCACAGGTGTTGATGATTTTGCGGATGGATAGGATTCATTTTTCCTTCGTTTAATAACAGCCAGGAGTGGAGAGGGTGTGACCCTGCCCGAGGGCTGGGAGTAAAAGGAACTCAAAAAGATTAAGCCGCTTACTTTGCTTCCTGTACCAGCCAGACGAAGGGCCGTTCCAGGTCGGTATGAAACCACCCAACCGCATTGATGTTGAAGTGGACAAACCATGCGGCCTTGTCACCCTCCTGGCAGATCTTTTCCTGGTAGCGGTCTTTAATGACGGAAACCTGGTCACAGGTCGTCGTCGTCCAGTAGTAGTGACCCAACCCGTCATCAAACAAGGGATTGATCCAGGCCTTTTTACCGCTGGCGTTGATCACTCTTTCTTTATAGAGCAGGGTTTTCAGTTCCGGCAGGGTGGGAAGCCGCCACCCGTTGCGTCCTGCCTCTTCGGCCATATTTGCTTCGGCCTTCGCGTCTTTGAGTTTTAATTTTTTATCAAAGCGGCCTTTTTTTAACCATAGCAATTTGTTGACGGTATCGGTGATCGTGCCGTCGCCGTTGTCGACAAAGTTGGGTTCGGGCAGGTCTTCCACGGTTTCTTTGGAAACCTGCCTACACTCCACCAGCATGGGGCCGGCAGCGGGACATTTATCCAGAATGGCGAAGTGGTTCATTTTACCCACCAGAGCGCACACCTCTTCCTTGGTACATTTCGCATAAAGAGGAAGAGAGCTGGAAAAAAATAAAATAAGTGTAAGGATCAGGACCCGCATTGGCAACGTCCTCCAAAGGAAAATAGAAATTTTAAGTCTAATTTAATCAAGGAATTAGCTATACCTTAACTCCAGGTTTCCAAACCGTGGTATTGGGGTATCCCAAAAGAATACTATATTTTCGGGTGGATAGGAATATTAAATGTAGTTTATCAGAGGCTTACAATATAAGGCGATTCGGGGTTTTTTGAGGTGGGAGACGGGGCAAACCGTGGAAAATCCGGAGGTTTTGTTGAAACAGGCGGATCACCTTCAGATAAAAAGAATGCTGTGAGTGGTTTTACAGTCTGGAGCAGAGTCACGCTGTTTAAAACGGTGTTCCAAAAGCCGCTTCGTCTAACTTTATGAAAGCGGCTTCGCTGGTCATGGGCAGGAAGTGGTCCGTGCGGACGATGGCGTTGGTGGACGGATCGGGGTTGATGTTGATCACCTGCGTTCCCCGGCTTTGAAGATGGACCGCGATGTAGTCATTGGTCGGGATAGCTCCGGAGCTTCCAACCAGAATCGCCAGATCGACGGGCTCGCCGAGAAACTGTTGAAAATTTCTCTCCTGTTCCGGATGCCCGACATACTCTCCATCGCCGAACATTAAAATGTGAGGCCGGGCGATGGCCTTACACTGACGGCATTTCGGATAATCCCAGGCTTTCATGGTGTCATACGACATCTCGCAAAGCGGAACGGAATCCTCGTCCCAGAAACTGTGACTGCACACCTCCAGGCACTGAAGGCGCCACATGGACCCGTGCACTTCCATCACCTGACTGGGATGAGACCCGGAACGCAGGTGATAGCCGTCGGTGTTGGTGGTGTGGATGAAGGCGTCTTCAAAGTGGTCGTCGATCCAGCGGTTGATGATGTGATAGCCCTTGTGCGGTTCGTTTTCGTGAGCGTTTCGCCGCCGCCATTCGTAAAATGCCCAGGCGTGCGGAAGCTCGTTGCGGAACGCCCAGGGGCTGGCGAGATCCTGCGCTTCCAGATTTTTTTCCTTGAAGGGCGGGAAGTTTCGCCAGTACCCGTCTTTATCTCGAAATGTCGGGATATTGGAGTCGGCGCTCATTCCGGCGCTGGTCAAAAACAGCACGCGTTTAGAGCCGGACAAAAGCTCGGCGGCCTCTTTGAGGATTTCAGGATTCTCCATGCCATTCTCTGAAAAACTGGTCGAGAAACTGTTCCATGAAACGGTGCCTTTCCCCGGCCATTTTCTTTCCCG
Organism: Nitrospinaceae bacterium; assembly: GCA_021604505.1. Lineage (NCBI taxonomy): Bacteria > Pseudomonadati > Nitrospinota > Nitrospinia > Nitrospinales > Nitrospinaceae > Nitrospinaceae bacterium. Next base: position 8,645 of record BQJC01000004.1, on the reverse strand, counting down.
CCTCGGTGTTCATTCGGTCCTTTAGGAGGAGCAGTTTTTCGTAAAAGTGGTTGATCGTGTGGCCGTCGTTTTTCTTGTATTCCTCGAAACTCTGATGCATCACCGGCTTCTGATCGGGATGGTAGATCAAGCGGTTCTTGTTGCCGCCATAAGCAAACGTGCGGGCGATGCCCTGAGCGCCGATGGCGTCGAGCCGGTCGGCGTCCTGCACGACTTTGCCTTCCAGCGTCTGCATCGGAGTCTCTACCCCAGCTCCCTTGTAGGAGATGGTTGCGACGATGTCGCACACATGGCGGATGGTGTCCTCGTCGGTTCCCTGTTGTTCCAGCCATTGCCGGGCTTTTTGCGGACCGACGGTGTCGTCGCCGTCATGAAATTTCCAGTCGGCGATGTCGTGCAATAGCGCCGCCAGTTCCACTACAGTGCGGTCCGCGCCTTCCGCCTCGGCCAGCTTGCCCGCAACGGTCCACACGCGGTAAATATGCCACCAGTCGTGGCCGGAACCGTCATCGGCAAACAGGGATTCCACGTGTTTTCGGGTTTCTTCTATGATCCTGTCAGGGGAAACCATATAATCAAATCCGGTGGAAAAAAAGACATCATTCCATAGTTTTCGAGGGCATTCAAGCCATTGAGCCAGCATGCGAGAGGATGTTTGAAACCAAAATGGGACATCACTACCGCAAAGGCGCAAAGAGCGCAAAGAAAACCTAAAGAAAGAACGATTCAAGAGGAGATGAGGACCGGTTTTTCTCCTGTTGATTTTGTCTAATTTTATTCTTTGGGGCCTCTCCGCCTTTGCGGTGCAAATGGTCTAAGCTCATCCTAAGGTTATGTCACCGGATAGTAAGTAAAGGTTCCTGTGTAAAATGAAAAAAAACTTTTCATTCGATCATCTGATGCCGGGAGTTTATAGCCCCGGAGACTCGGTTCTTCACAGGATGTCCGTGGCCCGAAAAATTTCCCTCGGACTGGCAATCCTTTGCCTCACCGCATGGGGCCAGTGGATGGGGATCGCCGCGGTCTCCCTGATTTGCCTGCTGGGGATCGTTTTAGCCAAAACAGGCTTTGGAGGGGTAATTCGGAAACTGCGGACTTTTGCCTGGTTCATCCTTTTGCTGGGAATATTCCCCGTCTTTTTTACGCCGGGAACTTCCATCGAATCCGTTTCTGTATTAGGAGTGACCTGGGAAGGACTGGAAGCGGGAGCGCTCATCGCCTGCCGGTTGACTTTGATGTTTCTCATTTCCATGCTGTTCATGCACACCACGGCCCCTGAAGACCTTTTTACCGCTCAGGCTTCAGGGAAAGATGACGGTCCTAGGGCTTCTTTGAGACAAATAGGGACGGTGGGATTGATGGCCTTTCAACTTTTGCCCATTCTTTGCATCGAAGTGGAAAGGAGGCTGATTGCCGAACTGAATAGCGGGAAGGATGTAGTGAAAGGCAATTTATTCCAAAAAGCCCGGCAGGTCGCTCGATTGTTGGTTCCTCTGACAGTATCGATATTTGAAAATACGGAAGAGTTTTCAAAACGGTTGGAAGGGGTTGAGCATAGCCTGCAGGCCGTGAACCGAAAAAAATAAGCAGGTATTTATCATTCCTCTTTCTTTTTTCTCTAGGTTATGTTTTTCACTTCGGTCTGTGCAACCCACACTCCTTATGCTCCGGGTTTTCCCACCACCAGCGTCCGGCGCGGATATCTTCCCCTTCCATGATGGGCCGGGTGCAGGGAGCACAGCCGATGCTGGGAAAGTTTCTCGCATGCAGGGCATTGACAGGAACCGAGTGTTTCTGGATGTAGGCTTCCACCTGTTCCTGCGTCCAATCGGCGAGGGGGTTGATCTTGACCAGGGGTGGGTGGTCGGCATCGTCGGCCACTTTTGGAACGTCGGTGCGCGTCACGCTTTGTTCGCGGCGGAGGCCCGTCACCCAGGCGTCCAATTGGGCGAGTGCGCGGTTTAAGGGTTCCACCTTGCGGATGAAACAGCATTCCTTGCGGTTGTCCACACTTTCCCTGAAGGAAAAAAGACCTTTATCGCGAACCAACGCTTCGACTTTCTCCCGGTCGGGAAAATACGTCTGGATGGTCAACCCGTACCGGGTGCGGACTTTTTCCATGGTCTCGTAGGTTTCCTCGTGCAGGCGCCCGGTGTCCAGGGTGAACAGGGTGATGTCTCCCCCTAAATTGGACACCATATCGATGAGCACCATGTCCTCCATACCGAAACTCGACGCGACGCCGGCGCGTTTGCCAAACTTGTCCAGGGTCCATTGCAGGATTTCCTCGGCGGATTGGTTTTCCAGTTCTTTAAAGTCCATTGGATTCACAGCAGGGTTGATTTTTACTTGCAAGCGGTTGTTTTACTTTTTCATGATCCTTATAAGAAATCAAGTGAATTGCTTTTTTTGATAAATATGCGCCCTATCGGGTCAATGGTTTTGCTGGATGTTGCCAGGCGGCTTTCCATCATCTGCCTGCGGTTTGCACCGAAAATGCGAATTCTGTTCTCGGAAGCGGCGTGGAAGCGATTGTAAAAAAAAGTGGTAAAATTATTGATTGTCCAAGTCCTTGAAAACTTTTATTATGTTGGCGACTGCTCGAGATATTTTTTAATCAGAAAAAGGAAATTTAATTTCTTTTCCGGGATCGTGTTTAAAACTTTCCCGGCGCAATGCAAACTTCTGGATAAAACTTTGATTTTCTGGTTTCCTTAAGTCAGTATTCATTCAACCTCATTCGATCAAAAGCCATGAATACCCGATCACTCACCCAACCGCTTACAGTTTTAATTTTCGCATTTCTATTTTTCTTTTCCGGGTTTGGAACCGCATCCGCAGGGTTCAAAGGGTTCCAGCTTCTTGAAGACCTGGAGAACGCGTTTGTTTCTTTGGCGGACAAGGTGCGGCCCGCCGTTGTCAGCCTGTCTCCATACGTCCCCCCTTCTCCATCGATTCGCAGGCAGGATGAGCCCAGTAAAGGAAGACCCAACAATGCAGGGGCCGGTGTGATCATCGATGCAAAAAAAGGGTTCATCGTCACCAACAGTCATGTGGTCCGCAGTTCCGACAAAATTCAGGTGACGCTCTTTGGAGGTAAGAAAGTGGTCGGTGAGGTATTGGGATCGGATGACGACACGGATCTCGCTGTGGTGAAAATACCGGAAGGTCTGGCTGAAGGTTCTGTGGATTTTGGCGATTCGGGACGCTTAAAAGTCGGCCAGATGGTGGTTGCGGTTGGCAATCCTTACGGCTTGAACGACACCATGACCTTTGGCATCGTCAGCGGGTTGAACCGGGAAAACGTCAACCTTTCACGTTATGAAGATTTTATTCAGACCGACGCTTCGATCAACCCCGGAAACAGTGGTGGGCCATTACTCAACATTCGAGGGGAGGTCGTCGGTATCAACACCGCCATCATCAATTATGCGCAGAGCATCGGGTTTGCCATTCCCTCTAATATTGTGAAGCAGATCTCGACGCAATTGATCGAGAATGGCGAAGTCCGGCGGGGCTGGCTTGGGGTTGGGATCGAGCCTGTGGACTCTGAAATGGCGGCGAAAGTCGATCTGGATGTGGGGACAGGGGTTTTGATCAATTCGGTGTTTGAAGGCGATCCGGCTCAGCGGGCGGGGCTCCGGGTGGGGGATATCATTTTGAAAATTGGCGGTGTGGCCGTTAATTCTCCGACGCGTATGATTCGCATCGTGGGTGTCATTACCCCTGGGCAAACGGTTCATCTGGATATTCTTCGCGACGGTCAACCCCAGGTGGTTCGTGTGAAACTGGATAATTACCAAAAAAAGAAGAATAGACAGGCAGGCATTTTTGATCCCCAGGGGAATTACCCGGCCCTGGGGATAGAGTTGGAGCCGGTTCAGGATGGAGCGGAATACGGCTCCGGGGTGGTCATTAAAGAAATTATTTCTGGAAGTACTGCGGAGAAAAAGGGAATCCGGGTGGGGGATCGGATTTTAGCGGTGAACGGTGAAGACGTTTCAAACCCTAAGCAGTACCAAAATATTGTCGGCAAAATTTACCGCGGGGGCCCGGTTTTTTTTCTGTTATCAAGAAATGATAAAAAGTTCCATTTGACTCTTGTACGGGAAAATTAAAATATGTTAGAGTCTGCTCCTTGTTTTTATTAAATGTAGCGAATTCATCTATTTTTTCGAGGAAACCCACAATAGATATTTTAATAGGAGATTGATTTTTATGGCTTAACGAGGCGCAGTCTTGTTAGGGAGACAACCTGCGTCTTGAAAAATTGCCTTTCGGTTTTTTCTAGGGAGTTAAAACCGAAGTGTGGGCAAATCACATTTGGAGGATTAGAAATGCATTTTCGCGTCAAAAAGGGATGGAAAGTTTTGACTGTGCTTGCGATTACTGTCCTGACTCTGAGTTGGGTTGGAATTGCAAGTGCGGAGGTTGCAAATGAACATGCCGGGCATGAGAATCATGCCGCTGACCGGCCCGTGTGGCTGGAAAAGCTGGAAAAGCAGCTCAACTATGAAGATGTGATGAGCGGCCTTGACGGCAGTCAGCAGAAGCTGGATCAGACCTTCATGAGTCTGATGGACCGGCTTCAAGGCAAGCTGAAGGAACATGCGGCGCCGGCATCATCCGGTGGCGGTTTTCACGATTCCTGGGCCGCTCACCAATTGGGGCAAAGTTACCTCTTAGGCCCTTCCGAAGCTGCGGATAAAGTGTTCAAGGGCGCTCATTGCCCAAGCGGCGCTCCGGTCAAACTCTACGATATCACCGCGATCAACGTCGAGGTCATGCTGAACCAGTGGGGGGACTATTACCCTGGGTACATGTATGTATTGACCAAAGATATCGATAAAGTTCGTGCGGAAGAAGAAGCGAACGCCGCGTCCAGGGAAGATGAGCTTGACCCTGGCATGGTCACCAACGGGTTGCAGGGGGATGCTATTCAACCTCTGACCATTCGCGCCAATCAGGGCGATTGCGCACGTTTCAAAGTCACCAACGAGGTTGAGGACGAAGATATCGGTTTCCAGGTCAACGGTTCCGCGATGATCATCAGTTCTTCAGGTCTCCCCGCTACAGCCGCGTCTCCGGGCGCTATCATTCCTTCCGGCGAATCTCAGGAATTCGAGTGGTACATTCCGATCGACGAGCAGGAAGGCGCTCACTTGATTCAGAGTCATGCGGGGCGCGATCCGTCCTCTTTGGGTCTGATCGGGGCGTTCATGGTTGAACCCGTCGGCTCCACCTATCTCGACCCGTGGACCGGCGAACCGCTGGAAAGCGGCTGGATGGCGATGATCGCGAATGAAAATGAGAAAGACTTTCGTGAGTTCACCATTTATTACCACGAAGTCGGCGATGAATCGTTCCGTCCGCTCAATCGCCACGGAGAAATGATTCCTCAGCGCGATCCGCAGACCGATGCGTATCGTCCGTCCGCCAGAGCAATAAATTATCGAAGTGAGCCTTTCGGTATCAATAACCTCGTAGTGCAGGAGAAAAAGTTTCATTTCGAGGATGAATCGCTGGGATACAGTTCCTATACGTTTGGGGACGCTCCCACCACGATTCCCCGGTCCTACCTGGGTGATCCCGCCAAGTTCCGCCTGATTCACGGCGGCGGCGAGGTGTTCCATTCGCATCATCCGCATGGCGGCACGATTCGCTGGACCCGTTCTCCGAAGCGGCAGATCGATATTGAAAACCTGACGACGGCGGCCTGGAACGGTCCGGTGAAGTATCCGGTGGTAAGGACCACCTCCGACCGGGTGGACGTTAAGGTTATCGGCCCGTCCGAAGCGGTGGACCTGGAAACCGAGTGCGGTTCCGGTCTGTGTCAGCGTCTCGCAGGGGACTTTCTGTTTCATTGCCACGTCGCGCATCATTATGTTGCGGGTATGTGGGGTTACTGGCGCGTGTACAACACCATTCAGGATGGAAACTATCCGTTTGGCAGCACCGATGTCATGCGTCCCTTGAAAGAGCTTCCGGATCGCGAGGGCCGCATTCCCAAAGGCGTGAGCTCGGATAAACTGGTCGGCAAGACCATGGACTGGTTTGGTAAAAAGTTCAAAGTGGTCGGCAAGGGCAACAGCGACTGGACCCCGGAAGCTCCTGTCGTTAATGTTAAGGACTGGGTAAAATACATGCTTCCGCCGCAAGGCAAGCCGGGTCATACGGATGACGAAGTAGGGCAGATCAAGGCCTACGACGGTTCCGTGTGGGATTACGGCTGGAAAGGCGTCACCGCCATGTCCGAGCGTGAGTCCACTGTCAAGTGGCCGAAATACAAATCGCCGCATCCCGGCAAACGGCACCCGATTCAATTCTCGCCGTTGACGGGTAAGCTGGCTTGGCCGCACATGACGCCGCATTTCGGCAAGCGCGTTCCGTTTGCCCGTCATCACGGCGGCGCTCCGTGGCTCGAACCGTTCCATTTGGCCACTCATAACGAGAATCTCGCGTCTGAGTCCGGTAATGGAAGCAGTGGACCCAACGTTGAAAGCAGTGCTCCCGCGAAACCGGGTGAGCATGGCCGTTGGAGCCTTTGTCCGGGCGGTGCCGGTCGAAAGCAGTTCAACCTGCATTTCATCAATACGCCCGTACAACTTTCACCGGCTATTGGTAAAACACCGCCGATGATCGATAAGTACGGTCTGATTTACGTGATTGATGAGGAAATCGAGACGGTGAGAAAAGATCCTGCGCGCGCTTATCCGCTGGTCATTCGCGCCAACGTCTACGATTGTGTGGATGTGCTTCTTTCCAGCGAATGGGATGATGATGACTTCACGAACTTTCAAATGTCGAAAGTCAACATTCATCCGCATTTTTTCCAGTTCGACAACCAGGCGTCTGACGGCGTCATCACCGGGTTCTCATACGATCAGTCGATGAGATCCTATAAGCAGTTCACGAAGAAGATGAAAGACGGACATCATGTAGGTATGCCCGTTCCGATGAATGCAAAAGTGCTGAAAGCCACCAAACCTGGAGACGATACGGTTGAAATCCAGATGGCTAAGGGAGCGACCGCATATCATGTGGGAGCCGATATCATCGTCGGCATCGAAGTTCCCAACAAGAAGGACGCGCGTTGGATCAAGTCGATCACACCTGATCCTAGCAAGAGCCCGGCCAAAGACGGTAAGTACACGATTAAGTTTACCGCTCCGATGACCCACGCTCACGCGGCCGGTCAGATAGTCACGACGGAATATGTGCGCTATCGCTGGTGGGTCGATGCAGATCTCGGGCTGGTGTTCTGGCACGATCATGCGTTTGGTGCGACCACCTGGCCGCACGGCGGGATTGGCTCTACGATCGTGGAACCGTGGGGATCGACGTATCATGATCCCAAGACGGGAAAACCGATCCGTAGCGGTCCGGTTGCCGATATTCATGGCACCGAGCCTTTCGCTTACGGGCGAAACGGCAGTTTCCGTGAGCTTGTCGCGCAATTGCATGACACGGTTCCGCATTCCGCGCAACTGGTGACTGCCGGTAATCCTCCGGGATTGTCCAGAGAGAACGCCATTGCGGCGGGTCAGTCCATCTCTTTTCAGATGCCTGACACGATGCTGGAAGTGGCTTTCCCGCACCTGAACGGTGGCACGCACACCACAGGCGGCGGGTTCAACTTCCGGGCGACTTCTTTGACAGCACGTTTGAAGTCGAATAACGACGTCTCCAAGCTGTTCAGCAGTAAAGTGCATGGAGATCCGTCCACCCCGTTGCTTCGCGCTTACGTGGGTGACAGCATCATGTTCCGCCTGCTTCATGGCATGCAGAATGAGACCCATACCTTCGTGGTTTCCGGTCACGGTTACCGCCCGGAGCGTTACGACAGAGATTCCCGGGTTACCAATACGATTCATATCGGTATCGCGGAACGCTACGACCTGGCGACCACTGCAGGCGGTTACCAGGGAATGGCCGGGGACTACCTCTATTACGATGGTAGAACCTCGCATCTGTCGGAAGGAACCTGGGGAATCATTCGGGTGCATGACAAGTTACAGAAGGACCTGAAAGAGCTTCCTGGCAACGAGGAGAAAGAGTTTAAAAAGAAAGTGAGAAAGACTCTTTGTCCGAAAGGCGCTCCGGTGAAGAATTTCAGTGTGGTTGCGATTAACAAAGAGCTGAAGTTCAACCCGAATGCCGAGGATGAGATCGAAGTGGATTTTGAGCGTAAACTCATCCTTGCTAATGAAGACGCTAAGATCTTTGCTCTCGAGGGCGAGGTGAGCAAGGCGTCGGACGATGCGCCGATGCCGCATCCGCTGACCCTGCGCATTAACATTGGTGAATGCGCGAAGATCAAGCTGACCAACCGCCTGAAAGAGGGCAACGCTTCCCTGCACGCGAACAACATCGCGTTCGATCCTCTGGATTCCCAGGGAATCAATGTCGGGAACAATCCTGGAGATCAGACGGTGGCTCCCGGCAAATCCAAAGTTTACACGTTCTATGCAGCTCCTGATTACAACATCAATGGCGCATTGATTTGGGACTTTGGGAACTTGACGACCAACGTTCGGGACGGTCTGTACGGTGGAATCATCATCGGTCCACGTGGATCGGTGTATCGCGATCCGGAGACGGGGAAAGACATTTCTCTGGGCAACTCCTGGAAAGCGGACGTGATC